>DATKCX010000423.1:0-10748 GCA_035512975.1 Ilumatobacter sp.
CCACTCGAAGCGCGCTACGGCGTGTCCGCGACCGGCTTCGGATACAACTGGCACAAGGCCGATCCGCGCTTCGACGTGGCAACAAACGGCAACGAGCTGAACCGCTTCGGTTGGATGGTCGAGATCGACCCCGATGACCCCAGCTCCACGCCCGTCAAGCGCACCGCGCTCGGTCGGTTCAAGCACGAGGGCGCAACCGTCACGGAGATGAACGGGCGCGTCGTCGTGTATTCCGGCGATGACGAGAACGGCGACTACCTGTACAAGTTCGTCGGCAATGCGCCGTGGCGTCAGCTGCGAGCCCGCGGCAAGAGCCCGCTCGACGAAGGCACGTTGTACGTGGCGAAGTTCAACTCCGACGGCAGTGGCGCCTGGTTGCCGCTGGTGCACGGAGCTGGTCCGCTCACGCCGACGAACGGCTTTGTCGACCAAGCCGACGTGCTCATTCGCACCCGCATGTCGGCCGACGCCGTCGGAGCCACCAGGTTGCATCGCCCCGAGTGGGTTGGCGTGAACAGCAAGACCGGCGACGTCTTCGTCACGCTCACGAACGGCTCGGGCAATGGCTCGGCGGTGAATAGCGATCGCGATCCGAATCCCTACGGACACATCGTGCGATTCCACGAGGTCGGCAACATTCACAACCCGACGTCGTTCGCGTGGGACGTCTTTCTGTTCGCCGGCGATCCGGCGTATCCGGCGGTGGCGGGCCCCAACGTTCCGTCGGACCAACCCGCTTTCGGCTCGCCCGATGGCATCTGGGTCGACCCCGATGGCCTCGTGTGGATCCAGACCGACATCTCCAACTCGTCGCAGAATCTCGCAAGTCGGAGCTACGACAACATCGGGAACAACCAGATGCTGGTCGCCAACCCGGACACCGGTGAGGTGAAGCGGTTCCTCACCGGGCCCAGAGGTTGCGAGGTCACCGGTGTCATCACCACGCCCGACCAGACGACGATGTTCGTCAACATCCAGCACCCAGGTGAATCGACCACGTTCTGGAATGGTCAGTTCGGCGCTCCCAGCACGGCCAACCCAAGCACGGTCAGCAACTGGCCCGACCATCAGCCGAACGGGCGTCCGCGATCGGCGACCCTCGTGATCCGCAAGCTGGACGGCGGAAAGATCGGCTCGTAGTCAGCAGTCCCTCGCCCATCGACGAAACTGCTCGCGCCGGCGGAGCGGGCAGTTCGTCGGGGCGGGATTCATGGCAACAGGTTGAGGCTGCCCAGCCTCGACTGAAGCACGGTGAAGTGTCGCCGATCATGCGTCGCGAAGTCGCGCGTCGAGTGTGCCACCTAGAGACGTTCACCCGCTGTTCACCTGCATGCGGTTGGCAATATCACTCAGTTGTGGTTGAGTCAGTAAGCGATGAGCAAACATGACATGGACATGAGCGATGAAGTTCTCGACGATGCGATCGACAGGGCAACCTCGGTGCTGGCAGAGGAGTTCGTCGGTGCCTTCGGCTACGAAACGGTCGAGCGGTGTGTGCGCGACTCGTATCAGCAACTCTCGAGCGGAGCGACAGTGGCGACGTATCTGCCGTTGCTCGCGCATCGGTTTGCTCGTGAGCGGCTCATGGCTGCTGGGCGGGCACGCTCGGACGGGCCATCGTCCTCACCAGGGGTGCTCTTCGTGTGTACGCACAACTCGGGACGATCTCAAATGGCGGCTGGGTGGTTGCGCCACCTCGCGAGTGACATACCCGTGTGGTCCGCCGGAACCGAGCCGTCTGCCGAGGTGTCGGCTGCCGTCATCGAAGCCATGCAGGAGGTCGGCGTCGATCTGCACGACCCGTACGCGAAACCCCTCAGCGATGAGGTCGTCGCGGCAGCTGGAGTCGTCGTCACCATGGGTTGCGGCGAGGTGTGCCCGGTGGTGCCCGGCCGGCGATACGAAGACTGGATTCTGGCCCATCCGGTCGGGTCGACGGTGAGCGAGATCCGCTCGGCACGTGACGAGATTCGCGAGCGCGTCGAATCCCTGTTGTCCGAGTTGCGCATGTCGAACGCCTCATGAGTGCGGGCTCGCCGGAGTGGAGCGACGATCGATTACGCACGCGATCGGCTGTGCACGCCGCGCTGGGTGAGCCGGCGCGGCTCGCGATCATCGACGAGTTGGTAGTGAGCGATCGTTCTCCGAAGGAACTCGCTGTTCGACTCGAGATGCCGTCGAACCTGCTGGCGCATCACCTCGAGGTGTTGGAGCAGGTGGGCCTGATTGAACGGACGTCGTCTGCCGGCGATGGTCGCCGCAAGTACGTTCGCCTTCGACACAACCCGATCGCCGGGCTGGAGCCCACCGATCGGTCGCCCCGTGGGGAGATGCTCTTCTTGTGCAGCCACAACTCAGCGCGTTCGCAGCTCGCGGCTGCGTTGTGGACCGCACGAACTGGGCTGCACGCATCCTCGGCAGGAACCCATCCAGCGGCGCGAGTACACCGCGGCGCGGTCGCCGCCGCCCGCCGCGCCGGCGTATCTCTCACGGACGCGACACCAACGCACATCGACGGGATCCCAGCCGACGCCCAGGTCGTCACCGTGTGCGATCGGGTGCACGAAGAACTCACAGCGGGCTCCGATTGGTGGCATTGGTCGATCGCCGACCCCGTCGAGAACGGCTCCGCCCCAGCCTTCGATGCAGTCGTGGCCGAACTCGAAACACGAATCGCCGGCGTGATGGGCCACATCACCGCCAGCGCAACAGGAGGATCTCCGACATGACCGTTCGAGTGGGCATCAACGGCTTCGGCCGCATGGGACGACTCGTCGTGCGGGCGCTGCGCGAGCACCACGATCTGCAACTCGTTCACGTCAACGAGCACAAGGGTGGGCTCGAAACCGCAGCGCACCTGCTGGAGTTCGACACCGTGCACGGGCGGTACCCGGGCGAGGTGCATGTCGACGGCGACCAACTCGTGATCGACGAGCAGCCGGTGACATTCAGCGAGCACTCATCGCCAGGCGACATTCCCTGGAACGATCTGGGCGTCGATCTGGTGATCGAGTCGACCGGCACGTGGAAGACCGCAGAGCACATCGAACCGCACTTCGAGCGCGGCGCGCGTGCCGTGGTCGTTGCATGTCCAGTGAAGAGCGAAGGCGTCCTCAACGTGGTGATGGGCTGCAACGACCACCTCTTCGACCCTGCGGTGCATCGCATCGTGACCGCGGCATCGTGCACGACGAACTGCTTGGCACCAGTGGTGAAGGTGCTGCACGAGAGAATCGGCATCGAGCGCGGAGCGATCACCACCATTCACGACGTCACCAACACCCAGGTCATCGTCGACGCCCCGCACAAAGACCTGCGTCGGGCGCGGTCGGCGCTGAACTCGCTGATCCCCACGTCGACCGGCTCGGCAACGGCGATCACGCTCATCTACCCAGAGTTGCAGGGAAAGCTGAACGGCATCGCCGTGCGAGTGCCGCTGTTGAATGCCTCGCTCACCGATTGCGTGTTCACGATGTCGCGCGACGTCACCGTCGACGAGGTCAACGGACTCTTGCGCGATGCTGCCGAAGGTGAGCTCAAGGGAATCCTCGGGTTCGAGATGCGTCCATTGGTGTCAGCCGACTACACCAACGACACCCGTTCTGGCATCGTCGACGGCCCGTCGACGATGGTGATCGACGGGCGAATGGTGAAGGTGCTCGTGTGGTACGACAACGAGTACGGGTACGTGCACCGCATGGCCGAGCTCGCAGCCAAGGTCGCCGGGTCTCTGAAGCAGCACGACTGAGCAGCGCGTGAGGCTCCGCAACTACATCCTGGTGACGGCGGGTTACTGGGTCTTCACCATCACCGATGGCGCGCTGCGCATGCTCGTGCTGTTGCACTTCAACGACCTCGGCTATTCGCCGGTCGCGATCGCGTTCTTGTTCCTCTCCTACGAGTTCATGGGCATTCTCACCAACCTGCTCGGCGGGTGGGTGGGCGCGCGACGAGGGCTGAATCGCACCCTGATCGCTGGGCTCGTGCTGCAGATCGCGGCCTTGGCGGCCTTGACGTTCGAGTCTCCTTCCTGGGAGCGGTGGCTGTCGGTGACGTTCGTCATGGCCATGCAGGCACTGAGCGGCGTGGCGAAGGATCTGACGAAGATGAGCTCGAAGAGTGCCGTGAAGACGGTGGCAGGAGAGGGCTCGCTCTTCAAGCTCGTCGCGATCCTCACCGGTTCGAAGAATGCTCTCAAGGGCGTCGGGTTCTTCGTCGGAGCGGTGCTGCTTGCTTCGCTCGACTACGACGGCGCCTTGTGGGTGATGGCTGCTGCGCTTGCTGTGACGGTGGTCGGGCTGCTGGTGTTCTTGAACGAAGACATCGGCAAGTCGAAGAACAAGCCGCCACTCCGGTCGCTGCTGTCGAAGTCGTCGGCGATCAACCGGCTGTCGGCGGCGCGCTTCTTCCTCTTCGGCTCGCGCGACATCTGGTTCGTCGTTGCGCTGCCGGTGTTCCTCTCCGACGAGCTTGGCTGGTCCGAGCAAGGCGTCGGAGGGTTTCTCGCCGTGTGGATCATCGGCTACGGCATCGTGCAATCGTTCGCACCTCGGTTGCTCGCGAGCGGCGGGCGCGACGTCGACGAGGTGCGGGCCACGCAGCAGTGGGCGCTGATGCTCGGCGCGGTGTCTGCGGCGATCGCCATGTTCGTGGCGTTCGACGTAGCGGTGAACGTTGCGATCGTCGGTGGCCTCATCGTGTTCGGCGTGGTGTTCGCCATGAACTCGTCACTGCATTCGTATCTCGTGCTGGCGTACGCCGACGACGACGATGTGGCCACCGACGTCGGCTTCTACTACTCGGCAAACGCGGCCGGTCGCTTCGTCGGCACGCTTCTATCCGGCGTGCTCTATCTGTGGGGTGAGCTACCTGCAGCCCTGTGGGGGTCAGCTGCCTTCGTGGTGCTCACCTGGCTGCTCGCGCTACGCCTGCCGCCCGTTCCCGAGAACACCTCCATCTCACTGGCCACCGTCGACGCCGCCGACTGATCGGCTAGCGCAACGCGAGGAAGAGTTCTTCCATCTGGTCGGCGGTCATGCCTTCGGCCGCTGCGAGTTCTGGGTTGGCGAGACAGGCGCGCATGCCTGCTGCCATGAGGCGCAAACCGGCGCGATGGAGCGCCGCTTGAGCTGCGGTGAGTTGGGTGATCACCGACTTGCAATCGGCACCCTCCTCGAGCAGCCGTTGCACGCCGCGAACTTGGCCCTCGGCTCGGCGGAGGCGATTGAGCACATCGTCGGAGACGTCATCTGGAAACTGCATGGTTGCAATCCTAGCGGCATACCCCGTAGGGTATGCATATACCCCCCTAGGTATCTGAGGAGATCAACCATGCCCGCCACCTTTCGACCGTCCGACCTGGTTCGGCTTCGCACCGAGAACCCTGACGTGCGGGTGATCGACGTACGGACTCCAGGGGAGTTCGCCGACGGCCACATCGCCGGTTCGTACAACGTTCCGCTGCCTGATCTGACCGAGCATCGCGAGGAGTTCCGTGCCGCATCCGGACCGGTGGTGTTGGTGTGCCAATCCGGGCGTCGCGCGGCGCAAGCCGAATCAACGCTGAGTTCACTCGGCTGGACCGAGATGCACGTGCTCGACGGTGGGCTTCAGGCGTGGCACGCAGCGGCACTACCGGTTTCGTCCCTCCACGCAGACAACCTGCCATGGGCGCTGGAGCGTCAAGTGCGCCTGGTTGCGGGCGGCATCGTCGCGACGGCGATCGCGGCCAGCATGCTGTGGCCGCCGGCTCGATTCGTGGCTGGCGCGGCCGGTACCGGCTTGGTGCTCGCGGCGCTGACCAACTCGTGTCTCATGGGGGGCCTGTTGGCCCGACTTCCGTACAACCGGACACGGGCCGGCAACTGCGACATGCCGACGTTGATCGCCGAACTCACCAGTGGCAAGGTGGTCTCATCATGAGCGCCGACGCGAACCCCGATATGAACCCCAGTACGAGTCTCGACCGAAGTGGGCAACCGGGTGGGCAGCGAGTCGGAGGGCTTCCGGACCACGTCGTGATTCGCCAGTTGTACCTCGGCTGCCTGTCGCAGGCGTCGTATTTGGTCGGCGATTCGAACACGGGTCGGGCGATCGCCGTCGACCCTCGCCGCGACATCGACGAGATGCTCGACGCCGCCAGTGCCGAGGGTCTCGTGATCGAGATGGTGGTGGAAACCCACTTCCATGCCGACTTCCTGTCGGGTCATCTCGAGCTGGCTGCCGCCACCGGCGCGGAGATCGGTTTTGGAGAAGCAGCCCGAACCGACTTCGAGTCGCGGGGCTTGGCCGACGGTGAGTTGATCGACCTCGGCGGCGTGCAGGTCGAGGTGCTCAGCACGCCGGGTCATACCCCGGAGTCGATCTCGCTGGTGGTCCGGCCAGCTCCAGAAGCCGACCCGGTAGCAGCGCTCACGGGAGACACGTTGTTCATCGGCGACGTCGGTCGACCCGACCTGCTCGTCGCCGCGAACGTGTCGGCGGAACACCTCGCCGGCCGGCTCTTTCAGTCGGTGCACCGACTCCTCGCGTTGCCCGACTCGGCCCTCGTGCTGCCGGCCCACGGCGCTGGTTCCGCGTGCGGCAAGTCGCTGTCGGCAGAGACGGTGTCGACGATCGGCGAGCAGCGGCGCACGAACTACGCGTTGCAACCGATGTCGGAGGAGACCTTCGTCGGGCTCGTCACCGAGGACCAGCCGTCGGCACCGGCCTACTTCGGCTTCAACGCCGATCTCAACCGCCGCGAGCATCCGTTGCTCGACGAGCATGAAGCGGTGACGCCACTCACGCTCGACGAGCTGGATCGCGCCGTCGCTTCGGGGGCAGCGGTGGTCGATACGCGTCCAGTCGAGGCGTTCGCGCAGGGGCATCTGGCGGGCTCGTTGAGCGTGAGTCTCACGGGACGTTTCGCCGAGCAGGTCGGCTCGGTCGTGAATGCTGGTACGGCCATCGTGCTGCTCGGTTCTCCCGAAGCAGTCACCGAGGCAAAGGTTCGGCTGGGGCGCATCGGTTTCGACAATGTTGTCGGAGCGATCACCGGGCCCGAGGCACTCCTGGTGCAGCATCCGGAACGGGCGCGCCGCCTGTCCAGGCTCACCGCCAGAGAGTTCGTCGAGCGACGCGCTGACCTCGGAGACGACCTGCAGCTCATCGACGTGCGCAACCCCGGCGAAGTGAAGGCAGCGCCGATCGGTGGTGCCAACAACATCCCCCTCGCCCGGTTGCGTGGAGATCTGGGTCAGCTCGATCCGCAGCGCCCGGTCGTGTTGATGTGCGCCGGCGGAGCACGCTCAGCGATCGCCAGCAGTGTGTTGTGGTCCGCCGGGTTTCTCGACGTGTCCGATGTGGTCGGTGGTGCGAACGCGCTCGACGCAACAGCGTCGGGTCACAACACCCCAGCGCCATGAAGGTCTCGCCATGATCGTCGCTGTCGCATTCGGTGTTCTGATCGGAGTTGCTCTCGGGGCGTTGGGGGGTGGCGGCTCGGTGCTGGCTGTCCCGGTTCTCGTGCACCTTGCTGGTCAGTCGGCAATCGCCGCGACATCGACGTCGCTCGTGGCAGTCGGCGTGGCATCTGCGGTCGCGGGGTTGGGTCACGCTCGGGCGAATCGAGTCCGGTGGGATGCCGCCGCCTACTTCTTGCTCACGGGAATCGCGGGCACATGGGCGGGCTCGGCGATCAGCGGCCGACTCGACGGTGACGTCCTGCTGCTGGGCTTTTCGGGTTTGGTGCTCATCGCCGCGCACCGGATGCTCACCGCATGCCCGACGTGCACGAAGGTTGGTGAAGAGCGTGCCCTCGTGGCGCTCGACGCAGCAGAACCCGTACTGGTCGGAGCGCAAGGTCGTAGCACAGTGGCTGTCGCGACAGCACCGCTCGCCAAGCCCAGGTGGCATGCGGCGACACGTGTCGTCGCCGCCGGTTCGGTGGTGGGCTTCCTCACCGGGCTGTTCGGTGTGGGCGGCGGGTTCGTCATCGTCCCAGCTCTCACGTTGGCGCTCGGTCTCTCCTTGCCAACGGCGATCGGTACGTCACTGGTCGTGATCGCCGGCAACACCGTGATCGCGTTGTCGTTCCGAGGGCTCGGTTCGGTCGACTGGAACATCGCAGTCCCGTTCACGGTGACGATGCTGATCGGTGCCGCCATCGGTGCCGCGGTCGCGCACCGGCTACCACCGACGAAGTCGCTGCAAGCATTCGCATCGTTGCTCGTCGCCGTGGCGATCGCCAACGGAATCGCCGCCGCCCTCGCCCTCGCGAACTAGCGAGGCCGAGGACGAGGGCAGACCGAGAGATCCGCCTCAGGGGCGTTCGGCGACTGTGACGTAGAGCACGGAACCCTGAATCATGTTCGACTCGGCCGGTGGGGCCTGGTCGATGATCGTGCCAACGGCCGCAGTGGTGGACTCGACCGGTTGTTCGATCAATGTCCAACCGTTCGCGGCTGCGTCGCTACGGGCCTTCGTGACGGGCCCGTTGATGTAGGTCGGGTTCGGCATGACGTTCAGTGCCTCGACCGTTTCAACCGCCGTGTCGCGTTCGGCGACTGCGGTCTGCCGCGCCGTCTCGGCTTCGGCGAGGTTGGCGTTGGCGGTTTCGAGATCTGCAACCGCCGCCGTGAGCTGTTCCTCGAGATCCGCGATCTGGTCGTTGGCTGCGTCGAGCGCTGCCTGCTGATCGGTGACCGCGCCGTCGGTGTCGCCGATCTGTTCGGCCAGCGCGTCGCGTTCGGCGGTCATGTCGGCCAGAGCGGTCTCGAGTTCCTCGACCTGCTCGGTGAGCGCAACGGCGTCTTCCTCAGCCGCACCCTCGTCTGCGGCCTGCGCGGCTGCGAGTTCGTCGAGTTCGGTTTGAAATTCCCCGACAGCGGCTGCGCTGTCGATCTCGGTGATCTCGTCCCTTGGCGGGTACTCGCTGGGCGTGACGTATTCCCCGTCGGCGCGGGTGCGTTCGAGGAGGAGGTCGAGTGTTTCCGTGGTGTCGGATGCTGGTGCGACGGCGGCCGGCGGGGGATCGTCGTCGTCAGCCGCCACTGCGATGAGGTAGCCGACGAGGCCGCCGGCAAGCAACGCGACGAACGCCAAGAGGTACGGCCAACCTGGGCTTCTGCCACCGAGCGGATCGTCGTCCCGATACACCGGCACCACTGGCGGGTGCACAGGTGTCGTGATGGAAGGCGTGACCACAGGCGAAACGACCGGGATCGCTTCGGTCGGAGCGCTGGCACCAGGTCCAGCGATCACGGCACCGGGCGTCGCGGCACCAGGCAGGGTTGTGGTTGCGGGCGTGTCGCCGTACGAGCCGTATTCGGGGACCGGAGTTGCTTCGACGATGTGTGGTGGGTCTGGATCGACGCGTTCGGTCGGATCGGCGACGTTGTCGTTCTGATCGTTCTGGTCCATGTCGGTCGTTCCTTCCAAGGGCGAGCAGTGGCTATCGCGCCTCGGTGGGATACCCGCACGTCGATGTGGTCAAACACGAATGTGTGCGGGCCGACGGGCCCGGGTCACGACGCGACGAGCAGTGCTTCGCCGAACCCGCTCGAGAATCGGACGCACCAGATCAGCACGGTGTCGTACACGGCGAGATCCACCTCGGGTGGAATCTCGTAGTTCTGGTCGCCGATGTTCCCCTTCAAGTTGCCCAGGTCGACGAAGTCGTCCACTCCGCCTGCTGCACTGTTCACCAGGTACACGTTGAGATCGGGCCCGTTGTCGGTTTCGAACTGCTCGAACCTCAAGAACCGTTGCCCGGTTCCGTTGCCCTGAACGATCGCGTTGCCAACGGTGGGGTGGTTCAATGAGACGAAAGTCCCGCTGAACTCGGTGACGATCTCGGGCACGGGCGGAACCGTCGCAACTGTTGCAACCGTCGTGGGCAGGGTCGTCACGGACGTCGTCGCCGGTGTGCTCGTCGCCGGTGTGCTCGTCGCCGGTGCCGCGGGCGCAGGAGCTGGGATGACAGTATCGATCGTCGTCGGCGGGGCCGACGGACCTGATCCTGTGGGTGTTGTCGATGTGGTCGCCGGTGGTGACACGGTCTCGGTCGATGCGAACACCGGTGGGCCTTCGGCGACTTCGTTGTCGATGAACAGCAGGTGTACGCCGAAGTATCCGAATGCCACCCAGGCAATACCAGCGAACACCGCGAGGCCACCCGCGATCGCATACTTCGGGTTGCGCCGGAACCATTGCCTGTCAGCCATGACTGTGAGTAGACCACAGCGCTCAAACGCGTCGCGTGGAGTTCCTGGAATGTTTCGCGACGGGAACGAGAACGTTCACGACTCGCCGAGTGCTGAGTGGCCGAACTGACGGGCACCGGTGTCGAGCACCCAATCGAGGGCGACTACCACGGCTGGCCGCGCGACCTTGGCGACGGTCTGCAAGGTGCGGTTGGCCGGGTTGAGGTCGTATGCGAGATGCAGCTCGCTGCCGCCCTGGCGGTCGATCACCTGCAACAGGGCTCTGCCGGTGAGGTCACCCTCGACTTCAACCCGAACGGAGTCGTGTTCGATGACTTCGACGAAGACCAGGTCGAAGCGCAACACATACGGGAGCGGCGGTTTGACCGCGCATCGCCAGCGCGATCCGGTTTCGAAGGTGGTGCCGTCGAACTCATGCAGCCACGGCCACCACGTCGTGTAGCGGTCCATGCTGGTGACGCCGCGCCATACGGTGGGCCGGTCGGCCTCGAACTCGAAGCGACGATCGGACCTGATACTCACCAGCACACACTGGCATGCGAC
>DATKCX010000424.1:0-25704 GCA_035512975.1 Ilumatobacter sp.
GGCACCCGGTGCCCGGCGGTACCGCAGTGGCCGCGCTCGAGCTGGCCGCCGCGCTCGTTGCCCGAAATGACGTAGAGCTCGTCGGCGTGGCCGGTCGTCACCGCAACCTTCCGGCCGCCGAGTTCCGGTCGCCGATCGAGACTCGGCAGCTGCCGATCGGCCGCCCGCTGTTGTACGAAGCATGGAACCGCACGGGGCATCCTCGAGTGGAGCGCGCCACCGGGCCGGTCGATGTGTGTCACTCCACCCTGGCGGTGCCCGCCGGCACCAAGGCTCCGCACGTCGTGACGGTGCACGACATCGCGTTCATGCACACGCCGGATCGGTTCACCCGACATGGCAGTCGAGTGATGGTGGCAGGGTTGGAGCGCTGTCGGAGCGCGACGTTGATCACCTGCCCGAGCGAAGTGACTCGTCGCGACTTGATCGACGTTTGTTTCGACGGGGGACGGTTGCGAGTGGTGCCGTGGGGCGTCGAGGTGCCTACCGTCGCAGCGGCAGACATTGATCGGGTGCGCGCGCAGTACCGCTTGCCCGACGAGTTCGTGTTGTTCGTCGGAACCGTGGAACCACGCAAGAACCTCGCACGCCTGGCCGAGGCGGTGGAACGCAGCGACAGCGAGCTGCCATTGGTGGTGGCCGGCGCAAGTGGCTGGGGTGAACAAGGCGCACATGGCGGGCAGTTCATCGGGTTCCTGCCCGCGTCGGACCTGGCCGCCGTCTACGCCGCCGCCGCGTTGTTCGCTTATCCGAGTCTGCAAGAGGGTTTCGGTTTCCCAGTCGCCGAGGCCATGGCCCACGGCGTCCCGGTGGTCACCAGCCGTGGCACGTCGGCGGAGGAGGTGGCCGGCGGGGCAGCGCAACTGGTCGACCCCAGCGATGTGGCGAGCATCGCCGACGGCATCGACGCCGCGCTCGAGCACCGTGTTGCGTTGCGTGTCGCTGGCTTGGAACGTGCCGCGACGATGACGTGGTCGGCGTGCGCCGAATCCATGTCAGCCGTGTACCACGAAGCTGCGCTGTGCCGATGAGCCCGACGACGATCGACGTCAATCTCACGTGGCTGGCACCCGGGCGAGTGGGTGGGTCCGAGGAGTACCTGGTTCGACAACTCACCGGCTTGTTCGCAGCTGGTGTGGCGAACGATCTGGAAATCCGAATGTTCTGCCAACCGACATTTCCTGCATCACATCCCGAGTTGTGCGGTCGCGTCGAGGTGATGACCACGCCGTATCGGCGCGACTCTCGACCGCTTCGAATCGTCGCGGAGAACTCCTGGCTCGCCGCCCACACCCGCGGCGCACACGTGGTGCACCACGGTGGCGGCACTGCTCCGATGATCGGGCCACGCTCCACGTTGTTGACGGTGCACGATCTCCAATACCTGGAGTTCCCGCACTATTTCAGTCGCGCCCGCCGGTCATACCTCGAACGATTGATGCCGGGCTCGGTGCGGCGTGCTCGCTTGATCGGCGTGCCGTCGGAGTTCGTGCGCGGCACCGTGATCGATGCGTTCGATGTGGCTCCCGACCGCGTCATGGTCATCCCTCATGGGGTGCCGATGGTCGAGCGGCCAGACGACGAAGCGATCGTGAAAGCACGCGATCGCTACGGCGTGGGGAGCGACTACGTGGCCATTCCTGCCATCACCCATCCGCACAAAGGTCATCGTGTGTTGGTCGACATGCTCGCTGCGACTGCGGCGAAGGATCATCCGCTGCGCAACCTCGCGCTGGTCGTCATCGGTGGCGAGGGTGCCGCTGAGGCAGCGTTCCGCCAAGCCGTCGTAGCGGCCGGGATGACGAACCGTGTGGTTCGAACGGGCCGAGTGCCCGCCGCCGATCGCGACGCGCTCGTCGCTGGTGCCGTTGCGGTGGTCTTTCCCAGTGAATACGAGGGGTTCGGTGCGCCGCTCGTGGAAGCGATGGACTTGGGTGTTCCAGTCGTCGGCAGCAATCATCCTGCAGTGACCGAAGTGTGTGGAGACGCCGCGGTGATCGTCGCCGAACGAACCGGCGAAGCGTGGGCGCGTGCCATCGATGAGGCAGTCGCTCGATCGGCCGAGCTCGTCGCCGCAGGACACCTGCGGCGCGCTGCGTTCACGCTCGCGCGGTCGGGAACTGCGTTGGCAGCGGCGTACCGCTCGGTCGCGGCTGAAAGCGGGCCAGCGTGAAGATCGTCGTGCTCTGCCCGCACTTCCAGCCCGACACGGCACCAACCGGCACCGTGATCACGCGGATCGTCAGCGAACTTGCTGCACTGGGTCACGAACTCCACGTCGTCACGGCGTTGCCCTGGTACCGGGAACATCGGATCGAACCGGAATGGACGGGCAAGCTCATCCGCACCGAGCAGACCGCGTGGGGGACCGTCACACGCGTGCACCCGTTCCCCAACGCCGACAAGCGCAATCTGTTGCGACGTGCAGCTGGGTTTGCCGGGTTCTCGTTGCTTGCAGGGATGGCGGGCCTACGCGCCGGAGGCTGGTTTCGTCGAGCAGACGTGGTGCTCGCCATGTCACCGCCGCTCACCCTCGGCCTCACCGGATGGGTGGTCAGCCGTGTGCGGCGGGCCAAGCTGCTGTTCAACATCCAAGATGTGTTTCCAGATGCAGCGGTGCGAACGGGAGCGCTCACCAACACACGCGTGATTGGCGTCGCCGAGTGGTTGGAGCGGGTGAGCTACCACCGCAGCGACGCGGTCACCGTGTTGAGCGACGACCTCCGCGACAACGTGGTGGCCAAGGTCGCTCCGAAGTACCGCCAGCGGGTACACGTGATCCCCAACTTCGTCGACACCGAACGGATCCTCCCCGCTGACCGGATGACCGGGTACCGGGACGAACTCGGCATCGGTTCCGAGGTCGTCGTGCTGTACGCAGGCAACGTCGGCTTCTCACAGTCGCTCGACCTCGTCGTACACGCGGCCAGGCAGATGCCTGACGTGACGTTTGTCGTCAACGGGCAAGGTGCCGCCCGCGACCACGTCGCCGAACTCGCAACCGGTATGCCCAACGTGCGGCTGGTGGGGTACCAGCCGATCGAACGGCTGCCCGAAGTGCTCGCCAGCGGCGACATCCATGTCGTGCCGCTGCGAGCGGGGCTGGGGAATGTGAGCGTGCCGTCGAAGACGTACTCCAGTCTCGCTGCTGCCCGCCCCGTGGTTGCGGCGATCGATCTCGACTCCGAGATCCCACGGCTCCTCAGCCAATCGGGCGGTGGAGTGGCGGTCCCGCCCGACCACCTGGAAGCCTTCGTGCATGCGTTGCGATCGCTCGTCGACGACCCGGAAGCACGCGCGCGAATGGGTGAATCCGGTCGTTCATGGGTGGTGCGAGAAGCCTCTCCGGCGGCCGTCGGGCAGGCGTACGACCGCTTGATGAGCAGGATCGCCGACTTCCAAGACCGCCGAACCGACGCGACGATGCCCCGATAGCCTGGCTCGCCGTGGCTAAGTCATCCTCGTCGTCCACCAATAAGGCAGCCAAACTCGCGCAACACGGAACTTCCCGTGCTGTGCGGTTCCAAGGCGGAACCGTGTTCCCGCTGGCGATCGCAATCACGCTGGTGCTCGGCCTCGCCCTGATCGTCTACGCCCGGCAGTCGCAGCCTGCTGCCGACGCCACGCCGCCGACCATCGATGATCACTGGCACGCAACGTACGGGTTCTACCTGTGCGACCAGTGGTACGAGCTCACCGGTGCCCTCGAGGAGACCAACTCCCAGGGCAACTTGGTCAACACTCGCTACTTGGCATCCGGCGTGCACAGCCACGACGACGGCCTCATTCACTGGCACCCGTTCTCGTCGGTCTCGGTCGGCAAGCGCGCGAAGATCGGCGTGTTTTTTCGGTCGTACGGCGTCGAAATGTCCAACGACGAGCTGAAGTTTCCCGACGCCAACATTCCGCCCACCGGCATCCAGGAATACATCGAGGGCGAAACGAAGTGCGGCACGGAAGACGCCGAGCTCTCGATCAAGGTGTGGGACCTGTTCACCGACACCGACAGTGAAGGCACGTACATCGCCAACTTCAACGAGATCCCGTTGAAGAACGACGGCATGGTGTTCGGTATCTACTTCACTCCGAAGGATGCCGATCGACCCAAGCCGCCGAAGGCCGATCAGCAGCCAGCACTCGGTGCGCTCGACGCGGGTCCGGGTTCCAACATCCCGATCGGTGCAACCACGGTTCCTGGCCCCGTGGTATCGCTGCCTGGTTCAGATTCGTCGACCCCGGCCAACACGACCGACACCACCGACACCAGCGACGACACCACCGAGAGCACAGAACCGACCGCCACCACGTCGCCGACCGCAGAGACCACCGCAACCACCAGCGGCTGATGCTTGCAGTAGTCCTCGTCGGCGGCTTTGGAACCCGCATGCGTCCCCTGACGTACGCGGTGCCCAAACCGATGTTGCCGGTGGTTCACCGGCCGATGATCGTCCGGCTCGTGGAACAACTCGGAGCCGCAGGGGTCACCGACGTCGTGCTGGCCCTCGGGTTCAAGCCCGAGCCCTTTGCCGAGGCGTTTCCCGACGACCGCCTCGGTGACGTGCAGATTCACTACGCCGTCGAACCCGAGCCGCTCGATACCGCTGGGGCGATTGCTTTCGCAGCTCGCTCGGTTGGCGTGGACTCGACGTTCGTGGTCGTGAACGGCGACATCATCACCGACCTCGACGTCAGCCAACTCGTCACCGCTCATCGCGCCTTTGGTGCGACGGCGACCATTCACCTCACGCCCGTCGATGATCCGTCGTCGTTCGGTGTCGTCGAAGCCGACGCGCGCGGCCTCGTGAGCCGGTTCGTCGAAAAGCCGGCTCCCGGTGAGACCGATTCGAATCTCATCAATGCCGGTACGTACGTGATGGAGCCCGACGTGCTCGATCTCATCGAGCCCGGTCAGCGTGTGTCGGTCGAACGCGATACCTTCCCGAAACTGGTGGCGTCGCACCGCCTAGCGGCTCTCGCCACCGACGACTACTGGATCGACGCCGGCCGCCCCGAGTTGTTCTTGCAGGCAAATCTCGATCTGATCTGCGGCGTCCGCCGAACCACTGAAGTCGCCGTAGCACCTGGTGCCGATGTGCACGCCGGCGCTGCGGTCAAGAACTCGGTCGTCGCTGCCGATGTCAGCATCGCGGCGGGTGCCGTCGTCGCCGATTCGGTCTTGCTCGATGGTGCAAGCGTCGCCGCGGGAGCGTCGGTCACCCGCTCGATCGTGGCTGGACGCGTCGGTGTCGATGCGTCGGTCACCGACTGTGTCGTCGGAAGCGGCTTCGACGTTCAGGCCGACAGCACACACGTCGGCGCGCGCCTCCCAGCTCCCGACTGATCGCGCCCGACTGATCGCGCCGGCTGTCGGCGCTGCATCGTCGTACGTTGCGCCCTGGCGCGCCATGATGGTGGCTGTATGAACGTGCTGGTCGTCGGAGGTGCCGGCTTTATCGGATCTCACTTGGTGGATCGGCTGCTCGCCGAGGGGCACAGCGTCGATGTCGTCGACGACCTCAGCTCCGGCAGCTTGGCAAATCTGGCCGAAGCCCGCTCGGCAGCGTCTTCGTCGGGCGGCACCTTGAAGTTTCATCACCTCGGCGTCGCCAGTTCCGAAGCTGCGTCGTTGATGGGAATGCGCCGCCCCGACGTGGTGTACCACCTGGCCGCAGTTCCTCGAGGCAACCCGGACGTTTCCCAACTCAGTTCGGCGTTTGCCGGGACGATGGCGCTGTTCGACGCGGTCCGCTCCAATCGTGTCGCCAAAGTGGTCGTGGCGCTTCCCGCTTCGGTGATCTATGGACGCCCTGCGAACCGCGATCTGCCGGTCAAGGAACAACCGTTGGAGCCACGCGGGTCGCGCGGTGTGGTTGCTCGAGCCACGGTGGACCTCTTGAGTTCGCATCGCGAGTTCGATGCCGTTGAGTTCACGGCATTGGCATTGACCACGGTGTACGGCCCTCGTCAGCGGGCCGAACTCGGGGTGGTTGCGGCCTTTGCCCGGGCGGTTGAACAGCGGGAAGCTCCAGTGATCGTGGGCGATGGGCGCCAGACCCGAGACTTCTTGTTCGTCGACGATGCCGTCGATGCACTCGTTCGGGCCGGGAGCAAAGGAAGTGGGCTGGTCGTCAACATCGGCACCGGAGAACAGACGTCGATTCGTGAACTGTGGGACGCGATGAGCACACCAGCGTCGGTCGCACCTCAGTACTCGCCTGCCGCACCCGATCACGTGCAGAGGTTTTCTGTGTCGCCGATACGTGCCCGCATCCACTTGTCGTGGTCTCCGTGGACCAGCCTCGGCGAAGGCTTGGCGCAACTCCGCTACCGGTAGCTCCCAGTCACCGGTGCGACACGGCGTGGAGGCACGCCGACGCCAGCGACTCTGCAAGGTGCTGCGTCGACATGATGGACGGGTGTACGACGCATCGCATTCCGGCGCGTTCCACCGCCGGTGCGAGTGCGGCGTCGGCGGGGTCGATGAGCAATACGTCTGCGATCGGTGCGTAGAGCTGTGCCACGCCAACTACGGAGGACTCCATGCCGAGTTCGGTGAGCATGCGGTCGGCAGGGCCCTTCAGCGCTGCGCCACCGACGATGGGCGACACCGCAACGACCGAGCTGCGCCGCGCTGACAGCAGTGCGTCGACACCCGGCAGCGCTCGGATCGGCGCAATCGACACCAGGGGATTCGACGGGGCGATCACCACCACGCTGGCGTCGACCAGGGCGCGTCGCGCAGCATCGGTGAGTTCGGCGTCGCGGCGGTCGAAACGAACCGATGTGATCGCCTCGCCGTGGCGGAGTCGAACGAAATAGTCCTGAAAGCTCACTTCTTCGCCACTGTCAGCGAGCGTGACCAGGGTACGAAAGTGGCCATCGGTCATGGGTAACACGGTGAACTCGAGTCCCCATGCTTGTGCGATCTCCGCTGTCACCTGTGTGAGTGATGCGCCCTCGCGACGGCGCGCGGTTCGGTAGAAGTGAGTAGCGAGATCACGGTCGCCGAGGTTGAACCAGGTGGGCGCAGCGGACGAGTCTGCGGGGCGAACGGACACGTACCGAGCGAGCGCCTCCATGGCGACCCAGGTCTCACCGGCGAGACCCCACCCGCGCTCTGGGTCGATCGCTCCGGCGAGCGTGTAGGTGATCGTGTCGAGGTCGGGGGAGATGTCCAGGCCGTGCAACACCGTGTCGTCGCCGGTATTGACGACCGCAGTCACATCGCCGGCAGCCACCACACCGAGCAGGCCGCGCAGGAAACGTGCTGCGCCGACTCCCCCTGAAATGACCGTGACCCGAGGGGACATCAGTGTTCCGAAATCGCGGTGCGGTACAGATCGATCATCTGGTCGGCTGTCGCTTCCCACGAAAACCGCGCCCGATTCGAATGTCCGCCACCAATCAGTGTGAGTCGTAAACCGCCGTCGGTCAGACATCTGCGGAGTGCGTCGGCGACTGCGTGCGCATCGCGTTCGGCCACCAGGAGGGCGGCGTCACCGGCCACTTCTGGCACCGAACCGACCGCACGGGCGACCACCGGTGTGCCCGCTTCGTGGGCCTCGAGAATGGGGAAACCAAATCCCTCATCGAGCGACAGGTACGCAAGCACCGACGCTTGTCGCAGCAGCCAATGCTTCGCCGGCTCATCGACACGACCGAGCCGATGGACTCGCGATCGAATGGCGACTGGGAGCGTCCCCACTGCGGCGTCAACGGCGGTACTTGCGCTGCCGGGAGCGCCGGCCAACACCAACAGCACATCGGGCACCTCGGATGCGACTGCAGCGAACGCCTCGATCAGCAATGGCAGATCCTTGCGGACCTCCTCGGTGCCGATCGCAAGAATGAAGGGTCGCCCGACGATCGCGGACGCCACAGCGGGTACCGCCAGTTCGGACAGCGGTGCCACGGGCGGTGGGGGTCCGAGGGGAATCGTTCGGACCCGGTCGGTTCCCAGCACCGCGCGAGTTTCGTCGTTGATCGCTGATGCGCTGACGTGCAACCACGCTCCGTCGGCCACCGCTCGACGAAGGGTGCGTCCCGCCCGCTTGATCACCGGTGCCGAGCGCTCGGAGTTGACGAGGAACCAGCAGTCGTACACCGAGATCACCGTTGGCAACCGAGTTGGTGGGGCGACGTAGTTCGTGCCGTGAACGACGTCGACGCCAACCAACCATCGATCGGCTCGCGGGACCGCGCTGCGCGACCACGCATGGGATGCGACGATGCCGGGAAGAGGCAGCCGCATGTGACCTGGCTGTGGCGTGGCGCGGAAACTGACCAGGTACGGGTTGAGGTCGACCTCCGAGCGTTGATGGAGTTCGTCGATGAAACCTGCCGCCGCGATACCAACGCCGGTGCGATGTCCGTACAGAGGGCCCGCGTCGATGGCGACGGCGATTGGAGGTTGTGGGGAGGAGTCGTCCATGTGGGTGGTTCAACGGGCCGCGGGAGGGGCGGATACGACACGGTACCCGCGTCAGTCGGCAACTGCAGCGCTAAACTCTCCCGGTCCCCACGACGAAGGTAGAGCAGAGTTGACACGCGCATTCATCACCGGAATTACTGGGCAGGACGGTCGGCATCTGGCCGAGTTCTTGCACACCAAAGGCTATGACGTCTACGGAATGGTCAAAGGCCAGAGCAATCCCAGAATTCCGGCGGTCCTCGAGGAAATGCCGTTCATCGAGACAGTGCCGGGCGACCTCACCGACCTGCCTTCGTTGGTGGCTGCGCTCAACACCGTGCAACCTGACGAGGTGTACAACCTCGGCGCGATCAGCTTCGTGGCGATGTCGTTCAACCAGTCGGAGTTGACCGCGAACGTCACGGGTCTCGGCGTGCTGAGAATGCTCGAGGCGATCCGGATGGTCGGTGGCCCCGTGAACAATCCCATCAAGTTCTATCAGGCGTCGTCGTCGGAGATGTTCGGCAAGGTGCGCGAAACCCCCCAGACCGAGGCCACCCCGTTCTACCCGCGCTCGCCGTACGGCTGCGCGAAGGTGTTTGGCCACGACATCTTGGTGAACTATCGCGAGAGCTACGACCTGTTCGCTTGCTCGGGCATTCTGTTCAACCACGAAGGCCCGCGTCGTGGCATCGAGTTCGTCACCCGGAAAGTCACCAACGCGGTGGCCCGAATCAGCCTCGGTTTGCAACACGAGTTGGTCCTCGGCAATCTCGACGCCAAGCGTGACTGGGGATACGCCGGCGACTACGTCAAGGCCATGTGGCTGATGCTCCAGCAGGAAGAGCCCGACGACTACGTCGTGGCGACAGGAGTCGCCCACTCGATCGAAGACCTCGTCGTGCGCGCGTTCGCTGAAGTGGGCATCGACAACTGGCGCGATTATGTCCGCCAGGACCCGCGCTTCTTCCGCCCGGCAGAGGTCGATCTACTCATCGGTGACCCAGCCAAGGCGAAGGCGAAACTCGGCTGGGAGCCAGAAGTCGGCTTCGAAGAGCTGGTGCGAATGATGGTGAAGAACGACTTGGAGATCGAGTCGAAGAAGGCTGGCATCGCCCTCTGACGGTCCGCTGACCGTTCCGGCGACTCAGCCCTCGTACGGCAGGTCGATGATCGCTTCCAGCACCGACTCCGTCGTTGGCTGCACCCCGGCCGCGAGGCGTTGCCGCAGAACCACTGAGAAGAAGGTCAGCGCTGTCGCGCTTGAGAGCACCAACCCGATCTCGATCCGCGCGAACAGTCGATCACTCGACAACCAGGTACCGAGGAAGAACACGCCCACGCCAACCGCCCAACCCAGGGCCACCGCTGCGTGGCCGTGCAGCGCGATCACCGCTTGTGCCGTGGCGATGCACCCCATGTACAGAGCGCTCGACAACGCCAACATGGCGAGGGTTCGACCGCTCAGATCTGCGTCGTACATCAGTTCGGCGGCGAACGGGCCGAGGACGAACGCCCCACTGGTGCCGACCACGCCGACAATCGCAACGAGGTAGAGCAGCTTCTGCAGCCCGCTTCGGAACTCGTCGAACTCTCCGCGTGCGGCGAGCCGCGCCAGCCTCGGGAGCAACGCAGCTTGAACGGCCTGGAACAGGAAGAGGGGAATGCGCGCCAGGAGCACGCCATAAGCGAAGAACGGAACGAGCGCTCGTTCCTCGGGGTTCGACATGATGCGCGCGGCGACGGGACCCGCGTTCAGCAGTGCTGCAGAACACACGGTTCCGCACAGCAACCAACCCAGGTTCTGCGTGACCTCGTTCCAGGGAGCGGGTGGACCCTCTTCGGTCTTGAGCTGGCCACGCATCCACACGTAGGCGACGGGCACGAGGGGCGCAAGCGCGACCGCGAATCCGTACGGTCCGGCGGCCTTCACTCCCAGGACTGCGAGGATGACGCAGGCGATGATGCGGATGACGCCGTCGGTTCCCATGATGAGGGCGTACGACTTGAAGCGTCCCATGCCGGCGCTGATGCCGCGGGCGATGTGGGCGGGAGCGTAGGCGGCAAACGACGTGACCAACGCCAGGAGCATCCACCAGTCGCCGTCGAAGTACTCCGTCGTGATGATCGGACTGGCAGCAAAGATGAGGACCAGGACGAGCGCGGTGGTGATGGCGCCGAGGCGAGCGACGCGACGAACAACGGGCCGTCCACCCTCTTCTCGCGCCCGTCGATGTGACACCGCGCGGCCGAGTTCCTGCTCGAGCGGGAGGAAGAAGCCAGGTGCCAGCGAGAACGTGAGGAACCACATCGACACGATGGGTTCGAACTCGGCCTCGCCGCCCATCGCCCATTCGCCGATCTTGAAGAACGAGAACGTGGCGAGCCCGGCGATGATGAGCGCGAATCCGACTGGCAGGGTGCCTTCGGGCAGGGCGAGGCGGGATTCCACCGTGGGACGATCGGACGACACGAAGGTTGGAGGCTAGCTGTAAACGCCACAACGCAGGTGGTGATGCGGAAAACGGCGACTGCCCCGCCGGTGGGTCGACGGGGCAGTGCGGCCAGTGAGACCAGCCCAGTGAGACCAGCCCAGTCAGACGTGCGGGACACGTCGGGTGAAATCAGGCGGCGGCGCCGACGACCTTGCGGAACTTGCCGGCGACTTGGTCGCTGAGTTCGCGACGACGCTCGTCGACGGCTTTGACGGTGACCACCACGGCACCGAGGCTGACGTATGCCGCGTCACGTGCGAAGTCGGCAACCCTGGCGACGTCTGCCGGCACATCGACCTTGGGCACATCGACTTTCGGCAATTCGAACTTGGGCAATTCGAACTTGGGCAACTCGAACTTGGGCAACTCGAACTTGGGCACATCGAACTTGGGGGTGTCGAACTTGGGCAGCTTGACCTTCGAGAGGTCGAAGTTCGTCAGGTCGATCTTGGGCAGATCGAACTTCGGTAGCGAGATCTTGTCGGTGATGTCGTTGACCTTGATCATGGTGAATTTCTCCTTGTCGTAGCCCTGTGGCTGCGGTGCGATTGCTTCGGTTGCAAGTGTGGCCCGTAGTGCTTGCATTTGCAAGCACTACGGCAAATTGTTGCCAGAAATTGTTTACACGTGCCTCCAGGCCTCGTCTGGATTGCGTCGGGACCCCGTCGAAATCAGAGATGGTCGAAGTGCGAGATGACGGCTTGGTCGGCGGCTGCGCCGCTAGCCTCGTTCCATCGTGGAGGCCGACCAACAACTCGCGCCGTCGGTCGTGGCCGTCATGGTGGTGCATGAACCAGGCGACTGGTTCGACGAGACGCTCAAATCTCTTGCCAGCCAGGACTACAACAACCTGCGCACGCTCTTTCTCATCACGCCAACCGGTGACGATGGCGATTTTGCGACCATGACCGGCCGCATCCGAGCCGTCTTGCCCGCTGCGTTCGTGCGTCAATCTCCGTCGAACGCCAGTTTCGGCGGTTCGGCGAACGAGGTGCTCAGACTCGTCGAGGGCGACAACGGCTTCTTCCTGATCTGCCACGACGACATCGCCCTCGCTCCCAACGCTGTGCGAACCCTCGTCGCCGAACTCTTTCGGTCGAATGCGGGGATCATCGGGCCCAAGCTCACCGAGTGGTACGAGCCGCGAGTGCTGCAGCACGTTGGACGTGGTCTCGATCGATTCGGCGAGTTCGAAGAGTTCGTCGAACCCGGTGAGCACGATCAAGAGCAGCACGACGCCGTGCGCGACGTGTTCGTCGTGCCGTCTGCATGCTTGCTGGTGCGCGCCGACCTGTTTCGATCGCTCGACGGTTTCGACCCATCGATCTCGTTCCACGGTGAAGATGCCGAGCTGTGCTGGCGCGCCCACCTGAACGGTGCCCGAGTGATCGTCGCCCCAGACGCAACGGTCCGTCACAGGGAACTCCTCACAGAACGCAGGTCGGACCTTGCCCACCAACGCCTCGCGAGCCGTCATCGGATGCGCACGGTCGCAACGCTCACCGGCTCGTCGCGACTGTTCGGGCGGTCCATCCAGCTCGTTGTGCTCACCGTTGCCGAGCTGATCGTCGGTCTGTTCACCGGGCGCGTCGGCGAAGCGCTGTCGTCGCTGCGAGCGCTTGTTGGTCTCATCCCACGAACGCCGAACCTGATCGCGCGTCGTCGCGAGATCGCTGGCCAGCGAGCAGTGCCAGAGCGCGAGGTGATCGGGTTGCAGAACCGCGGGAGCAGCCGCCTCACCTCCTACCTACGAGGCCGCGAGACCGCCACGTTCGTCGGGGAAGGCACCACTGTGCGGCGTTGGCGCCAAGCGTCGTTCGGGCCATTGTTGGCGTGGTTCTTGGTGATCGTCGCCGTGGTCGTGGGGAGCCGGCAGTGGATTCGCGAAGGGGTGCCTGCGGTCGGCGAACTCTTGCCATTCCCGAACGCCGGTGATCTGTGGTCTGGTTATCGATCGTCGTTCGACACCCGCGGATTCGGTGCCACTGTTCCCAACCCCACCGGTTGGGCCACCGCTGCGGTGCTCAGTGCTCTCGCGTTCTTCCGGATGCCGCTGTTCCTCACCATGGTGTCGCTCGGGTGCTTCATGTTCGGCGCGATCGGAGCGTGGCGGCTGTGCACCGTGTTCCCGGTGAACCGAGCTCGCATCGCGGGCATGATCGTGTACGTCGGCACCCCGTTGGTGCCCGGGTTGTACCAGACCGGCAACCTGTCGGCGTTGGTGTGGTTCGCCGCGTTGCCTTGGCTGGTCCACGAGACTCGACTCGCAGCAGGCTTGGCAACCGCTGATCCCGAGGCGGTGCTGGTCGATCTCCCCGACGGAATCGCTGTGCTGCACTGGCGCAGTCGAGTGCGATCGCTGGCCATCGTGTCGGTGATCCTGTCCGTCTCTGTGTCGTTCGTGCCCGTGACGATCGTGTTGTGGCTGGTCGCCGGCCTACTTCTTGCTGTCGCCACTGTGGTGGCCGGAAGCTCATGGCGCGTTGCCGCGTGGTTGGCCATCACCACCGTGACGTCGTCAGCGGTCGCGTTCTTGCTGAATCTGCCGTGGGCCACCACGTGGACGTGGGCAGATCTCGCTGGCGGTCAGGCGTTGGGCTCCACCGGTCGGTCGCTGGCGCAGTTGGCCACGTTGGCACCGAACGACGACCGCTTTGCGGTGCTCGCGATCGGGCTGTACATCCCTGTCATCGTCGCGGTGGCGATCGCACGCGCCTGGCGCTTCACGTGGAGTGTGCGCGGAGCAATTTTGGTACTGGTGTTTTTCAGCGGCATGGTGCTGTAGGCGCGTGGGACGCTGTCGTTCCCACTCCCGGCTCCGGCGATGCTGGCCGTTCCGGTGGCATTGGGCCTCGCGCTCTCGGCCGGAGCACTCGCGGGTGGATTCGGCTCTGACGTTCTGGCTCGGGGGTTCGGTTGGCGTCAGCCCACCGCTCTCGTTGCCAACGTCGCCTTGGTGTTGGGCTTGGCCCCTGCGGTGCTGGCCATTGGCGACGGCGGATGGCACGTCGACCGTACCCCGCTCGCCCGCCTCGCTTCCACGCAGTTCAGTGCTGATCCGTCCGACGGCGACTACCGAGTGCTGTACATCGGCGACCCGAGAGTGCTGCCGGTTCCCGGCCACGAATACGCACCGGGCATCGGATATGTCGTGACCGACTCGGGCGGGTTCGACTTCACGCACCGATTCGCCCTCACCAACACCAGCGCGGACGACGCAGTGGAGCGCGCCATCGGCCTGATCGCAAACGGATCAACACTTCGCGCTGGGAGACTGCTCGCCCCACTGGGAGTTCGATTCGTGGTCGTGCCGCTCACCGATGGTGCGAACTCCACGGTTCGTGACCCCATCGACGAGCCGGCCGGCATCGTGTCGGCGCTGCGGGGGCAGCTCGATCTCGGCGATTATCAGGGGCATCCGTCGCTCGAGATGTTCATCAACCGAGCATGGTTCCCGGTTGGTGCCCAACTCACCGGAGCAACGGCGGAGGCCTCGGCGGAGGCTGGCGACGAGGTGCTCGTGCAGGCTGATCTCTCGGGGGCCGTCGCCTCGATGGTGGGGATCGACCGTGGCCAATCGGTGCCCTACGAGGTGCTTCCGGGTACGGTCCACATCGCGATTCCGTTCGATGAGCGATTCTCACTCGATGTGGGCGACTCGGTGGTCGAACCCCGGCCAGGCTTCGGCGTCACGACCGCGTTCGACGTCGCAAACCCGGGGGTCGGAGACATCATGTACGAACGAGACAGCACGCGCACCTGGTGGCTGACGGTGCAGGTGCTGCTGTGGATCGTGGTGCTCGTGCTGGCGTCTGGGGCTCGGTACCCGTTCGCTCGCCGTCGCACGGCGAACCTGATCGACGAGACACTGATCGACCTCGATGAAACATCCGCGGCGCCGGCGATGATTGCTGGGGAGGCGTTGTCGGGCTCGGGCTGGACCGATGCGTTCGGGGATGACACCGATGACGACGGCTACGACGACGGCTACGACGACGGCTACGACGATTGGCTGCACGGCGACCCTGATGACGGTGCGGAGTTCGCCCTCCCTGCGTTCGAGAACGAATCTGGTGAGTCCGACGAACTCGCCCGGCTCGCCATGCCGAGCGATGACCGTGACGATGACGATGACCAGCGCGGTGGTCAGTCATGAAGCGCCGGTACCTCGGCCTCGTGGTCGTCGTGTTGGGTGGTGTCGCCTTGATCGGTTCGACCCGTACGACGCTTCCGGCGGAGACCACCACATTCCAGACACAGACGCCAGCGTGGATGCCACACGCCTCAAACGCCGATGTGATCACCGAGTCGTGGTTCTGCCCGGGCGTTCCCGCAACCGGGCAGGACGATGTGAACGGTGCGATCGTCATCGCCAATCGATCGGAATCGCCGCTGCTGGGCACGGCGATCATCGTCAACGACCGTGCACAGAACGCGCGAATCGACATCAACGTCGCCGGGTGGAGCACCACCACGATCGATCTCGACGCGACCTTGCCCGGAGCGATGGTCGGGGCGATCGTCGAACTCGAGGGCGGCGGTGGATTGGTCGAGCAGCAGGCGCTCAACGCTGACGGCGACAGCCAAGCCGCATGCGCCACAGATACGTCGAGCGAGTGGTATTTGGCCGACGGATTCACTGTCGAAGGCAGCCGCAATCAGATCGTGTTGATGAACCCCTACGAGCAGACGGTGGTCGCGAGCCTCGAGTTCGCCACGGGCGAAATCACCCGCGCTCCCGGCTCGTACAGCGGTCTCACGGTACCGGCCCGCAGTGTTCGGGTGATCGACCTCGGCGCGCCAGGTGCCGGTGCCCAGAGTGAACCAAGACTCGCTGTGCAAGTCAAAGCGTCCCAAGGACGATTGGTGGTGGGTCGTTCACAGACGTTCCTCGGCGGCGGGCGGCTCGGGACCCAGGCCGCACTGGCAGCGCCAGCGCTCAACAACCAATGGTGGTTCGCCGGCGGCCGCCACGACGAGGGCTACGACGAGGAATACGTCATCTACAACCCCACCGACGATGACGTGGAGGTCGACGCGGTGTTCCTCGGCATCGAAGGTATCGCCACGACCGATCCGATCTTGGTGCCAGGGGGCCAGGTGGTCGCGTTCGACCCTGACTCGGTGACGGATCTTCCAGCGACTCGCTACGCCGCTGTCTTTGCCACGCTCACTGGCCCGTCTGTGGTCGTGGAACGTGTCACCACACAGAATCTCGACGGCACGGTGGCCACCAGTGTGATGCTGGGGGCTGTGGCTCGACCCGATGGTTACCTAGCAGGCACGTGGCACGTTCCGCTCAGCCCTGGGGCACCAACGGCGGGTGCGCTGTCCATCTACAACTATGACGATGCGGAAGGCACGATCTCCGTGCTGGCAGTCGGTCCATCCGGCCCGGTTCCCATTCCTGGTCTGGCCGACCTTCCGTTGCCGCCGCCGTCGTCCGTGCTGGTCGTCGACCTCACCGACCCGGCAGCGGTTGGCCGCGAGCTCATCGTGCAAACCAACAGCAGAATCTTCGTCGAGCGATCGTTCCCCACGGGTCGCGACGACACTCGCTCTTTGTCGTGGGCCATCCCGGAAGGCTGACGCATGATCCGACTCCTCGTCGCGCTCGCAATCGTCGCGCTCGCAGCTGGCATCGCCGAGTTCGTTCGGCGGCGACGCATTGCCGACCCGCCAACACAGCCTCGCCGCGACCTACCGTCGCAGGTGGACCGCTCCGACTTCGAAGGCGTTGGATGGCTGGTGGCCGTGTTCACGTCTGACACGTGCGACACGTGTGCCGACGTGAAACGTAAGGCCGAAGTGCTCGGTTCGCCCGAGGTGACCGTCCAGGCCGTGTCGTTCCAAGCCCGCAAGGACCTGCACGAGCGTTACGTCATCGACGCTGTTCCGTGTTTGGTGATTGCGGATGCCGACGGCGTGGTGCACGCCGGGTTCATCGGCCCGGTGACGGCCACCGACCTCTGGGCGGCGATGGCCGAGAGCCGGCAACCTGGCTCGGTCGACCGGGGTCGCTGCGAACACTGACCCGCCGGCAAGGCCTCGGCTAGTTACTCGGGAGTGCCGAGGACGTTCATGTCGAACACCTCGTGATCGCCGGATTCGTCGAGCCCCTTCTGGATGAGCTTGGCGACGGCAGGCCCATCGATGGTCTCGAACTCCAGCAGCGCCTCCGCGATGAGTTCCAAACCTCGGCGGTGCCGTTCGAGGAGCTCGTGCGCACGAGTCTCTTGGCCGAGCAAGATCTTCGCGATCTCCTCGTCGAGCAACTTGGCCGTGTCGTCGGAATACTCGCGACCTGACGACATGAGGTCCTCGCCAAGGAACACTTGCTGTTGACCGGCCCACGCCATAGGGCCGACCGCGTCGCTCATACCCCACTCACGCACCATGCGACGAGCGATGCTTGTCGATTGCTCGAGATCGTTTGCCGCCCCGGAGTTGAGGTGCCCGAACACGATCTTTTCGGCAACGCGTCCGCCCATCGCCTTGCAGATCGTGTCTTCGAAGTACTCGCGTGAGTAGGTGTGTCGCTCTTGCGGCAAGCTCCAGGTGACACCCAGCGCCATGCCTCGGGGGAGGATGGTGACCTTGTGCAACGGATCGCCGTGAGGGAGCACGACCGAGAGGAGTGCGTGGCCACCCTCGTGATACGCCGTGGCCTTACGCTCTTCGGCGTTCATGATGAGCGACTCGCGCTGGGCACCGAGCACCACCCGGTCGCGGGCGTTTTCGAAGTCGATGCGCTCGATCTGCTTCGACTTGCGGCGTACGGCGATGAGTGCCGCTTCGTTCACCAGGTTGGCGAGATCGGCACCCGACATGCCAGGGGTGGCGCGGGCCATGGTTTCGAGTTCGACGTCGGATCCCATGCGCTTGTCGCGGCAATGCACTTCGAGAATTGCCTTGCGCTCTTCGTACTCGGGCAGTGGCACCACGATCTGGCGGTCGAAGCGACCTGGGCGCAGCAAGGCTGGGTAGAGGATGTCGGGGCGGTTGGTGGCCGCCATGATGACGATGCCTTCCGACGTCTCGAACCCGTCCATCTCAGACAAGAGTTGGTTGAGGGTTTGCTCGCGCTCGTCGTGACCGCCGCCCAGCCCGGCACCGCGCTTGCGACCGATCGAGTCGATCTCGTCGATGAAGATGATCGCCTTGCCCATGCGGCGCGCTTGCTGGAACAGGTCGCGCACTCGGCTGGCACCGACACCGACGAACATTTCCATGAAGTCGGAACCGGTGACCGACAGGAAGCCGACGCCTGCCTCGCCTGCAACGGCGCGGGCGAACAGGGTCTTGCCGGTGCCCGGAGGCCCGACGAGCAGGATGCCCTTGGGCACTCGAGCGCCGATCTCTTTGAAGCGTTCTGGCATGCGCAAGAAGTCGACGACTTCGTTGATCTCGGTCTTCACACCCTCGTAGCCGGCAATGTCGGCAAACGTGGTGCTGGGCTGGTCGGTGGAGTAGGCCTTGGCGCGGCTGCGGCCGATCGACATGACACTGCCCATTTGACCCTGAGCGCGGCGCTGCATCCACACGAAGAAACCGATGATGAGCATGACGGGCAACATCAATCCGATGACGCTGAGGAGCCAGTTGCTGCTGGGGTTCTTGAAGTCGACATCGACACCGTTGCTGTCGAGCAGCTCGCGGTCGGTCTCGTTGGGGCCCTCGCCGCTGCCGGTGGTGACGTACTCGTCGCCGTTGGTGAGTTCGCCGGTGATCTTGCCGGTTCCGTTCTCGATGTCGGCGGAGCGCACGAGGCCGTTGTCGACCATGGTCATGAACTCGCTGTAGGTGATGACATCGCCCTCATCGCCGCCCAGGTACGTGGGGATGGCGAAGATCGCGACGAACGCACCGACCGCTACCCACGGCCACCAACGCTTCCAGTTTGGCGAGCTTCCTTCGGGGCGACGTTCGCCGTCGCCCGAGTCGAAGCGGGGGCTGTTGCGGCGACCGGGAGGAGAGCCTGTCGGCCGACCTCGCCCCGGGGGCGGGGGAGGAGGCGGCGGGGGGAGCTGATCCATGTATCCATGCTACGGCGCGATCAGTGCGTTGCCAGGTCAGAGCACACGTGAATGCACGCGTGAAAGAGGTCGCGGAAGGGTCCGCGAGCACGGCTGCAGCTGCGCGTAGATTTCCTCTCGTGACGAGGCATTGCACACGGACGGGCTGCAGCGAATCAGCGGAAGTCACGCTGTCGTATCAGTATGGGCAGGCTCAGGTGTGGCTCGACCCGCTCACTGCAGAACGCGATCCGCACCTGTACGACCTGTGCGCCCGGCATGCCGGGCGCCTCACCGCACCGCAGGGTTGGCAGGTCATCGATCGACGTGTGGCAGACGTGCTACCTGTCCACCTCATCGCCGTCTGATCGATCGACGGCCGCTCGTCTGACGATCGCGTGACGGTTGGCCCAGCGCTGCTGGTCGGTCGGTACTCTGCCATGTCGTGAGCAGCACCGACGGCACGCCGCACAGCCACGCCGCCACGATTCCCACCGGTTTCGCAATCGGCACATGGGGCATCAGCTGGGTGCTGGGGATGCTCGTGCTGGGCCCTCTGGTAGTTGTGGCGACGGGTGCCAGTCTCGGTGACGACCTCAGCGTTCCCCAACTCGCCGCCGCCACCGCTGTTGGTTGGGCGATGTTCGCTGGCGCGTTGGTCGTCGCGAGTCGACGGGCTGGATGCGGCGACTTCGCTGCCGACTACGCCTTCGCGTTTCGCCCGATTGATCTTGTGGGAATCCCCGTGGGAGTCGGGCTGCAGATCGGTTTGATTCCGCTGATGTATCGTCCTCTCAGGTCACTGTGGCCGACGACGTTTTCCACCGAAGAGGTCGAGCAACGGGCGCAAGATCTCGTCGATCGAGCCGGTGATCGGTGGGCGTGGCTGCTCGTGCTCGTCGTCGTGGTTGGCGCTCCGATCGTCGAAGAGCTGGTGTATCGAGGGCTCCTCCAACGTTCCATCTCGCGATCGGTGGGCCTGCCATCCGGGCTGCTGTTGACCTCACTGTGGTTTGCAGTGATCCACCCCAGCGCTGTGGAGTATCCGGGTCTGATCGTGGCGGGTCTGGTGTTCGGAGCCGGTGTGGTGTTCACGGGCAGGATCGGGATGGGCATCGCGACCCACGTTGCCTTCAACGCCGCTGGCCTCGCCGTCATCTATTGGTGGTAGTCAGTTCGAAACATTTTCGTTTCGTGTTGCAGGCGACATTGTCTGCCTCGCTCTGGCTGACAGACTGGGAACTTCATGACTGATCGCCTTGAAGACACCGAGCTGGGCCGAGGGCCGAACGAATCACCAGACGAATCAGATGGCACGCTGGGCGACTCACCCGCGCTCGACGAAGCACACTCGGCTGACGACGAGTTCGACGACGAGTTCGACGACGACGAGTTCGAGGACGACGATGCGCAACTCGACCGTGTTCCCGTCTACGGCGTAGATGGCCCCGGCGACGGTGGCGTCGACGACGGCGGCGACGATGGCGGCGACGGCACCGCGGTGCCGTTGGGCACCCGAGTGTGGCGTCGCATCGTTCGCCGACCGACCGAGTGGGTTCGACGTCCGTGGCCCAACGAGCGCATCGTCAAGGTGGCGTTCACGTTCTTCTCGCTCGCCACCACCACGATCATCATGACCCGCGTCGTGCACCTGGGTTTCACGCCAGGTTCCGACCTGGTGTTCGACGACAACACGCCAACCGGTGGTGACTTCGGCGCTCACGTGTGGGGCCCCGCTTACTTGCGCGACGAACTCCTACCGTCGTTCCGGCTGAACGGTTGGACCATGGACTGGTACGGCGGCATGCCTGCGTACCGGTTCTACATGGTGCTGCCAGCCCTGGCGATCCTCGTGGCCGACATCTTCTTGCAGTACGGCGTGGCCATGAAGTTCGTCAGCGTGCTCGGTGTGGTCACGATCCCGATGTCGTGTTGGGCGTTTGGTCGACTGAGTAAATTCGCCTACCCGATCCCCGAGTTGATGGCGTTCGCCGGTTTGGCGTTCGTGCTCGATGAGAGTTTCGAGATCTACGGCGGCAATCTCAAGTCCACCATGGCCGGCGAGTTCTCGTTTTCCATCGCGTTGTCGTTGGCCATTCTCGGCCTCGGTCTGCTGTCGGCAGGGTTGCGCACCGGCAAGTACCGCGTGTGGACCGCGGTGGTGCTCGCCGCAGCATGTGTGTCGCACGGCATCGTGCTGATTTTTGTGGTGCTGGCAGCGACGATCGTGTGCCTCGTGTGGATCGACAGCCAGCGCATCAAGTACGCGGTCACTGTTGGTGGAACCACGCTGCTGCTGATGATGTGGTGGGTCGGGCCATTCCTCGCCGGCCATTCGTACATGACCGACATGAAGTACGGAGCCCGACCCGAAGGCGCAGAGGACTCGTTCTGGGACATGTTCTTTCCCCTCGCGGCACCGCTCGACATCTTGATCACGACGCTCGCGGTCATCGGGTTCGCCATGTGCATCCTGCGTCGTCAACTGAACGGTGCGGCGCTCGGGGTCATCTGTATCGCTCTGGTCGCCGGCGTCTACCTCACTCGCGACAGCCTTCCGATCATCGGGTTGCTGTGGAACCCGCGCCTGCTGCCGTTCATCTACCTCGTGCGGTACCTCCTCATGGTGATCGGTGCGTTCGAGGTGTTGTCATTCGGTTGGAACGCGGTGCGCGACCGTCGGGCGCAAGAGCTGCCCACCACCTACGCCGCTACCGCCTTCGCAGGCGTGGGGGCTCTCGGCATTCTGGTCGTTCTCGGCTGGGTGTTCCAGGAACTCCCTGGTGCCAAGACTCAGGTGGATCGTGAGGGCCAAGCGGCCGTGTACACCTGGGGTGAAGTCGACTTCGGGCCGCTCGGCCACGTCGGGCCGCTGTTCGTCGCCACGCCGGACAACATCGACGCCAAGGGTGACGGCTGGTCGCGCTACAACTTCCAAGGGTACGAAGGGCGCGATGCGTACCCCGAGTACCACGCGGTCGTCGAGACCATGGAAGGTCTTGGCGAGCAATACGGATGTGGTCGCGCAACGTGGGAGAACAACAGCGACAACGGCCAGTACGGCACCACGATGGCGCTGATGCTGCTGCCGCACTGGACCGATGGCTGCATCGGATCGATGGAGGGCCTCTTCTTCGAAGCGTCCGGTACCACGCCCTACCATTTCCTCACGGCAGCTGCGGTGTCGGAGAGTTCGTCGAACCCGGTTCGCGAGTTGCGCTACACCAACAACGACGGCGAACTCGGTGTCCGTCACCTCACCGACCTCGGCGTGAAGTACCTGATGGTGCGCACCGACCCTGCGAAGGCAGAAGCCGACGCCCAGCCGGAGCTCACCCTGGTGGCCGAATCGGGACCGTGGAAGATCTACACGGTCGCCAACTCCGAGATCGTGGTGCCGCTCGATGTGCAGCCGGTGGTGGTCAACGAACGACCTGGCGACCAGCGCGAACGCAAGCTGGAAGTGGGCAGCAGTTGGTTCCAACAGCCCGAAGAATGGGCCGCCATTCCGGCCGACGACGGCCCCGCAGATTGGCAGCGCGTCGATGTGGTCGTCGACGAAAGCCGCCACCTCGGTGAAGGCGACGCAGGCGGCCCGCGGGTCGACATCGTGCAGCCCGCGTCTGCGATCACTCCGGTACCGCTCGACCCGGTCACGATCTCCAACATCGATCAGCAGGAACAGTCGCTGTCGTTCGATGTCGACCAGATCGGCGTCCCTGTCCTGGTGAAGGTCAGCTATTTCCCGAATTGGGACATTTCCGGTGCCGATGGTCCGTATCGGGCCGGGCCCAACATGATGGTCGTCGTGCCCACCGACAACACCGTCGAAATGACGTTCGGACGCAGCTTCATGGACTACGCGACGTTCTTGTTGACGCTGCTCGGCATTGGCCTGTGCGTCTTGTGGCGGCGTCAGGGCGACATGGTGTTCGCGTCGGAGATGCCGGGTTCACTTGCCGCACGCAACGACGAGCCGGGGCCGGTCGACGAAAACGGGATCGAGGTGTACGGCAACAACGCGTACGGCGTTCCGCTGTACGACGACGCAATACATGACGAAGCGATCTACGACGAAGCGCTCTACGACGACCGGGTGTCCGGTGTCGACCACACCCCAACCGACTGGGCCCGAAAACCCGACGACCCCTACGAGGGATCGCCCGACGAGTCAGCAGTGCCTTGAGCAGACCGGTAGCCTCATACACCCCTATGTCTGCATTGAATCAAATCGTCAAGGCGTACGACATCAGAGGAACGGTTCCCGACCAGTTCCACCCTGACATCGCGTACGCCCTCGGAGTCGCCTTCGCCCGCTTCGGCGGCGCTGAGTGCATCGTCGTCGGCCGCGATATGCGCCAGTCGGGTGTGTCACTCGTGGCTGAGTTCTCGCGTGGTGCCACCGAGCACGGAGCCGATGTGATCGACATCGGCCTGGCGTCCACCGACATGTTGTATTTCGCCTCCGGCTCGCTCGACATGCCCGGCGCGATGTTCACCGCGTCGCACAATCCCGCCCAGTACAACGGCATCAAGTTGTGTCTGTCCGGTGCTCGTCCGATCGGCGTCGACAGTGGCCTCGCCGATGTGCAATCCATCGCCGAGCTCGTGCTCGCCGGCGAGGGCCCAGCTGTGGCCGAACAGTTCGGCACGATCAGCGAGCGTGACGTGCTCGACGAGTTCGTCGACCACGTGCTCTCCTTCGTCGACGTCGATTCGCTGCAGCCCATGCGAGTCGTGGCCGACACGGCGAACGGCATGGGTGGTCTCGTGGTGCCGGCGGTCTTCGCGCGGTTACCCATGATCGAACTCGAGATGATGTACGGCGAGCTCGACGGAACGTTTCCCAACCATCCAGCCGACCCGCTGCAACCAGCGAACCAGCGCGACCTGCGCGCACGCGTCGTCACCGGATCCTTCGACGTCGGGCTCGCATTCGACGGTGACGCCGACCGAGTCTTCGTGGTCGACGAAGAAGGCATCGGGCTGAGCGGTTCCACGACGACGGCACTCCTGGCAGCGGCGGTGCTGCGCACCAATCCGGGCGCAACCGTGCTCCACAACCTCATCTGTTCGCGCGCTGTGGCCGAAGTCGTCCGCGAGAACGGCGGCGTGCCGGTGCGCACCAAGGTGGGCCACTCGTTCATCAAGCAGGTCATGGCCGACACGAATGCTGTGTTCGGCGGCGAGCACTCGGCCCACTACTACTTCGCGCGCAACTTCCGCGCCGACAGTGGCCTCATTGCAACGATGCTGCTGCTTGATGAGCTCAGCCGAAGCGGTCAATCTCTTTCGGTGCTTCGCAAGCCGTTCGAGCGGTATGCGGCCAGCGGCGAGATCAACACTCAGGTCGACGACCCAGAAGCGGTGATGGCTGCGGTGAGCGCTCACTATGCCGAGACCGCGATCGAGGAATCTCATCAAGATGGTCTCACCGTCGAGTTCGGCACTTGGTGGTTCAACCTTCGGCCGTCGAACACCGAGCCGCTGTTACGTTTGAATCTTGAAGCCGACACTCGTGACGAGTGCGACGATCGGGTCAGCGACCTGCTGGCCCTGATCACCCAATCGTGAATCCGATACACCGAACCGTTTGAACTGGAGCCATCCATGAGTCTCGACGCCGCCCTTCTCAGCATTCTCGCCTGTCCCGAAGACAAAGGCCCGCTGTACTACGTGGAGTCTGAATCGGTGCTCTACAACCCGCGAATCGGTCGCACCTACGAAGTTCGAGGCAACATCCCGGTGATGTTGATCGACGAATCAACCACGCTCGACGATGACGCTCGCGCCAAGTTCGACGCGCTGGTCGCCGACCAGAAGATCGCCCCGACTTTTGACGCTTGAGTTTTTCGTCAGCCCCTGCGACGGCCAACTAGGTGACGAATAGGTTACAATCCGCTCCGTGATGCGATCATTCTCCGGGAAATCAGCGCGTGCTGTGGGTGTTGTGGCACTCACAGTGGCCGCAGCAGTCGTGGCGATCAACGTCGCTCCAGGTGACACGCCGGTCGTGCAGGCGGTGGGCGGCACCCTCGGTGCCGGTGGCGAGTATCACCCGCTCGAGCCCACACGGATCTTCGACACACGCCAACCTGCGCCGCTCGATGTTGCTCCGCTCGGAGCGAAGGCAACCGTTGTCAGCAACACCGCGGCCGGTTTCGACGTACAGATCGCCGGGCTGGGCGGCTTGCCAGCGTTCGAGGACGAGAACGGTGACGGTGCCGACGACAATGTCCTCGCTGTCGCCGTCAACATCACCGTGATCGGCCCCAATCAACTCGGTTACCTGCAGGCGTACGGCAAAGGTGCCTCCCGGTCCGAATCGTCAGTGGTCAACTTCGCTCCGGGTGGGTTCGTGCCCAACATGGCCATCCTCCGGCCCGGGGCCGAAGGAAAACTCACCCTCCATCTCGTGTCGCCGTTGCAAGCCGGAACCTCGCACGTCGCGATCGACGTGTTCGGATGGTTCTCGTCCAGCTCATATCCCGAACGCGGTGCCCGCGTCGTGCCGGTAGGTCCGGCCCGCGTGTACGACTCCCGACTCCCGCAGTTCGGCGAGACGCCGCTCGGCTCCATTTCCACGATCGACATCCCGATCCGCGGTGCCGACTCGTACGAACCGGTCATCACCGACTTGGTCCCCAACAACAGCAACGTGGTCGGCGTCATGGTGAACATCACCGGCGTGAACTGGCTGCCGCTCAGCGCGCCCACGTATCTCGCGGTCGTGCCCAACGCACTGGCCGAGGGCGAAGTCCCGAGCACCAGCAACCTCAACCTC
>DATKCX010000425.1:0-9863 GCA_035512975.1 Ilumatobacter sp.
TGCCATCGTCGATGCGGCCTCCCTCGAGCGATATCTGTTCGCCAGGCTCGCCACCAGTGGTGTCACCGACGCTGCATTCGCCGCCCGGACCGCCGCGCTCGGCCCGTGCTATCCAGCGTTGGCCGGCCCAGCACCGGTCGACTTGGCAGCGGTCGAACTTGCCGTGTTGGACGAACTCGACGCCGAGTTCACGGCAAGGATCGCGTCGAGTCGTCAACGACAGATCAGTCGTCAGCTCGGTCGCCAGCTCGCGCGAGGCACATCGGCAGTGTGGCCATCTCCGGTACTCCAAGCGGTCGCCGGCCACCCGGCTGGTCCGCATCAACCCATCGTCCTCGGCGCTGCTACCGCTGCCGCCGGTGGAACACCCGCCGACGCGGCGGTGATCGCGTTCCACCACCTCGCAGCTGCCGTCACCACCGCCGCAATCCGCCTCCTCGGACTCGACCCGATCGCCGTGGCAGTCGTACAGGCCCGCGGCGCACAACTCGCTCAACGCCTCGCGGCCGACGCTGGAGCCTGGAGCCGTACCGAACCAAGAGACCTTCCCGCCAGGTCGGGAGCCCTCACCGAGATCCTGTCGGAAGACCACGGCCGCTGGGACGCCCGCCTGTTCGTCGCCTGACCCACCGATCACGCCTGGTGCCAGGCACCAGGCGTGATCGCTCGACTCAACCCTGAAAGAGCCCATGTCACCTCCGCACGAAGTCGGCCCGAACGGGCACCATGATCATCATCACCACGCCCCGCGAACGACCAGCACTGTCGCGGGCACCTCAGTGATCCGCCCGTTGCGAGTTGGCATCGGGGGACCCGTCGGTAGTGGCAAAACCACCCTTGTGGGGTCGTTGTGCACGCTGCTGCGCGACGAGCTGTCGATCATTGTGGTCACCAATGACATCTTCACGTCTGAAGACGCACAGGCGCTGCGTGAGGCGAAAGTGCTGCCCATCGAGCGCATCGCCGCGGTCGAGACCGGATGCTGCCCGCACACCGCGATTCGCGACGACATCGCCGCCAACCTCGATGCCGTCGAACAGCTCGAGGGGCTTCACTCGCCGGTCGATCTCACGCTCGTGGAGTCGGGTGGCGACAACCTCACGGCGATCTTCAGCCGTGGTCTCGTCGACGTGCAGATCTTCGTGCTCGACACGGCGGGTGGCGACGACGTGCCCCGCAAGGGAGGCCCGGGTGTGGCATCGGCTGATCTGTTGGTGATCAACAAGGTCGATCTCGCGCCGTATGTGCGCGCCGACGTGGAACGGATGTTGAGCGATGCCGCGGCTCGGCGCGACGGCAAACCGGTGTACCCGCTGTCACTCGTCGACGCATCAGGTGCCGCATCCGTTGCCGATTGGCTGCGGGGCCAACTGGCGATGTGGACGTCGGCAGATCGGGTGGCATGAAAGGCGCAGCACGGCTGGTGGTCGATCGGTCCGGCGCGACCGAGATGTACTCCGAGACACCGTTCGCCATCCGTCGCAGTGCCGACCGATTCGTGGTCGTCGGTTCTGCGGCCGCGCCAGTGGGCGGTGACGAACTCGCGTTGTCGATCGAAGTGGGCGGCGGTGCGAGCGCACACGTGTGTACCGCCGCCGCGACCATGTTGTGGCCGGCACCGACAGGGACCGTTGCCTCCACGATGACCACCCGCCTCATCGTGCGCGAGAACAGCCACCTCAGTTGGCTGCCAGAACCGTCGGTGTCGGTCGCCGGGTCGCACCACGTCGCGTCGACCTCGGTGTCGCTGGCGACTGGGGCGTCATGCATCCTCATCGAAGAGGTGGCGCTCGGCCGCCACGCCGAGCCTCCCGGTTTCCTCGACGCCACGCTGCGGATCGAGCGCAACGCCGCGGTGCTGGTGCACCACGCGGAGCAGTATGGGCTGGGCAGTGCAGGGTGGGGGAACGCGGTGGGCACCGACGGCGCACGCCACGTGCTGACCGCCGTCATCGTCGGCCTGTGCGACGCAGGAGCGCCGCGCACCGAGGTCGGTGGGCTCGTGTCGGCGGCCTGGCTTCCCGTTGCGCACGACGCCGCGGTGGTGTTGGCCGTGGGCCCCGACCGCCCGTCGGTGCTGGACCGGGTTCGCACGATCGCCCCCGAACTCAAACTCTGACCCTCCGCCTCGCCCCCGTCCAATCGGCGGGTCCAATCGGCGGGTCGAGAGTGGGTGATCTACGATCCGTGCATGAGCGACGACCAGAACGACACGATCGATGCGTTGATGGCCGAGAATCGCCAGTTCGCACCGAGTGACGACTTCGTGGCGAAGGCGCTGGTGACCGACCGTTCGTTGTACGACGAAGCCGACGGGGACGACGTCGCGTTCTGGGAGCGTCAAGCGCGTGACCTGGTCGACTGGTCGACACCCTGGCACACCGCCCTCGATTGGCAGTTGCCGAACGCGCAATGGTTCGTCGGCGGGCAGCTCAACGTGGCTCACAATTGTCTTGATCGCCACGTCGCGGTCGGTATCGGAGACCGGGTTGCGATTCATTGGGAAGGTGAGCCGGGGGATACCCGCACGATCACGTATGCCGAGTTGTTGGCCGAGGTGGAGACGTTCGCCAACGTGCTGAAGCACCTGGGTATCGAGAAAGGCGATCGTGTCAACATCTACCTGCCGATGATCCCCGAGGCCGCGGTGGCGATGCTGGCGTGCGCCAGGATCGGTGCCCCGCACTCGGTGGTGTTCGGCGGATTCGCGGCGCATGCGCTGGCGGATCGCATCAACGACGCCGACGCCAAGTTGTTGATCACCGCGGATGGTGGCTACCGGCGCGGTGAGGTGTTCCCGCTCAAGCCATCGGCCGACGAAGCGGTGGCGAACACCACCACCATCGAGCACGTGGTGGTCGTGCGGCGAGGCGGCAACGCCGTCGACATGGTGGAAGGGCGCGACGTCTGGTACCACGACGCCATGGCGTCGGCTATCGAGCGTGGCGACACCTCGTGTGCGGCCGAGCCGATGGACGCCGAAGACTTGCTGTTCCTGCTGTACACCTCGGGTACCACAGGCGCGCCCAAAGGCATCATGCACACCATGGGTGGCTACCTCACGCAGGTGACGTTCACCCACAAGTACGTGTTCGACCTGCACCCCGAGACCGACGTTTTCTGGTGCACCGCTGATGTGGGGTGGATCACCGGCCACAGCTACATCGTGTACGGCCCGCTGTCGAACGGTTGCTCGCAAGTGATGTACGAAGGGGTGCCCAACCACCCTGCCAACGACCGCTTCTGGCAGATCATCGAGAAGTACGGCGTCACCAAGTTCTACACCGCGCCCACGGCCATCCGAACGTTCATGAAGTGGGGCAACGACGAGCCAGCCAAGCACGACCTCTCGTCGTTGCGACTCATCGGCACCGTCGGCGAGCCGATCAATCCAGAAGCGTGGATGTGGTACCACGAACACATCGGTGGCGGAACGTGTCCCGTCGTCGACACTTGGTGGCAAACCGAGACCGGCGGCATCATGATCAGTCCGCTCCCCGGCGTCACCGTCACGAAGCCCGGCTCGGCCACGTTCCCCATCCCTGGCATCACCGCCGAACTGGTCGACGACCAGGAGCAACCCGTCACGCAGGGCGGTGGCTACCTCACCCTCACTCGCCCGTGGCCCGGCATGCTGCGCGGCATCTGGCGCGACCCGGAACGCTTCCAAGACGCGTACTGGAGTCGTTTCGCGGGCCGCTACTTCGCAGGTGATGGTGCCAAGCTCGACGACGACGGCTACCTCTGGTTGCTCGGCCGAGTCGACGACGTGATGAACGTGTCTGGTCACCGCATCTCCACCACCGAGGTGGAATCTGCGCTGGTGTCGCACCCAGCTGTGGCCGAAGCGGCGGTGGTGGGAGCGAACGACCCCACGACCGGCCAGGCGGTGTTCGCGTATGTCACCTTGCGCGGCGGTGCCGACGTCAGTGTGGACGACCTGCGCAACCACGTGGCCCACGAGATCGGTGCGTTGGCGAAACCGAAGGCGATCTTCTTCACCCAAGAACTGCCAAAGACCCGGTCGGGCAAGATCATGCGCCGCTTGTTGCGAGACGTGGCCGAGGGCCGCAATCTCGGCGACACCACCACGCTGGCCGATGCATCGGTGGTCGACGAGCTGCAACGACGAGCCGCTGGAGGTGCCGATGACTGAACCGGACGGCGAGACCGAACTCGATCGAGCACTGAACGCGCTCAAACCCATTGCCGAATCTGCCGATACGTCACACGTGACTCCTCAAGGCTCCGATCAGCGCATGGCGTGGGATGCCGTCATCGCACCCGACGAGGAGCCTGCTCCAGACGACCAACCGCCCGTTGCCCGACCTCGGCCGGTGTCGAGTTTCCAGTTCGATCTGGGCAGCGCGCTGTCCAATCTCGGTGACCCGTCAGCACCCGCAGCGGCACCGACCGCCCGCCAGCCAGTACCAGACCAGGCACCGGAACCAGCCGAGCCTGTCGTCCGGTCCGAGCCGGTGGACGTACCACCGTTGGAGGTCCGCCGACGGGTCGAGCCGGTTGTGCCTCCGTTGGAGACTCGTCGCCCAGCCGAGCCGGCCCCTGCGGTGCCGCCATTGGAGACGCGCCGTCCGGCGATGCCGGAAGAACCCGCAGCTCTCGACCGTCGTACCCCCGCCCCCGAGCAGGAACACGTTGCGCCGCGCCGCACCGTGTTCGACGAGGAGGCGTCGGGTGCCGCCCGCGCCGCCTTGCACCGCGTCCCGCTGGGTTCGAGCATCGCCGAGGCAGCCGGTGTCACTGCTGCGCCGCCCACGCTGCCCACGGCCGCCCCAGCCACCGCGTCGGCCGTCCCGTTCGAACCCGTTGCCGTAGAAGTTCCCACGGTGTCCGACGTGCGCGCGTACCGCACTGCGCAGCATCGTGCGGCGAAACGCAACAGCCAAGGTCGGCTCATCGGCCGAGGCATGCTCGTGCTCGTCGTGCTCGGTGGTGTCATCGGCGCTGCGCTGCTGTTCGGCCGTTCCTATCTCTTTCCCACCGAGTGGGACCCTACGCTCACGCCGATCGTCGACGACATCCAGGTGGCCCGCGATGCCGAGTTCAACGATCCGATCCCGCTCACGGTGCAGCCCGAGGCCGAATATGTCGCCACGTTCGCCCGCCTCGTCGTGCCTGCAGGTTGGGAATCGCGCGTTCCCGAGTGGCGAGCGTTGGGCATCGCCGGTGGTAGCCCCACTCCTGAAACGGTCGCTTCGAGCCTCGCCGCGGCCCAGTTGGCGCTCTTCGACCCCGAGAGCGAGACGATCTTTCAACTCGAGGGCGCGGAGGGCACCGACCTCGAAGCGGGCCTTCGTACTGCACTGGAACAGGGTTTCGAGTTTCAGACCGGCGAAACAGAGCGCGCCGAAACTGAAACCACCACCGAAGAAGACGCGGCGCGATTCCTCGGCGTGCGGTCCCACGAAGCCCTGTTGGACCGATCACTCGACGATGCGTTCGCAAACCGCGTTCTGTTGACCGCAGGAGAAGACTCCACGCTGCCGGCGACTGCCGACGTGCCGATTCCGGTGGCGTACGACATCGCGGCCTCGATACGCCTCGGTCCGGCAATCGTTGCGGCCGCCACCGAGTCGGGCCAACAGCTAGCACCGGGCGACTACCCCCCCAGTGTGTACGCCGTCTTTGCGCCACCATGGCCAACAGCGGCACTCGCTGCTGTGCTGGGCGAGGGCGAGGCACCGGGCTCGCCGGTGATCGCGCTCAGCAGCGACGACCTTCGGCTCGTGCTGGGGGCCCGCGTCGACCCGGCAGTAGCCGAGACGGTGATCGCTGCAGTGACGGCCACCTCGTACACGACGTTCGACCGAGCGGGAGCGACATGCTTTGCGTTGGTGTTCGAGTTCGCCGGCGGGGCGACGGCACAGCCGGGTATCGAGGGCGTCGCGGCGTGGGCTTCCGGGCTGCCGGTGGCCAATCAAGCGGTCGCAACGCCGCTCGACTTCACGACGATGCAAGTGATCGGGTGCGATCCCGGACCTTCCGACCCCATTGCGGTCGATGCGAGCTGGGTCGACACGGTGATCGACGGGCAGCTCGCCCGACTGTGACGGTCAGAAGCTGACTGTCGGTTGATACCTCAGTCGCGGAAGTTGTTGAACTGGAGCGGAATCTCGAAGTCGTGACCTTTGAGCAGCGCCATCGTGGTCTGCAGATCGTCGCGCTTCTTGCTCGACACGCGCACTGAGTCGCCCTGGGTTTGGCTGGAAATGCCCTTCGGCCCGTCGGACTTCAGGAACTTGTTGATCTCTCGCGATTTCTCCGACGAGATACCGACCTTGATCGTGACGACTTGGCGAACCGTGTTCTGGGTGGCCTCTTCGACCTTGCCGTAGTCGAGACCCTTCAGCGACACCCCGCGCTTCACGAGGCGCTCTTCCAGCACGAGGCGCAGCGCCTTGAGACGATCATCGCTGACCGATCGCAGCGTGATGACCATGTCGTTCTGCTCGATCGTGGTGTTCGTGTTCTTGAAGTCGAATCGCGTGTTGACCTCGCGTTCCACCTGATCGATGGCGTTGCGGACTTCTTGCTCGTCGACTTCGGACACGACATCGAAACTTGGCATGCCGATCAGGCTAGCGACTCTCATTTCGGTCGGTTCGGTGCACTGGGCCGCTACGATCTCGGTCGCACCAAGGGTCGGTGCCCGAGTGGCCAAAGGGAACGGGCTGTAAACCCGTCGGCATTGCCTTCGAAGGTTCGAATCCTTCCCGGCCCACACTGCACAACGGTCCGGACCTCAACGAGGTCCGGACCGTCTGCGCGTTCGGACGTTTGCCTTCGGCCGCAGCCTCGCCGGAGGCTCTTTGCACAACTCGCGCCGTCGGCGTGCGCCGTCCAGATTCGAGTCGTCACAACATGCGTTGCATGCTGACGACGTCGAGCCAGCGCTTGAACTTGCGGCCCACTTCGCGTTCGATGCCGATCAGCTCGAAGCCACAGCTGGCGTGCAATGCCCGTGATGCGGTGCCCGACGACTCGATGCGCGCCATCATCACGTGGAAACCCGACTCCCGGGCGATCTGGATGAGATGGCCGAGCAGTTGCTTGCCGATTCCGCGACCACCGAAGTCGCGATGCACGTAGATCGAGTCCTCCACCGTGGTGGCGTATGCCGCGCGTTCTTTGTAGGCAGACAAGGCGGCGAAACCGACGACTTGCTCGCTGGTTCGATCCACCGCGACGATCGCGGTGAAGGCACCGCTTCTGGCCGACAACCAGTCGCGCTGCTGCTGGATCGTTCGCGGCACGAGGTCGAGCGTGGCCACTGTCCTCAGCACCTCGTTGTTGTAGATCTCGACGATCGCTTCGGCGTCGGCCAAGACCGCAGGTCGGAGAAGAACCGGTTCGTGAGCGTCAGCCATCGGCTGCGAGGTTAACGCTCGGCTCTCGCGTCGCTCCGCCCGGTTGCCAGTTTGCCCGGTTCCCAGTTTGCCCGGTTGCCAGTTTGCCCGGTTGCCATTTGTACGGTTGTCAGGTCATGAGCTCGGCCGTCCGCCAGCCGCGGAGTGCGTTGATGACGGCGAGCTCGTCGCAACGGTGCAGGTCGGCGGCGGCGATGCTCCGCTCGACCAGCTGCCTTTTGCCGAGTGCGACCTCGCGGCCAACCCCGGGCAGGCCGCCGTCGCCCAGCGGCGGGCAGAACCACTGATGGTCAATGCGGTAGGCGAGGTTGGCGATCGTGGTCTCGATCGCGTTCCCGAGTTCGTTGACCAGCACCACGTCATCGGCACCGGCATGGCGGGCCAGCGCTTGTTGGTAGTGCCGTCTCCAGGTGGTCTTGTGACAGCAGAACGGGTCGTCGGATCGGGTGATCACGGTGTCGATGGCGAGCCGGACGACGGCACTCGATTCGGTGAGAGGATGTTGTTCGACCGTCACCTCCCCAACGGCATTTACCAGCACGCGCAACCGGCATGGCACCGCCGGGGGAGGTAGGTCCGCGATGAGCCGTTCGCAATCGGCCCGATGGAATGGTCGGGCAAACCACTCGGCGGTCGCTTCCAGGCGATCGAGGTGCAGTTCGAGGTTCATGGCACCGGTGGCGTCGAGTCGGAGCGTCTCCAGCAGGTCGAACTCTCGCCGCGATCGTGTGAGAATGCGGGTCTTCGCCACGACTTCGGCGTCTTCGGCAGCAGCATCAGACGACCACGTGATGCCGCCTCCCGAGCCGTACTCGAACGTGTGCGAAGCCGGATCGAGCACTGCAGTACGAATGGGAACCGAGAAGACAGCGCGGGGCTGTTCACCGTCGGGTGCCAGCACACCGATTGCCCCGCAGTACACGCCGCGGGGGTCAGCTTCCATCTCGGCGATGATCCGCATCGCCGCGAACTTCGGCGCACCGGTGACCGAGCCACACGGAAACAATGCACGGAACACGTCGAGCAGCCCCGTGGTGGGGTCGACTTCGGCCTGCACCGTGGACGTGAGTTGCCAGACCGTTTCGTACCGTTCGAGGCTGAACAGCGTGGGGACCTGCACGGTCCCCGTCAACGCGATGCGGCTGAGGTCGTTGCGCAGGAGATCGACGATCATCACGTTCTCGGCTCTGTCCTTCTCCGATGCCAGCAGTTGTTCACCAGTGAGGCGATCGATGTGGGCCCGCGGGTGCCGGGCGGCTGTGCCCTTCATCGGCCGACACGTGATGGTGTTGGAGTCGCTGCTCCACGAAAAGAACAGCTCAGGCGACGCCGACGCGATCACGTGGCTACCCATGTCGACGTAGGCACCAAACGCGCACGACTGCACGCCGATGAGCGCTTCGTATGTCGCCAGCGGCGATCCAGTGAACGCTCCTTCGAAGCGGTCGGTGAGGTTCACTTGGTACACATCGCCGGCGGCGATGCGCTCTCGAATGTGGTCCACGGCGAGGGGAAACGCCCAGCGGTTCTCTCTCCGCAACCGAGATGCGACGTGGCTGGGCTGCGATGTCAACCGTGCCGCCGCGGTTCGGTCGGAAAACGACTGCCACCACAGGAACGGGATCCCGTCGGGTGGCGCGTCTGCTGTGCGCAGCGACGGGTCGAACGCCGGTGCCGCTTCGTAGGCCACCACGACGACCACCCATTCGCCCAGGCCACGGTGCTGATCCGCCGCTTCGAGCTGTGTGACCACGTCGGCCAGCCGATCTGCCTGCCCGGTGGCCACGGGCGACTCGAAGATCCAGCTACCGCCGGCTCCGGCGACGTCGTCGAGTCGAATCACACGCTCATCATCGTGCATCTCGTGGTCGCGCATCCAGCTGCGAACAGCCGCACCTCGGACCGGCAAACAGTCGCCGTTCGCACCGGCAAACAGGCGCAATTCGCACCGGCAAACAGGCGCAATTCGCGCGGTGTGATCGTACGCTCGACCGGTACACTTGCACGTCGGTTCGCGGCTCTGCCGCGCCCGAGAAAACCAAACCAAAAAGACGCCCTCTTAGCTCAGTCGGTAGAGCACAGCCATGGTAAGGCTGGTGTCGTGGGTTCGATTCCCACAGAGGGCTCGACCAACCGGTCGGGTCAACCAACAGTTGCCCGATCCGGGGGCCAGGCCACGGCGCCGTAGCTCAGCTGGTCAGAGCATCCGGCTCATAATCGGAAGGTCATCGGTTCGATCCCGATCGGCGCTACACAGGATCCCACCCTCACAGGTGGGTGAGCAATCAGAAGCATCCCCAACAATCACGGAGTCAGAGGGAACCAGTCATGAGTAAGGCGAAATTCGAGCGTAATAAGCCGCATGTGAATATTGGGACGATGGGTCATATTGACCATGGTAAGACGACGTTGACGGCGGCGATTTCGAAGACGTTGTCGGATCGTGGTTTGGCTCAGTTCACGTCGTTTGACAAT
>DATKCX010000426.1:0-4960 GCA_035512975.1 Ilumatobacter sp.
AACGCCACGCCGCTCCTCATCACTCACGGGTGGCCGGGTTCGATCGTCGAGTTCCAACGCATCATCGAACCGTTGACCGAGCCCACCCGCTACGGCGGCTCGGCCAGCGACGCGTTCCATGTCGTGGCACCCTCGTTGCCCGGATACGGGTTCTCGAGTGCTCCCCGACAGACCGGTTGCGGGGTCGAGCGCATCGCCGCGTTGTGGGCCCAACTGATGCAGCGACTCGGATACGACCGGTACCTCGCGCAAGGCGGAGACTGGGGATCAGCGGTGACCGCCTTGATCGGAGCGATCGACCCGCAGCACTGCGCAGGAATCCACGTCACACTCGCCATGACCGCGGCACCAAAAGGCCCGGCCACGGAACCCGACGAGCTGCACGCAGTGGAGCGGCTGCAGCACTATCGCGCGTGGGACAGTGGGTACTCCACCCAACAGAAGACGCGTCCGCAGACGCTCGGCTATGGGCTCGCCGACTCACCAGTGGGCCAGATGGCATGGATCGTCGAGAAGTTCTGGTCGTGGGTCCACCACGACGGCGACCCGGCCGACGTGCTGGGACGCGACGCAATGCTCGACGACGTGATGCTCTATTGGTGCACCAACACCGCAACCTCATCGGCGCGCTTGTACTGGGAGAGTCTCAGCAAGGTCGAGCGTTTGCCCGTGGAGGTTCCCACGGGTGTCGCCGTGTACGCCAAGGAGATCTTTCCGCCGGTTCGGTCGTGGATGGCCGACTTGTATCCGAACATCGTCCACTGGGAAACGTACGACCGAGGCGGCCACTTCGCAGGGTGGGAAGTTCCCGAAACCTTCGTCGCCGATCTCCAACAATGGCGTCGAACCGTCGAGACGGGATAGCGACGTCACCGACGCGACGATCACGCCCAACCTCTCACGTCGATCGCGCGTCCGAACTAAATTCTGGTCATGACTGCGACCGATCAGCCGAAGGATCACAGTGGTGTCGACGCCGTCTTCGCAATCGTCGACCCAGCAAGCGACGAAGCAGTCGGCGCGATGCGGGCGTACTTCGCCGAACTCGACGATCGATTCGTCGACGGGTTCGATCCTGGCGACGCACTGTCGGCAGGGCTCGAATCGATGCGACCCATCAACGGTGGAACGTTCGTCGTCGCTCGAATCGGCACCAATATCGCGGCCTGCGGAGGAGTTCAGCGGCACGATGATCACACCGGTGAGATCAAACGCATGTGGGTGAATCCCGACTGCCGCGGCATTGGCCTGGGCCGACGCATGCTCGCCGAGTTGGAGCAGCAGATCGCCGAGCTGGGCTACCGCGACATCGTGCTCGACACGAACGACGTTCTCACCGAGGCGATCACCATGTACGAGCGGTCGGGCTATCGCGCGATCGAGGCCTACAACGACAACCCCTTCGCCCGCCACTGGTTCACCAAACCGGTCAACGACCCGGCCGACTCAGGCGACACGTCGTCGTTGACCTGAAGGACAAACATGCTCCCCCAGGGACTCTGTGGCAGCTGATCCGCGCTGTGACAGCATCCTGGCTGCCACAAAGTTCGAACCCCTACTCTGTGGCAGCTGATCCGCGCTGTGACAGCAATCTGGCTGCCACAAAGTTCGGAGATGTGGCAGGGCGAACCGCTGATCCGCTGGACCGAACCACCGGATGGCCGAACGTGGCGGACCGGTTCGACGAACGTTTCTGCCCGACGCCCATACGAACGACTACCCAACGTTCACGACGAGCTGATCTCCGACCGACAGACAGCCCGCGATCTCCACCAACGAGCCGATGCCCATCAGGTTCGACCGTTCGCGGATCACTCGCTTCAACACGTCGAGGTCGGCGGGTAGGCCTGGCTGAGCACGCGTCACCATGATGCAACGGTCGATCGGCTTCGTGATGCTCAACTCCACCGAACCCACGCGGACACGCTCGCCGACCAGCGCATCTTCCGCGGATTCCTCTCCCCCGCCGAGCACCACGTTGATGCGGAACCGCCGTACGTCACGATCATCCAGCGTGGCCGCGCTCACCAGCGACACACGGGTGCGCCCACTGTCGTGAAACGCGTGTGCCGGCCCGGTCCACGACTTCCAGTCCGCTTCGCGCTCGACGTCCAACGGGTTCTCGAACGTGCCGCCGTCGTCGCCTGCCGCCACCAGTTCGACGGGCTGACCGAGCCAATCACTCAGCGAACCCGACATCGACTCGAGCGAACCGTCGATGACATCGCCATCGACAGTCGTCACCAGAGGCAACCCGTCGATCACCGTCGCAGTCGCCATGAGCAGCGCAGGTGTCCGGCGCGCCGTGAGGATGTTGCCCGTGTGCGTGTCGCGAACACCCCATCGCCGATCGCCTTCGATCCCGAGTTCCGTCACGTTGGCAACGTCGAGTCGCTCACCGCCGATCGACTTGATCGGATACCGCCAGATCTCGCGCACGTCCACGCCACGAAACCGTACCTGTCCGGCGGTGCGTGAGCTCGGTCGGTATCGAGGGCTCTCCGCTGCATACGGTGGGTTCGTGGAACGCGACGCCGAACTCGCAATTGGCGATCGCATCGCGGCGCTGGTCGACGAATCGGTTGGTCGTTCGGTCGCCCACATCGATGCCTCGGTGTACACCGACCCCCACCGTCACGCAGCAGAACTCGCCGCGCTGCGCCGGAACCCGGCGATCGTTGCCTACTCGAGCGAGCTTGGGACCGTCGGCGACTTCGTCGTGCGCGAGCTGTGGGGAACGCCGATCGTCGTCGCCCGCGACAACAACGGCGTGCACTGCTACGTGAATGCCTGCGCACACCGCGGTGCCACCGTCGTCACCGAGCCGTGCGGCCGAGCGCGCCTCCACTCGTGCCCGTTCCACGGGTGGTCGTACGAACTGGATGGCTCGCTCCGCACCATCTCCGAGCCCGACAGGTTCGGCTACGCGAGGGACGTATCGACGTCGTCGGTTCCTGTTGGCCTCCGGCGGCTGGCATGCGAGGAACGCCACGGGTGCATCTGGGCGGTCGAGGTCGGCGACACGCCGAATCTCGATGCCACTCAGGGCATGGACGTTGCCGCGTGGCTGACACCGTCACTCGACGAGCTGTTCTTCGGGCTCGGGCTTGCCGACATGGCGTGCTTCCGCACCGCCACCTACCACCTGGCGTGCAACTGGAAGATGATCACCGACGGGTTCCTCGAGACGTACCACCTCAAGTACCTCCATCGGGCGTCGATCGCCCCGTACTTCCCGTCGAACCAGATCAACTGCGATCGCCACGGGCCGCACTTCACCACCTTCCTGCCGAAGAACCGCTTGCTCACACAGATCGCAGAACGAGACCGCGACGACTGGGACATCGTCAACCACATCACCATGTCGACCACCCTCGTGCCCGGCACCGTGGTGCAGTGGCAGGCGGGGCACGTGGAGGTGTTCGCACTGCGACCCCACCTCACCAACCCGCGCCGCTGCAGTGTCGACATGGCGATGCTGGTTCCGAGCGACCGTCTGCACGAGGCCGACCTGTGGAACCGCAACTGGAGCCGACTCGCCAACACGATCCCCGCCGAAGATTTCGTGGCGGCAGAAGATGTGCAACGCAACATCGACTGCGGTGCGGTGACCCGCCTCACCGTGGGAGCGACCGAACACCACCTCGTCGACCACCTCGCCGAGATCAAACGCCTGCTCGCATAACGCAAGGTGTCTGACACCTTGCGTTATGCGTGGCATTGGCGGCTGAACGGGCGACACTGGCGAGATGAGTGACGAGGAAACGGTCAACGCCCCAGCCAACGAGTGGTCGCAGTTCGAGGATGACTTTGCCGATCGACCGGAGACCTTCCATGCGTACGTCGGGGTGTGGGAACGCAACGCCGACGTTCGCCGCGCGTTCGGCACCTGGATCACCTGCGCTCACTGTGCCAGCGCCGACCGCGAGGCGATCCGCAACTCCCCGGGCCTGATTCGCGACGCCGAGGCTGCGATGGCGCGCAACGGATATCGCGTCGGCCCGTCCACCGAACTCAGCTCGCGCCGATGGCTCCGCACCGACGGCAAGCTGCACTCCACGTCGATCGCCAGCACGAAGACCACCACAGCCACCGCTCGCAAGCGCGCCAGCCGCGCCACGTCGAACCGCGCCCCGGCAAAGAAAGCCCCCACCGTGGCCGCGGTGATGCGCCCACGCCACCGGGAATGCCCGAACGACCCAGGGATGATGGTCCCCCTCGACGGCGAATGCATGTGCGGCTGGAGCCCAGCCGACGACGGCTGAACGTACGCCTGAACCGGGTGCCGACAGTCGAGACCGACGTGGAGCTACACGGTGATGAAGCGGGCGTCGACCTCGGCGCTGACGCTGATGTCTTGGGGAGCGAACTCCACGTCGCCGCCTGGGCCACCACCGGCTGAGGCCATCCGCTGAAACGAAGCGGGCTGTCCGCTCGTGGGGTGGAGTCCTTCACCCAGCATCCCGGCGTCGGCCACGGCCAGCATCCGTACCTTGCCGGCACCGATCGCGTCGGCGTACGCCTGAGCCTTGTCGAGGGCGTTGGTCACTGCGGCCGCGCGCACTTTCGCGGTGAGGGCATCGCGGTGCGCCGCGGTGAGCGCCCACTCGATGCCGCCGATCGAAGCGCCTGGCTGCTCGACGGCACCGGTGACCCAACGACTCATCTCGGAGAAGTCGGAGAACTTCGCCTGGAACGACACTCGAGCGTGGAACCTCAACGGGAGCTGCTTGCCGTCTTTGTTCCACGGACGCGATGCCCAGGTTTGTACTTGGTCGCTCGACCACCACGTGACCGGACCGTTGCTCGGATTGTGCAGCGCCTCGATCGAACGGCGCAATCCGTTGGCCACTTCCACCGTGGACGAATACACAGAGTTCGAGTCGCCCGCTTCGAGCGCCACTACCAACTTCACCGTTGCTCGTTCGGGCGGAGCGAACGCCGTGTGTGCCCCTCGAAC
>DATKCX010000427.1:0-5342 GCA_035512975.1 Ilumatobacter sp.
GAACTGGCGTCGGAAATCGGCGACTTGGGCCCAGCCAGCGAGCGTCGCTCCGACGACGACGGCGGCAGCCGTGACGGTGGCCGTGGTGGCCGTCGTCGCCACCGCTGAGCAAACAACCGACCATCAACTGCGCTGCGCAACAGCGCTCGTGAGCTGACATCCGCCCCGTCCACTGCCATCTGCGCAGGTGGCGGGGCGGTTGCGCGTCCGCCCCCAACCGGGGGAGTGCGGGCCGGTTGCATGCGGGTTCGTGGTAGCAGCTGATTGAATGGGGCGTCACATGACGGAACAGATCGTTCAACTCCCGTCGGGGCTCACCGTCGCCGTCGAATCGATGGCACACACGCGAACGGTGTCGATCGGAGCGTTCGTCAATGTCGGCTCGCGCGACGACCCGGCAGAGCTAGCTGGGCTCGGCCACTTCCTCGAGCACTTGCTGTTCAAAGGCACCACGAGCCGATCGGCGATCGAGATCTCGCAGTCCATCGATCGAGTCGGGGGCGACATCAACGCCTACACCGCCAAGGAGTACACGGCCTACTACTGCAGAATTCCTGCCAGGCACGCTGCAGTGGGCATCGACCTGTTGGGCGACTTGCTCACGGCCCCGGCGCTACGCGACGCCGACGTCGACTCCGAGCGCCACGTCATCCTCGACGAAATGGCGATGGACGACGAAAGCCCCGATGACGTGGTGCATCAGGCCTTTGCCAAAGCAATGTTTCCCGATCATCCGTTGGGCTGGGAGACCGCAGGGGAGCGCGCCACGGTGGAGGCCATCACCGGCGATACGTTGCGCGAATGGTTCGACGAGCGCTACAAGACCGAGAACACCGTGGTGTCGATCGCCGGGGCGATCGACGCCGATGAGGTGATCGACCGAATCACCAAGGCGTTCGACCGTCTTCCGGTCGGCGACGGACGCCTCGCCCGAGGCCCTGCCGGCACGATGGGTGCCGACCTCGCGCTCACCGATGACACCGAGCAAACGCATCTCCTCGTGGGCGGGCGCTCGCTCGCCCGCGGCGACGCCGACCGCGAAGCGCTCGACGTGGTGAACCATGTATTGGGTGGCGGCCTGTCGAGCCGGTTGTTCGATGAGATTCGCGAGCGTCGAGGCCTGGCGTACTCGGTGTTCTCGAGCGCGATTTCGTACGCCGACTCGGGCGCATGGTCGATCTACGCGGGTTCCATGCCTGAACACGCCGACGAGGTGGCGTCGATCGTTCGCTCCGAACTGGTTCGGTTGGCCGACGCGGGCATCACCGCCGACGAACTCGACATCGCGAAGGGCTACCTCACCGGTTCGTACGAGATGGGCCTGGAAGACTCGGGCGCGCGCATGTCGCGACTTGGCGCACAGCTCACACTGCTTGGCCATGTGAACGACATCGAGGCGCAGTTGGCCCGGTGGTCGGCAGTCACCCTCGACGACGCGACTCGGGTGATCGGTCGAGTGTTCGCGGAACCCCCGATCACGGTCTCACTCGGCCCGGCCGTCGGATAGGCCCGAACTTCTCGCGACCGGCTGTGATCAATCTTGTGGGCTCGGAGGATTCGGTGACGACAGCGGCACGACCCAGATCGCCGTGGTTCCTCCGCCTTCGGATCCGCTCGCGGCGAAACTTCCGCCGCGCTGGTCGGCTCGCTCGCTGAGATTCGACAGGCCTCGACCGGCACCGGCCTTCACGGAGAGCCCGACGCCGTTGTCGCTGACCGAGATCGTGACACCGTCGCCGTCGGCGCGCACCAGCACTTCGACCGATGTGGCCGAGGCATGTCGGGCAACGTTGCTGAGCGACTCCCGAATCACCGCAACGACGTCGTCGCTCAGCTGCTCGGTGACCGCAGTATCCACCGGTCCGGCAAAGCGAACGACCGGCTCGAATCGGAGCACACGCTCGTACTCGGTGCACACGTCGAGCACGCGATGACGCACCGATCGCCCCGATGCCTCTGTGGTGTGGAGATCAAAGATCGCGGCGCGAATGTCGCGCACCGTGGTGTCGAGATCGTCGACGGCTTGCGACAACCGGCCTCGGGCACCGTCGTGCTCCACGAGGCGAATCGTGGTCTGCAAGCTGAGCCCAACTGCGAACAGCCGTTGAATGACGGTGTCGTGGAGGTCGCGGGCGATCCGCTCTCGATCGGTGATCGTGGCGAACTCGGCGACCTTCGCATGCAAGCGGGCATTCTCGATGGCAACGCCTGCTGCCGCTGCGAGACCCACAGCGAGTTCAACATCTGCATCGTCGAACTCCTCTCCGTCGGTTTTGTCGCACAGGTACAGGTTGCCGAACACCTCACCACGAACGGCGATCGGGACACCGAGAAACGACGTCATCTGCGGATGCCCGGGTGGAAAACCGAAGCTGTCCGGATGGCGCGTGAGATCGGGCAGCCGAAGAGGCTTCGGATCGACGATCAGCAGACCCAAAATGCCGTGCCCCTCGGGAAGCGAACCGATCTGCGCATGTTGCTGCGCGTCGATCCCGACCGTGAGGAAGTCGACCAAACGGGTGCGTGACTCGTCGAGCACCCCGAGTGCCCCGTACTTCGCGCCCAACAGTTCGGTGGACGTACGCACGATCGTGTCGAGGACATGATGGACGTCGAGCTCCGAGCCGACTGCGAGCACACTCGCCACCAACCGTCGCAGTTGATCTGGACCTGCACGCGACACCACGAACGGGATCGTATGCCACGGTCGGTCCACCCGCGGCAAGCCGGCGAGCAGTGATGTGCCAGACTCGGCACGTGACGCTCCGTATCTTCTTGGTCGACGATCACGAGGTCGTGCGCCGCGGGGTTCGCGAACTCCTCGACGCCGAAGACGACTTCGAGGTGGTCGGTGAGGCTGGCAACGTCGAGGAAGCCATGCGGCGAGTTCCTGCCTTGGAGCCTGATGTAGCCGTGCTCGACGTGCGACTACCCGACGGGAACGGTGTGGAGCTGTGCCGAGATCTGCTGGCGATGCAGCCGACGTTGGCATGTTTGATGCTCACCTCGTTCGACGACGACGAAGCGCTGTTCGACGCCATCATCGCCGGCGCAGCCGGGTACATCCTGAAACAGGTACGCGGCCACGACATCGTCGACGCGGTGCGTCAGGTGGGTGCCGGACGATCGCTGCTCGACCCTCGTCTCACGGCGAAGGTGCTGGAACGAGTGCGCCGAGGGCCCGAGGAGGACCCTCGGTTGGCCACGCTGAGCCCTCAAGAGCGTCGCATTCTCGAGTTCCTCGCGGAAGGCAAGACCAATCGTCAGATCGCAGCGGAGATGTTCCTGGCCGAGAAGACGGTGAAGAACTACGTGAGCAATCTGCTCGCCAAGCTCGGCATGCACCGGCGCACCGAGGCTGCCGTGTACGCCGCCCGGCAAGCCGAGCGTCGCCGTCGGCCCGCTGACTGAGCACTCGACTACGGAGCGACGGGTTCGCGGCACCGCCCGGTGACGAGTTCCGCGTTGAGTTCGATCAGCGCGACGGGTGCGCCAGCCACATCTGGCCACTCCGAATGAACCGACAGATGACCGACGATCGCGACGCTCCACGAGCCCTCGCCCACATCGCCGGAATCGGTCTGGAAGCAGACGACCTGAGCAAGTCGCGCAGCGTCGAGGAGAGCGCCGTCGCCCACTTCGAATCGCATCGGGGATGTCGGCGACCGCAACGCCACCGGCAGTACCACGGGCAGCGCCTGATGGGTGAATGCAATGCGGCCCACCGTTGCTTTGGCCACCAGATCAGCGCACACGACACCGTCGAGCCTTCTCCAGCCACGCTCGGCGCGACCGTGCTCGTCCCAACCGAACGTCTCCCACTGCCCGGTGCGCCGATCGAATGCTGCTTCCACAGAACGAGCGTCGTCCCGTATCGACGGGTTTGATAGGGCCGAACGACCCGCGATCACGAGGTTCATGCCCAATGTCTCTGCGTGGTAGGGGCGAACGGCCCTACTTGGCGGATCGGCGCACGTCCAGCATGAGTGCATGACAGACGTGGAACTCCGCTCCGACAGCGACCCAACCGGCGACAACCTGCACGAAGGTGCGCTCGACACGGTGCACGACACCGATTCCGACACCCACTCTGGCACCGGCCGTGCCGAACCGAAGCGCAACTCCGATTCGCTGTTCCTGGCGTTCTTCGCGTTCTTGCTGGCCGGGGCCGCTGTGGTCTTCGCGGGCTACGCCCTGTTCACGTCCGATGGCGGCGGTTCCGCCGCTGCGGCACCCGGTGGCGAGCAAGTGGTCGTTGAAATCAGCCTGACCGAGTTCGCCATCACCCCCGCGATGCCGACGGTGCCGGCAGGATCGAACGTCACGATCCGCGTGACCAACAACGGCTCAATGGTGCACAATCTGGTGTTCACCGAAAGCGGCGAATCGAGCGGTGACCTGCAGCCCGGTGAGACGAGCACCATCGAACTGCGCAACGTGTCCGCCGGCGACATGGATTTCATCTGCACCATCGTCGGCCATGAGGGCTCGGGGATGGTCGGCATGCTGATGGTGGTCGACGGCGAGGTGCCCGCCGGCGACGCCGCCGACGACTTGCACGCCGACATGACGTGGCAAGAGATGGATGCGGCGATGGAGGAGCGTGCGCTTCGATTCGTCGAGGAGGAGAAGGGTGTGTTCGGCGGTCAGCCGCTCGCACCGGAAATCCTGGCCGACGGCACGAAGCGCTTCGAGTTGACGGCATCGATCGTCGACTGGGAAACCGAGCCCGGCAAGATCGTGAAAGCATGGACCTACAACGGCATGGTGCCCGGCCCGCAGATGCAGGTTGACGTGGGCGACAAGGTCGAGATCGTGCTCCACAACGAGTTGCCCGAATCGACAACGATTCACATGCACGGTGTGCTCGTACCGAACTCGATGGACGGAGTCGACCCGTACAACCAGTCGCCCATCCATCCCGGTGACTCGTTCACCTATGCCTTCACTGCCCGTGAGCCGGCAGTTGGCATGTACCACTCGCACCACAACGCGCAAGTGCAAGTTCCCAACGGTTTGGCCGGAGCGTTTCTCATCGGCGAGATGCCGATTCCGGAACAGCTGATCGAGAAGGGCTTCACTCAGGTGGACCAACAGGTGACCATGGTGCTCAACGACGCCGGCACGATCGGCTTGACCCTCAACGGCAAGAGCTTCCCCGCGACCGAGGCGTACACCGCCAAGGTGGGCGAGACCATGTTGGTGCACTACTACAACGAAGGTCTGATGCCGCACCCCATGCACATGCACCAGCCGACCGGTTGGATCATTGCGAAAGACGGCGTGCCGCTCGACGTACCGATGCCGTCCGACACGATCAACGTCGCCCCAGGCGAGCGGTT
>DATKCX010000428.1:0-4658 GCA_035512975.1 Ilumatobacter sp.
GCCAACAGACCGCCGATCCCATAGTGGTTCTCGACCAGCGCCCGGCAGGCCGGCTGACGCATCCCGAACCGGGTCAGCTGCTCCTTGAGCGGCAATGCTTCGGCGTCGGTGGCGTCGATCATCGAGTAGCCGACCCGGAGCGAGACCTCTCAGGGCGAGGGCTGGTGGTTGGCGAGCGACGGGAAGTGGTATCCGCCGCAGTCGACGCCCAGGCCGCCTGCACCGCCCCTACCCATACGCGAGAAGCAGTACCTGGCGCTGGCGGGCGCGGCTGCGATCGTGATCGGGTCGTTCATGCCGTGGGCGACAGCAACCACATTTCTTGGAAACATCGACCTCAGCGGCTTCGACGGCGACGGCAAGATCACAGCAGCCGTCGGCGCGTTGGCTCTTGTCTCAATCCTCGCCGGACACAACGTTGCGGCCAGAGTGCTCGGGCTCATCGTCGCCGCGATCGGTATTTATGACGCCATCAATGTGGAGTCGATCGCAGACGAGGACGTTGCGCGGATCAGTTCGGCGTATGGATTGTGGATGGTCATCACGGGTGGGGTGATCGTGCTCGTTCAGCCGGCGCTGCGAAGGAACACCGGATCCGGCGCTCCGCTCGTGGTGTCCACCGTGGCGCCAACCGGTGTCGCAGAGTGGAAGACCGATCCGAACGATCGTCACGAGCTGCGATGGTGGGATGGCCAGGCGTGGACCGACCACGTCTCCGATGACGGCATCACCGCCGTCGACCGGCACTCGACCTGAGGCGCGCCCATCAGGAGGAGCGTCGGCCGGGTGACCGCTCGTGGTGCAGCTACGAGCGCGCCGAAAAGTTCGTTGCGCAGGTCGTGCGTACGCACGGGCTGATCCTGCTAGCTCCTGGCGAACAGCACCGTGAGCCGATCCGATTCTCACACCGATACCCGAGACACCGGTAGCCCGTGAGGAACGGCAGCGCCGAGCGGCGGAACGTGTGCGGGAGCTACAGCCCCAACGCCCGAACCGGGCGTGGAACGCGGAACGCGGCCCGCACTGGCCCCGTGGGAAGCGCCGGGTGCGCGACCTCGCCGCAGAGATGGGCATGACACGGCGCGCCGTGTTGGAGCTGTGCGAGGTGCTCGGGATGTCGGCCCGCAACAAGACACTGGCTTGTCGGAGCCGTACGCCGACACGCCGCGACGGACTTGCCTAGCGCGAGAAGTACCCGGCCTGACCCGCGGCAACCCGGGGTTGGGTGGCTCCACGATCGCCGCAGTCCGGCGGTACCGGGCGGTGCGCCCAGTAGTTCGGGCGCCACGATGATGAGGAGGTCAACGTGACGTAACTGAGCGACAAGTTCAGGGCAGCCTGCCGGTGTGAGTCCGGTCCGGGGAGATGCCTGGGTCCCTGGTAGTGAAGCCCCCGTGCGTGGTTGAGAGGCCGGGTGCGAAGCGGGGCGGGATCAATTGGTCGGTCCGCAGCGCAAGCGAAGCCAGAACAAGCGTCGTCAATCGCCCCGCCTGTGGCGGGATCAAGAGGGTGCCGAGTCGATCGTCCGACGGTGAAGGCCATGGAAGACGTCGTTGGTCCAGGAGCCGACGTCGAGGAACTCTCCGGCGTAGTGGGTGTGGAACGGTCAGAAGGTTGTCCTGGGAACTGGGGAGGCCCTCCTCGGCCCCGCCGCTGTGGGCGGCGGGAAGTGGTCCTGTCTATAACCGGCAACGGGAAGTGGCAGGCGGCCGAGAGGGAGTCGGAGGGGGTCGTAGTACTGGTGATGGGCAGGACAACACAACCTGTTCGGAGGGAAGGGCCCCTGCTTCATCGATGCACGATTAGGAAGTGGAGGAACCCTGGTGAGTGCCGAGTTATCGGCTAGGTCCGTCAGTCACGCCGAGGGTGTGGACCCGGTTCGAGCCCTCCAACGCGTGCTGTATCGCAGTGCCAAACATGACCCGAAACGCCGATTCCATGCCCTGTTCGACAAGGTCGCCCGCAGCGACATTCTGTGGGAGGCGTGGGTCGGCGTGGCCACCAATGGTGGAGCCCCCGGAGTCGATGGTGTCTCGATTGACGCCATCCGCGATGGGGGTGGTGGAAGGAGTGCGAGCTTTCCTTGATGGGCTCGCCGCCGAGCTGCGCTGTCGATGAAGTTGATCCCCACCTGGTGGAAGCCCTGCATGTTCGCCGAGACGAGGGCTCCGGTGTCGCTCACGTACTCGTCGATGAACACGAGGACAAGCCCGTTCCCGGCCGCGGTGTGCGCACGATCACCCGGCAGGGCACGAACCTGTCGCTCGTCCGCGAGGGTAATGGCCGATCGCGCAGCGGTGGATCGGGTCACCGTCGCTGCCGACATCCGACCACAGCATCTCCAAAAGAGTGCGGGCGCAGGCAGGGTCGTTCCGCTGGGCGAGCGCGATCGCGTCGCCGAGACGACTCATGACGGCGTCAGTCCCGACGGTACTCCGCGCCACCGGCGATCCCGGGCGCTACGAGTCGGGCCGTTATTGGTGCTCGATCCACGTCCATCCGCGGATACGGCGTCTCGTTATCGGGTGCCCTGCCCGGCACGTCGGGGACGAGCGAAGTTCCGTCAGGCACCCAGCGGGGGAAGGTTTCGCTCGCGGAGGACCTTGGCGTCCGCATCGGAGGCCCATCCTGCACCGGGATCGCGCAAGGACGTCAGCGACCGACGGTAGACGCGGCCGATCCGTGCATCACTCGGAATCCTGCGCGCACCGAGCCACTGAGGCCTTGTAGGTCGACGACCGCGTGCCAGTGACCGTCCGATGGGATCACTATTCGCACTGGCGATTTCGTGGCTCGACCGCCGTGGAAGCGGTGCTGGTTTCCCGCGCGGTACTGCGCGAAGTTGGCGGCGTCTAGCAGGCGCACGTTCGCTCCGCGGTCGAGCGTCACCTCAAGCACATCGCCTTTGGATCGCTGGCCCAGGTCGGAGTGGACGAACTTCGCCATCTCCCTGATCGTAACCTGCGCTGGCTGACAGCTCTTGGTGGGCAGTACCTAACTGGGAACCTCGGTGTCACGGAGGGTGACGCTGTCCCACCGACAATCCTCGAGACGAGTGCCATTGGCGAACCTAACCGAGGTCAATGTCGCACCGGCGAATGAGCAGTTGCTCAGGGTTCCTTCAAAGCTGCTGTCCGTGATCCTCGCCCTGGAGAACTGCACGTCGCTCAGGTGTGGTCCGAACGTGCATCCGGTGATCTGCGCTCCGCCGAGCTCACATTCCGACAACGAGGTGATCACCCGTCCACTGATGATCGTGCGCGTCAGATCGATGCGCGCTGTCTGTCCGACTCGCAATGCGATCGTGAGTGCAGCTTCGTAGGCCTCCGACGGAACACTCGGGCCTTGTCCGACGCTGAGGTCAGGCAAAAGCGGTCGACCAGCATCGTCGTCGGGCTGCGACTCCTGTTGCTCGGCACCGATCTCCTCGATTGTTGCCGGCAGCTGATCTGGGACGTGCAGCCGAGCGAAGGCGCAGATCACGTCGTAGACCGATTGAACGCGGTACCCATCTCGCGCCAGCGCCTCGAGCGCATACAACCCGCCGAGTTGGACCGCATCGTTGTCGGCGCCCAGCAGTTCGACTGAACGTGCGAACCGTTCATTCTGTTGCGACTGCTCGGCGAGCAACCGTTGGCGCTCATCTCGCGTCTTGTCATGGCGATGCTGTTCACGGGACAGCTCGAGCCTCGCCCAAGCCAACAAGCCTGCGGTAAACGCCGCGATGCCGGCGGCGATCCTCAAGGCGGTCTGCCGCAGGTCGGCCTTGGCGGCCTGCAGGTCGTTTGGTCGCGGATCATCGAGGAGCCAACCCCAGCGAGGCGCAAAGACGGCGAACACGGCGACAGCCACCGTGAGAGTGCCACCGATGACAACGATCTTGGTTGCGTGTCGAAGGACGGCGTGCTCTACGGAGTCGCCAGATGGTTTGGCCTCATTCACACTGATCGCAGAGCATCGCAGACTCACTCGTCCGATGACGCCAAATCGTGGAACCACCAAGATCCGGCACGTCCATGTGCGGTCAAGCCCCGCCGAGTTTCGTTGGCCATCATGTCGGCCAGGGCACGAAGCGCCAGATGCACACTGATCGCGGTGTCCTCCGGTGACCGCAACCGGTGATCTCGACAGGGTCGTCGAGTCGGACAAGTTCAGCAGTTGTGTTCGGCCATCTCGGCCTCCTCCGTGACCCGATCACTCTGCGAGGCGGGACAACAGGCTCGCCGCCACGATCCGGTGGCGATCTCGAGCGCGCTCAGATGGGCCGTTACGAGCGGTGTAGCTGTCTGAGTCCGTCGGATTATCGCGCTCGCGTTATCGCGCATGATGAAGGAGCGCGACGTGGCGCGCCACGCCCATGTCGTCGATCCGGTGCGCGTCTCACGGCCTGATGCAGCGGGCGAGTGTGGTAGCGATGCGCCGCCCGAGGTGGTCGGCTCCACGCGCCAGCCGCGCCCGCATCCGTTGTTCGAGGAGGTGCGCCGGCACCGGGCGACCCTCGCAGCGTTGCTCACCACCATGAGGTTGCCCGCCGCCACCGAGGAAGTCGGCCCGAAGGCGACGAGCCTGAAGGCGTGGCGGGCGGCGCGGTCGCACTGGTTGAAGGAGGTCCGCTGATGGCTCGTCGTCGTCGCCCCGAGGGTGTGACGTTCGCCGAC
>DATKCX010000429.1:0-3173 GCA_035512975.1 Ilumatobacter sp.
CGCAAAGCTGCTGGAACTCATCCCCGATGGCGGCTGCAGTCAGTCTGATCTCGCACGCGACGCAGGGATCACAAAACAGGCGGTCGGCCCGCGACTCGCCGAAATGGCCGGTCTCGACTACATCACCGTCTCGGCCGACCCGGGCGACGGCCGGGCCCAAATCGTGGAGATCACTGACCAGGGTCGCCACGCACGAGACGTTGCGCGTGAACTCACTGCGGTGATGGAAGCTGAGTGGGAGGCAGTCGTTGGCGAGGCCGACTACGCAGTCTTCCGCTCGGTGCTCGACCGGCTGGCAGACCGTCCGCGATCGACTGTCAGCCCCGCACCGACGTGACCGTCAGGTTGCGCAGCTGACGAAGTGCCACCGACAGGTTGGTGATCGTGAACGTGTCGGTGCGCCGAATCTGCGTGAGCATCGCCGCAGCCCGCTCGAAGGAGCGACCGTTCGCCGCCATCCAGGCCGGCACCGAGCGATCGGGATGATCGAGCACGCTCTTGGTGAGGTCGGCCAAGGCCATCAGCAAGTCGTCGCGCAGCGCCCCACGCGCCTGCGTCTGCCACCGGTCGGCACGTGGAAGCGCACCGATCGCGTCCCACAACCACAGCAGCTCCAACCGATCGAACAGCTCCCAGTACGCACCGGCAGCCTCGACGGGGGCGATTCCCCGCGCCTCGGCAATCTCGACCACGTCGAAACAGGTGTGCAGCAATCGCCACACCAGGGAACGTTCCGCCAGATCGGAAGGAACGCCGGCCGCTTCGCGCTTCTTCAGGAGGTTCGTCGCCGCGCGCGCCATGGGTCCTTTCAAACAGGCACGCAGTTGCGGGGCGAGTTCCTGGATCGGCCCTCGGAATTTCACGACCTCTGCACCGATGTCCACCGGGGGCCGACGGTTGCGAAGAAACCACAGCGAGCAGCGCTCGGCCGTACGCCGACAGTCGAGATACATGTCGAGGTGATCCTCGAGCTTGAGGCCCTGCAGCTCGGCGACCTCGTCCCACCAGGCAGGGAAATCGAGCACTTCACGCACCGTCACCCAGGCGCGAGCGACGTCACCGACCGATGCACCGGTGTCTTCGGTCATCCGGTGGTCGTAGGAGATCCCCGACAGGTTCACCATCTGGTTCATCAGCTGAGTGATCGCAATTTCACGCCGCAACCGGTGCCGCAAGATCTCGGTGCGATATCGCTCACGTAGCGGCGTGGGGAAGTAGTTGACCAGGTCTTCCACGAGCGCCGGATCTTCGGGCAGGTCGGTGCCGATGATCTCCGCGACGTTGACGTTCTTCGTGTACGCGATCATCACCGCAAACTCAGGTGCCCGCAGCCCGGAACCAGCTGCCTGTCGTTCGGAGATCTGCTTGTCGGTGGGCAAGAACTCCAAAGTCCGATCGAGGAAGCCTTCGATTTCGAGTTGATCGAGGTAGCGGGCATGCACGTTGACCATCGGCAAACCCTGCGTTCGGGCGATTTGAAGCGCCAGGGTCTGCGCGCGGTTGTTGTCGAGCACCAGCTCGGCGACCTCGTCGGTCATTGCAGCCAGCAGGTCGTTGCGTTGCTTCAAGGTCAGCTCGCCCTGGTTGGTGACGTCACGCAGCAGGATCTTGATGTTCACTTCGTGGTCGCTGGTGTCGACTCCCGCGGAGTTGTCGATGGCGTCGGTGTAGATGAGTCCGCCCAGGATGGCGTACTCCACGCGCGCCAGCTGGGTGACGCCCAGGTTGCCGCCCTCGCCCACGATCCTGCATCGGAGCTCGTTGGCATTCACCCGCAGCGCGTCGTTGGCCCGATCGCCCACCTGGGTGTTGAGCTCGGATGACGCCTTCACGTAGGTGCCGATACCGCCGTTCCACAGCAGGTCGACCGGAGCTTTCAAGATGGCTGTGATGAGCTGGGTGGGCGACACATGTTCGTTGGTGATGCCCAGCACCGCGCGCATCTCGGGCGTGGTGTCGATCGACTTCAGCGTTCGGTCGAACACTCCCCCACCCTGCGAGATGAGCGCGGGGTCGTAGTCGGCCCATGACGAACGCGGCAGATTGAACAACCGTTGCCGCTCCAGGAACGACTTCGCCGGGTCGGGATTCGGGTCGACGAACACGTGGCGGTGATCGAACGCGCCGACGAGTTTGACCGTTCTCGAGCGCAACAGCCCATTGCCGAACACATCGCCCGACATGTCGCCGATACCCACCACCGTGATCACGTCGACTTCTGGATCGATGCCGAGCACCGTCCCGTGACGTTTCACGCTCTCCCACGCGCCCCGCGCCGTGATGCCCATCGCCTTGTGGTCGTATCCTGCGCTGCCGCCCGATGCGAATGCATCATCGAGCCAGAAGCCGTACTCGGCGGCCACGCCGTTCGCGATGTCGCTGAATGTTGCCGTGCCCTTGTCGGCGGCAACGACGAGATAGGCGTCGTCGCCGTCGTAACGAACGACCCGCGGTGGCGTCACCACCGAATCTCCGACCACGTTGTCGGTGATGTCGAGCAGGCTGCTGACGAACAGCCGGTAGCAGGCGATGCCCTCTTCCTGTTGCTCGGGCCGGGTGGGCTTGGGTTGCTTCACCACGAAGCCACCTTTCGCGCCGACCGGCACGATCACGGCGTTCTTCACCATCTGCGCCTTCACCAGGCCCAGCACTTCGGTGCGGAAATCCTCTGGCCGATCGCTCCACCGTATGCCGCCGCGGGCGATCGGGCCGCCGCGCAGGTGGACGCCTTCCACTCGAGGCGAGCAGACGAAGATCTCGTGCTGAGGACGGGGTTCGGGGAGGTCGGGCACCATGTTCGGGTCGAACTTGAACGCAATGGTGGGTCGGCCGAGGTATGCGCTGGTGCGCACCGTTGCGTCGATCAAGTGCAGGAACGACCGGCAAATGCGGTCGTCGTCGAGCGATGGCACCTCGTCGAGCGCAGCGATCACCGCGTCGCGGGCTGCGATGAGATTGGCCACTCGAGCGTCGCCGTCACGCTCGGGGTCGAACTTCGCCGCGAACATCTCGACCAACAGACGTGCCAGCGCCGGGAGCCGTGCCAGCGTCTCTTCGACGTACCGCTGGCTGAACGGAAAGTTCGTCTGCTGCGCGTACTTGGCGTACGACCGCAGCACGATGATCTGTTCGGTGGTGAGCCCACCCGCGAGCACGAGTTGGTTGAAGCCGTC
>DATKCX010000430.1:0-6331 GCA_035512975.1 Ilumatobacter sp.
CACGATCGTGTTGTCGTCGACGACTTGGACGAAGCCGGGATCTCCGCCTTTGTACGAGCAGTCGGGGAACCCCTCTGCATCGGTGGTGGCGATGAAGAACATGTCACGCGCCTCCACGAACGCTGTGCGCGTCTCGCCGAACGTGTCGCTCGTGGCTTCCGCCAACCGATCCGCGAGTCGGCGCGTGTCGAACCGATCTTGGAACTCTCGCTGGCCATCGTGATACCGATCCATCAAGTACACCGATCTCTCAAGTACACCGATGCAGCAGGCGCAACACCGTCGCTCTTCTGGTCGCGACATTACTCAACGTTTGTCTGCTGACTTCCAGGCGGAGAGTGCGTCGAGCGCTGTGCGGTAGCCGATCTCGGTTGCCTCTTTGATTCGTTCGAACGCTCGAAAACTGATCGTGCTGAGGTCGGGCGCCAGGTAGGCGTCGGCATAGTCACGGGCCAGTTCCTGACTCTGGAGACTGCCGAGCAACGCGCACCGGTTGAAAATTTCGGCGATGCCCGGAAATCTGGTCGACGAACGGCGCCGCATCACATGTCGAAGGCCGGTGGGCGGCAGCGAACCGGGCCGCACCGTCATCTCGGCCTGTCGGGCGTACACATCGACAGCGATGATGCGGCCGTCGTGCGATTGCCGCATGACGTCAGTGGGGACGTTGTTGAGTTGGCCACCGTCGACATGAAGGTGCCCGATGTCATCGACGACGGGCGGCCACAAACCAGGCGCACTCGCGCTCGCCTGGATCCACTGCACCGCCTCTCCACTGCGATGAACGGCGAGTCGGAACGCGGACAGATCGACGCTGGTGCAGAAGTACGGCAGCAAGAACTCCTCGATGCGCAGTTCGCCGAACGTCTCGTCGAGCATTCGCCGCATCCGTCGACCCGACAGCAATGACACCGTCGGGAGCGTGATCTCGTGGCGCAGCCGAGCCTGCTTCCACGCCGCGCTGTTGGTGTCGAAGATCCGTTCCCACGACCAGCCCATCGCGCACTGGCCACCGATGATTGCTCCCATGCTCGAGCCGCCGATCGCATCGACCGGAATGTCGAGTTCAGCCAACGCCTTCAGCACGCCGATGTGTGCCAGCCCACGCGCTCCCCCACCACCCAACACGAGCCCCACCGACCGACCGCTGAAATGCCGACCGATACGTCGCAGATCCGCGAGGTTGCCCTCGCGCACTCGGAGTTGATTCCGCAACCCGGGCGGCGCATGCCACGGCTTTGCTCCCGACCTACTGGCGTGGTCGAGGCGCTCGATCACCAACAGTTCCATGAGCGGAGCGGCCAGGTGATCGATGCCCTGCAAGACCGCGTCGATCAGTGGACGGACATCGACGGGATTCGATGCGTCGACCACGATGACCACGCGATCGCTGTGCCGAGCCAGGTCGTGGATGTCCGACGCTCGGTCGCTCCCGGCGGCATCGACTCTGCCCAGTGCACCCATCGACCCGAGCACGGCCTCCCTGAACGGCTCGAGCCGGCCCGTGGCGACCGAGGTCGACACGAAACAGATCGTGTCATCGGTGCGGCGCGTCGGCCCTTCTTCGACTCCGGGGAAGATCGTTCGCTTTGCGACTCGACGAGCCATCGCGATGGCGACCTCCGGCGACGACGACATCACCCCGGTGAACACCAACGGCGGGATCCGCGCCACCAAGCTGTTGCGCGTGGCGATGGCAGTTCGTGAACGTCCCTCGCCCGTGAGCAATGCTCCTTCGCCGAACACCGCGACCGGTTGGACCTCCCAGGGAACCAGTTGCGTGGTGGCGCTCTCGACGACGAATCGCAACCTGCCGGCGAACAGCACGTACACGCCGTCGACCGGCTCACCTTCGGTGAAGAGCCGCATGCCTGCGGGTATCTGCAACCACTCGATCGAGGCGAGCAGCGCCTGCAGGCGATCACCGGCCGGGAATCCCAGCTCTTCGAGGGAGCCAATCCGTTCGGCCGCGTCACCCGGAGCGGCTACGACGCGCAACTTCGCCTCTGCGCTGCGCCGAACGCGAGGAAGTGGTGCTCCCAATCGAGGCCCATGGCACGACGATACGACACGCGCTCGGGATGCGCCCGAAGGAGCGAGCTGCACGACCGACGTGCGGCCGACCCGCCACCAGCGGTGGCTCGCGCCGCTTTCAGCTTCGGCGTCACGACGTGAATGTTGTCGCCGTCAGCTCGTCGCGACGCCTCGGGCGGCGCGACGACGCTTGCCTTCGTGCATCGCCGCCACTCGAGGGACCGGAATACCATTCCCTTCGGTGACGAGTTCTGCCGGGAGGCGCTGAGGCGCTGGGAGCAGCGACGTCCACGGGTCGCGCTCGCCGATGAGATCGATGGCGCTCGTGATCGTCACGTCGCGAGGGTCGAATCCGTCGAGTTCATCCCAGGTGAGCGGCCACGACACGGGCGCTCCTGGCCGCAACCGCGGGCTGTACACCGCAACGACGGTGTTCAGCCCGCTGCGGGTGGCGTCGAGGAACACCCGTCCGCCGCGATCGTCCTTCAGAAACTCGGTGGTGAGCGCCTTGGGATCGAGCCGCTCGGTGCGGGCGGCGATCGCACGGGTTGCGGCACTTGCGTCTTCGCTCGACGCCCCCTCGATCGGCACGACGACATGCACGCCTTTCGCGCCGCTCGCCTTCACCGCCGCTTCGAGACCGAGCTCCGAGAGTGCCGTGCGCACTTGGTGGGCGGCGCGGGCCGCAGCTCCGAACCCGTCGCCCTCGGGCGGGTCGAGGTCGACCACCAAGTGTGTCGGCGCGTCGAGATCTTCGAGCCGCACCAGTGGCACGTGATACTCGACTGCACGCTGGTTCGCGAACCAGATCAGCGTGCGCGCATCGTTGCACACGGCATAGTCGACGGTGCGCTGCGACGACTCGGCCCACATCGGCTCGCGCGTGATCCAGCCCGGGGCATGGGTCGGCAAGTTCTTCTGCATGAACGCCTGCTGACCACGTGTTGACCGGATCACCGACAGCGGGCGATCGCGCAGCTCTGGCAGCATTCGCTCGGCTACCGCGTCGAGGTAATCGACGAGCGCCCGCTTCGTTACCCCGGTGTCGGCGGCGAGCTCGGTGTCGAGGCTGCTCAGCGAGACACCGTGCCGCTCCTCCTTCGGCTCGGATCGACGTGCCATCGCCCGATCGTACGCACGCGTGCGTTTGGCGTGCCGGATCGGGTACAACACACGGCATGGACCCCGACCGTCGACATCATGCTGCGGTGGCGGCCGCAGCGGCGGAACGGCTCAATCAACTCGCCGACGTCGCCGACCTGATGGGAGACGCCGACGGAGCGTCGCGGCTCCGCCAACAGGCAGCGTCCGCTTCCGAACGGGCGATGGCGCTCCTCGACGAGTGACCCCAAGTTCCTCGGACACGGGGCCACTGCCTGCCCCAAGCCTCCAAGAGGCAATGACACCGACCAGCCCGGCCGGTTTGACATCCCGGAGCCGGGCGGGCAACAGTTCGTGCACGGCCGATGTCGGCGGGACCGGGGAGGCGAGTGGTGTCGAACCCAATCAATGACGACGTTGCCCTGATGTTGGAGCGGTCCTACAGCGCGTCGCCGACCGAAGTGCTCCGGCTGCTCGACTTGCTCGGTGAGCTCGTCGAGGCGCAGGCCACTCGGTTTCACGTGGCGGACTATTCGCTCAGAAGTCTGCAGCACGTCGACGCAACCGGCCGCGTGGGAAGCCCGCAAACGATTGCCGGAACGCTGATCGGGCGCGTGTTCACGAGCGGTCAAGTCCACGTAGTCGATGAGCAGCCGACGGTGGTGATGGTGCCTCTGGTCGAAGGATCGAACCGGGTCGGCGTGTTGGAGTTGGACTTCGACCAGTGGGCCGGTGAGGTGCCCGCGCTGTTGGAACCGCTCGTCGCCATCTTCGTGATGTCATGGATCGTCAAGGGTCGGTACACCGACACGGCGGCTCGAGCCCGCCGCTCGAAACCCCTGTCAGCAGCAGCCGAGGTGCAGTGGGACCTGCTCCCGCCGCTCACATGCTCCACGGACCAGGTTGCTGTGAGCGGCATTCTCGAGCCGGCCTACTCCATCGGTGGAGATTCCTTCGACTACGCATTCGACTCCACACGGGTGGATTTCGCCATCGTCGACGCAATCGGTCACGGGATGTCTGCTGTGCTGATGGCAGCGGCGGCGATCAACAGCCTTCGGAACTCTCGGCGCGCGGGACGAACGCTCACCGCCGCCTACGAAATCGTCGACGCATCGATCTCGGCGCAGTTCGGATCGTCGTACTACGTCACCGGTGTCATCGGCACGTTGGACCTGGAGACCAGCACCCTCCGTTGGATCAACGCTGGTCACGTTCGGCCGATGCTCGTTCGCAATGGGACGTACGGCGGCCAGTTGGTCTGTAAGCCGTCGCGACCATTCGGCCTTGGCGGACGGGTAGTGGAGGTGGCCGAACAAGCAGTTCAGAGCGGCGATCGCGTGCTGTTCTACACCGACGGAATCACAGAGGCACGATCGCCGGATGGGTCGTTCTTCGGTGATGATCGCCTTGCCGACTTCTTGGTCAGGGCGTCGCTGGAAAACCTGCCCGTTCAGGAGACCGTCCGGCACCTCGCCGACAACATCGTGAAGTTCTCTCACCACACCCTGCGCGACGACGCCACGATGCTGCTCATGGAACACCACCCACCACCATCTTGAACGGACTCCTGGGCTCCCGCTCGCCCGCTACGAGGGTTGCCCCGAGGTGAGCGCGGCGCGCCCTGCTTCGAGCCGCGCGACCGGTACTCGGAACGGCGAGCAGGACACGTAGTCCAGACCCACCTCGTCGAAGAAGTGCACGGAGTCCGGGTCGCCGCCGTGCTCTCCGCAGACGCCGAGGTGTATGTCGGGTCTCGCAGCCCGACCTTTCTCCACGGCCGTCCGCACCAGGGCACCCACGCCATCGCGGTCGAGCGTCTCGAACGGCGAAACGAGGAAGATGCCCTTCTCGAGGTACGCCGAGAAGAACGACGCCTCGACGTCGTCGCGGGAGAAGCCCCACGTCATCTGGGTGAGGTCGTTGGTGCCGAATGAGAAAAACTCCGCAGCCTGGGCGATCGCGTCGGCGGTGAGCGCCGCACGCGGCAGTTCGATCATGGTTCCGATCTTGAACCGCAGCTTGGTGGTGTGATCACGCTGCACTTCGCGGGCCACTGCGACGATGTCGCGCTTGACCAATTCGAGCTCCTCGACCGCGCCGACGAGCGGGATCATGATCTCGGGTTGCGGGTCACCGCCGGCAGCCTGACGCTTGGCGGTCGCCTCGAGAATGGCGCGGGCCTGCATGGTGTACAGCCCGGGGATCACGATGCCCAGGCGCACCCCGCGCAGGCCGAGCATCGGGTTCTCCTCGTGCATCCGCTTCACGGCCGCGAGGAGCTTGATCTCACGTCGGTCGTGCTTGCCCGCGGCGTCGGCCACCGCGACCTTCATCGACAGTTCGGTGTACCCGGGCAGGAACTCGTGCAGTGGCGGGTCGAGCAGCCGGATGGTGACCGGCAAACCGTCCATCGCTTCGAGGATCGCCTCGAAGTCGTCGCGTTGCAGCGGCAGCAGCTCGGCGAGGGCGGCCTCGCGTTGCGCATCGGTCTCGGCAAGGATCAGGTGCTCGACCAGCTGGCGGCGCGGTCCGAGGAACATGTGCTCGGTGCGGCAGAGGCCGATCCCCTGGGCCCCGAACCGGCGGGCCCGCGCCGCGTCGCCGGGGGTGTCGGCGTTGGCGCGAACCCCCAGTCGGCGGCGGCTGTCGGCGTGCTGCATCACGCGCTCCACCGCAACGACGAGATCGTCTGCGCCGTCATCGTCGCCCTCGAAGTGACGCACCACCAGCGAGTCCTGCACCGGCACGGCACCGAGGAACACCTCACCCGTCGTGCCGTCAATGGAAATGGTGTCACCTTCGTGGACAACCACTCCCGAGGCCGTGGTGAACCTCCCAGCTTTCACGTCGACGTCGAGACTGTCCGCACCACAGACGCACGTGCGTCCCATCCCTCGCGCCACCACGGCGGCGTGCGAGGTCTTGCCACCACGGGAGGTGAGGATGCCCTTGGCCGCCACCATGCCGTGCAAGTCGTCGGGGTTGGTCTCGCGGCGCACGAGGATGACATCGTCGCCTTCGGCGGCGCGTGCGACGGCCTCGTCTGAAGAGCACACGGCGACACCGACGGCGGCACCCGGGGATGCGTTCATCCCTTTGGCCAGCATCGTGGTGTCTCCGGACGCGTCGAACTGCGGGAACATCAGCTGCGCCAGCTGTCCGCCGCGCACTCGCCGAAGGGCTTCGTCCATGT
>DATKCX010000431.1:0-4662 GCA_035512975.1 Ilumatobacter sp.
CACTTCCTCGCCACTCCACAGTGCCCGCAACAACACCAGCGTCTCTGCCAACCGCGACCATCTGGTGCTTCGCTCGACGCCGAACGCATCGAACTCGTTGCGCCGGTAGCCCGCACCGAGACCCAGAACGAGACGACCTCCGCACAGATGATCGAACGTGGCAAAGTTTTCGGCGAGCTGCACCGGATGTTCGAGCGTCGCCAGATACACGCCCGTACCCATCTCCATGCCGCCTGCGTGAGATGCCAGATGGCTGAGAAGCGGCAGCGGCTGAAGGGTCGCCAGTGACGAGACGTAGTGCTGCATGCCGAACAACGAATCGAAGCCGAGGTCGCGAGCTGCCTGCGTCATCGTGACGAGGTCTTTCAGCTTCTTGGAGACGTCGGCAGACGTGGGGTACTCGTGGTTGAGCAGGATTCCGAACTTCATTGAGACCTCGATTCCGGGCCGCCAAGCGCCCCTTTCATGATGGATGCCGCCCGATCGATCGCCTCGGTGGCGATTGGCGATACAGCGCCCATCTCGGCGAAATTGTGGATGACTCCGTGGTAGCAGTCGTGGACCGTGGGGACGCCTGCAACGCGCAATCGTTCCGCGTACGCGCTCCCTTCGTCGCAGAGCACGTCGTATTCAGCGGTGATCACGTGTGCCGACGGAAGACCTGTGAGATCGGGCGCGAACAACGGCGACACGCGCCAGTCGTCGGCGGGTTGCGTGGTGGGGAGATATTGCTGGCGAAACCACCGCATTGCTCCCGCCGTCAGCACAAAGCCATCGGAATTGCTCTCATAGGAGGCGTGCGACAAGGTCAGGTCGGTCGCCGGGTACAACAGCAGTTGATGGCGAAGCGTTGGAGTGCGCGCGTCGCGGGCCATCAGTGCGACGACAGCAGCCAGGTTGCCGCCCGAGCTGCTGCCGCCGATCGCGAGCTTCTCAGGGTCGCCGCCTTCTGCGTCCGCGTGGAGAGCTGCCCAACCAAGGATTTCCCACGCATCCTGCACCGCCGCAGGGAATTTGTGCTCGGGAGCGAGTCGGTAATCCACAGAGATCACGATCACCTGCGCCGAGTTGCACATGCGTCGACAGAGAGTGTCGTTCATCGCCACACTGCCGAACACCCAGCCACCGCCGTGGAACCACACGAGCAGACCGGGCCGCTCCGGTCCTTCGACAGGGCGGTAGATCCGCACCGGGAGGGTGGCCTCGGGCAGCACGACGAAACGGTCCTCGACCGCGGCGACCTCGTCGGCAGGACCCTGCAACGACATCTGCGCCGTCATCTCGCGAACTTGGTCGACCGTGAGGTCCTCAATCGACGGGAGACCGGCTGCGGCCATTTCGGCGAGGAACTTCTCGAAGTTGGTGTCGAGCGGCATCATGGCTTTCTGGAGGTCGAGCGGACAGAGGAGCCTCTGCTCCGGCAGGACGATGTGGGGTTGTCGTGAGATTAGGTCAGGGCGTGTGGCCGCAGACATGGATGCGGTCACAGAACCGGGTCGCATGCACTGTCGACGCTGACAAGCGTTCGCTCGCTCGCGTGCGCGATCGTGATGACCGTGACAATCATCGACGCCCAACTTCATGAACCAGCGGTGTCGCTTCCGTGGGCCTCCGCCGACGAGGCCACCAGGAACGACGTCATGCTCGAGTTGCAGATCGGCTTCATGCGTGCGGCCGGCGTCGACCGCGCGGTCTTGTTCCCGGTGGATCTCGCCTGGGGCCGACGAGCCGTGCAGCTGCGCCCCGACCTGTTCGCGATCGTTCCAATGATCACCGCAGGTGGTGCGCTCGGAGGAATCGACGCCAGCGCTCCGAACGTCGAGGAGGTGATCGCCGCGTTGGCCGGAGAGCCGGGAGTCGTCGGGGTCAGGGTGATGCGCCGGTTGCCAGCCCGTCTCGGGGCGGGTGATCGAGCACCGATAGCGGCGTTCGACCGGGCGATCACAGCATCTGCGGCTCACGGTCTGCCAATGTTCATCTCAAGTGCAGGCGACCTGGCACCAGCCATCGAGATCGCCGAAAGCCACCCTGGTCTCACGTTGGTCATCGACCACCTCGGGCTTGCTCAGCCGCCGGAGTACGAGCGCGAGTCGCCACCGTTCCGGTCGCTCGCCGACCTGCTCGAACTCGCCCGGCACCCGAACATCGCGCTCAAACTCTCCGGCGTTCCAAGCCTGTCAGAGCAGGAATATCCGTTCACCGACGTGTGGCCACACGTGCGGCGGGTGATCGACACGTTCGGGCCCGACCGACTCATGTGGGGTTCTGACATCTCGAGAATCATGGGGCAGGTCGGTTTCACCCACCAACTCACGAGCGAGCCATTCGCGGGCCAGCACACCTACGCCGAGGCGCTCCACTACGTCCTACACACCGACCAGCTGTCAGCTGCAGAGAAGGAATGGATTCTCGGCGGCACGGTGCGCAAGTTGTTGCGCTGGCCAGATTGAGAAGGTGAATGCTGATGGACGTTCCTCTCGACGGTTCGTGCGATCGGAGGTTTCTCTCGGTTCGCGATGCCTTTGCCACGAACTTCGCTACCGGTGCCGATGTCGGCGCGTCCGTTGCGGTCGTTCATCGCGGGGAGCTGGTGGTCGATCTATGGGGTGGCTTCGTTGACCAGGAACGGTCGACACCGTGGCAACAAGACACGATCACCAACGTGTGGTCGTGCACCAAGACGATGACATCATTGGTGGCTCATCTTCTGGCCGACCGCGGCGAACTCGACCTCGGCGCGCCTGTCGGTCGCTACTGGCCTGAGTTCGCGCAGAATGGCAAGGAGGGGGTCCTGGTCTCCCACGTGATGGCGCATTCGGCTGGCTTGCCGGGCTGGGACGAGCCGATGAGCGCTACGGATCTCTACGACTGGGAGGCCACCTGCGCCAAGCTCGCACGACAGAGACCGTGGTGGGATCCCGGGACCGCGTCGGGCTACCACGTGCTCACCCAGGGATACCTCCTCGGTGAGATCGTGCGGCGCATCACCGGCGTGTCATTCGGGACATTCGTGGCCAAGGAAGTCACCGGGCCCCTCGGGGTCGACTTCCACGTCGGCCTCGCCGACGAGCACATCGGCCGAGTCGCCAACGTGATCGCGCCCCCGCCGCCGACACCGCCCGACCCGATACCTCCCTTTCTCATGCGAATGGTCGGCAATCCTCCACTGTCGGCCGAGCAGTGTTGGGACCACGCATGGAGACGTGCCGAGATCCCGGCCGCCAACGGCCACGGCAACGCCCGCTCGTTGGCGCTGTGCCAGGCGGTTGTGTCCTGCCATGAGGTCAACGGCACCAAGTTGCTCTCCAGAGCGGCCACCGCGTCGATCTTCCAGCAGCACGCCGACGGACCGGATGTGGTGAACGGTCTACCGCTGCGGTTCGGCGTTGGCTACGCCCTCTCGTCTCCTGGCCTCGGCTTCAGCGTCGGTCCGCGGGCCTGTTTCTGGGGCGGCTGGGGTGGATCCTTGGTGGTCAATGATCTCGACACCGAGACCACCATGGCCTTCGTCATGAACAAGATGGGCGGTGGCACCGTGGGCGACGAGCGGGCATATCGGCTGCTCGCCGCGACCCAAGCAGCCGTTGAGTAGGCGTGCGCGACCTCAGGCAGTGACGAGCACCGTTGCATCAGTGAGAAGGATCAGCCGCGTGTCGTCGACGAGGAAGTGTTGCTCGTCGACGAGGATCGCGCTCCTCCCCGCGACGAACTGGGTTCGCTCGCGGACGACATCGATTGAGTCGTCATAGAACTCACCAACTCCGTCCCACCGGAAGTCCTCGCCTGGCGCAACATAGTCGTGCACATAAATTGGCGGCTGCATTGCCGGTGGGATCAGCTCGTTCACCAGCGGCCGATGCTCGTCCCACCAGTACTGGGCGAACTCAGATCTCGTCAGCGATGGCGCGCGTTCGAGCAGCGCGAACATCAGAAACCTCGGTTCGCCGAAAAGCTCGCTCCACCACATCTCGAGGAGATCGTGGCCGAACACGGTGCGTGCCCTCACTCGAGCTCTCTCGATCGACATGGGATCGACAGATGAACTCACCCCTCGGGCCGCGCGACGATCGTGGTCGGCAAGCGCAGTCTGGTCTGCGAACCACTCGATCGACACTCCGTGGAACGGCCGATCGTGTTTGCCCGGCCGCACGACGCAACTGACGAGGCGCTCCAGGCCAGCATCGACCGCGGCGGCAGCGGTATTCAGCGTGTCATCGCGCCAGCGGTCGCCGAACTCCTCGCTCCGAACCCCGACAGCACGGCGGACCAAGCTCAATCGCTTCACCGACATTTGGAACTGCCGTTCTGGGTCCTACTCGGCGGCGAGTTCGAGAATCTCGACGATTTGGTCGGGGCCATCGATCGGGCGTGGGTTGCGCGGCACCCATGGCGTGGACATCGCCTGCTCGGCGATGTCCACGAATCGGTCACGGCCGATCCCCACCGATGCCAGAGTACGGGGCATCCCGAGCCCATCGATGAAGGAGCCGAGCAGCTCCCCTGCTTCACCATCGGCGTCGCCCAGCACTGCCGCGATGATCGCTTGACGGTCGGCGTTGGCGGTGCGGTTCCACCGCATCACGGCGGGCAACATGATGCACGACGTATGCCCATGCGGCACGCCGAACGCGGCGCCGAGTACGTACCCGATGCCATGGCTCG
>DATKCX010000432.1:0-3342 GCA_035512975.1 Ilumatobacter sp.
GTAGCTCACCGCGACAGGCGGTGCAGCAACGCGGTGTCGAGGTGCTCGTCGATGGCGTCGGCCAACACGTCGAACGTTTCGTGGAGCACGGCGGCCGGGCGGATGCCGCACACCGCCTGAACGAAGTTCGAGTCTTCGAACAGGCCGTGCACCGTCGTGGCCATCACGTTGTCGACGGCCCAGACGGTCGTGGTGATCCCACACTCGGGTCCGTGCACCTGACCGTGGCGGATCTCGTAGCCCTGAACCGTCGCTCCAGCAAGAGCGGCCCACGGCGCTGACATGGCCGGAAACGACACCGTCGTTGCCTCGGTCGTCTTGGTGGCGGCCATTTCGGTTCGAAGGGGCAACAGGGCGAACCCAACCGTTGCTCCCTCCACGCCGTGAGGGTCTTCGATGCGCTCACCCAGCATCATCGCTCCGCCGCACACACCGACGATGCGGGTACCCGCTGCTGCAGCTGCGGCGAGCGCTTCGGCGAAACCACGTTCGCGCATCCACGCCGCGTCGGCCGCCACGTGTTTCGAACCCGGCAGCACGATCAGGTCTGCGTCACGCAACTCGGCACCACGAGTCGCCCAGCGCACATGGGCGGCGTGCGGCAACAGATGCCACTCATCGAGGTTCGATCCGAACGGATATCGAACGATCACCACGTTCAGCAGCGGCGAAGCGGATGAGTCGACGACGGGACGCGCCCGTATGGTCGCTCCCTCCTCGTCGGGCAGTTCGTGATGAAGCATCGGGAGTACGCCGATGTTCGGCATGCCGGTGCGTTCGGTGATCAGCTCGGGAGCTGGGCTGAGCAGCGATGCATCGCCGCGAAACTTGTTGAGCACGTACCCGGCGAGACGTTCGCGCGTGGTGTCGGGAACGAGTGCCCAGGTGCCGTACAGGTGGGCAAACGCTCCCCCGCGGTCGATGTCGACCGCCAGCAGCGCCCGGGCGTCTGCATACTCGAGCATCTTGTTGTTCACGAGGTCGGGGAGGTTGATCTCGGCCGGGCTGCCGGCACCTTCGATGATCACCAAGTCGTAGGCGTTGGCGACCTCGTCGAACGACTCCACCATCGGCGGCCAGAGGTGCCGGCCGCGATCCATCCACGGCACGTCGGTGAGGTCTGGGCGGGCCACGCCATGGACCACCACCTGGCTGCGAGTGTCGGCTTCCGGTTTCAGCAGCACGGGATTCATGTGCACGGTGGGCTCCACACCGGCGGCCCGCGCCTGCAGCCACTGCGCCACGCCGATCTCGCCGCCGTCGACCACACGGGCATTGTTCGACATGTTCTGCGCTTTGAACGGTGCGACCTTCACCCCTTGTCGGGCGAACCATCGGCACAGCCCGGTGACCAACAAGCTCTTGCCCGCGTTGGATGTGCAACCGAGCACCATCAGATTCATCCGCCGGATCATGCCAGGTCACGCGGGCATCAGGACAAGGCGGAGTCAGAACCCTGCTTGATTCCTGCTCGATCCCTTCATGTCGGGCTACTGGAACGGGGCGAGAGCCGCGGTGAGTGCGGTTCGAAACTCGGCGATGCGACGCATCTTCAAGCTTTCGTACCCACGAACCGTGTCGGCCAACGCGGCCAGCGCAACCGCCTGCCCGTAATTGCTCACGGTGAGCCGACCTACCACCACGTGGAGGGCCATCACGTACTCGTCGATCAGCGCGCGCTCGGCGCGGCGCATCTGGCTACGACCGAACGGGTCGAGCGGCGTGCCTCGCAGACGCTTGGCGGAACGCAATACACGCATCATCGGTCGGCCCCACGTGGCACGCACAGCGATCTTGCGGTCGACACCAAGCGACTTGAGCATCGGGGGGTGCAACTTCCACGTCACCGGGGCGGCGTTCGACGACGCCCGATCAACGGCCCTCAGTGCCGGGTTGGCGTCGGGCAGTAGCAACAGCCGGGCGACTTCGTATTCGTCCTTGTACGCCATGAACCTGTGCAGGCCTCGTGCCGCTGCGACGGTGAGCCGATCGCTGCCAGGATCGACGTGGCGCTCGGCATTGGCGACTCGTTCGACGACGGTGAGAAACCGCTCGGCCGCCGCCAGATCGGAATGACCGACGATGTCGGCCGTGAGCATGGTGACGAGGTCGCCCGCGTCGGCCGAGTAGGGGATGCCCGCGATACGAGCGGCAAGGCCGTTCGGCACGTCGGGTACCGACACTGGGTAGTCCGACGCTTCGGTGTGGAGGTTTGCCAAGCGCTCCACCTCGGCTGGGTCGAGGAGCCAGCGACGACCCCAGTCGAACGCGTCGGCGTTCGCCGACACCGCCACCCCGTTCAGATCGATGGCCCGGTGAATCGACGTTGCGGCAACCGGCAGCACGCCGAGTTGGAACGCGACCCCGAGCAGCAGCATGTTCGCTTGGGCTGCGCCACCCACCAGCGCCTCGGCCAGGTCGGTCGCAGGAACCGTCCGGCTCGTTGTGGGGTCGCCGGCGGCAGCCAGACGCTCCCGCACGCCCCGCGCCGGATAGTCCAACTCCGGTTGGCTGATCATGCGCCCGGTGGGTGTCCGCTCGCTGGAACTGACGATCGTCGTTCGCCCAGCGCGCGCTGCGTCGAGCGCTCCGTCGCTGGCGGCCACCAGTTCGTCGAAGCCGATCAACACGTCGGCCTGACCACCTCCCACCAGGTTCGATGCAGCCACGCCCGGTTGGGCCAGCACCACATCGCTGATCACCGGCCCCGCCTTCTGGCTGAGGCCGGTTTGGTCGAGCCCGCGCACGTCCCACCCGTCGATCATCGCCGCGGTAGCGAGCACTTGGGCAACGGTGACCACGCCGGTTCCGCCGATGCCCGCCATGCGCACACGCAGGTGGTCGCCCACACCGATGGTCGGCGACGGCAACGCCACCGATTTCGCGGCTGCGATCGCGGTCATGCGTTGCCGATCCGAGCGACCGGTTGATCGATTCCCCGGTGACGGCGCGTTCGGATCGACATCGATCTCCATGAACGCCGGGCAGTCGCCCGCAACGCACGAGTAGTCGAAGTTGCAGGTGGCCTGATCGATCTGCGTCTTGCGGCCGAGCGGCGTGTCGACCGGCTGCACCGACAGACAGTTGCTCACGTCGCCGCAGTCACCGCACCCTTCGCACACCCGATGGTTGATGACGATTCGCTTCGAAGGCGTCTCGACGGTGCCGCGCCGACGGCCGCGCCGGAGCTCGGCCGCGCACGCCTGGTCGTGAATCAGCACCGTGACACCTGGCTGAGACCGCAGCTCGGCCTGCACCTCGGTGATGCGCCCGCGGTCATGCACGGCCACGCCGGCAGGCAACTCGACGCCGCGGTATCTGCTGACATCATCGGCGGTGATC
>DATKCX010000433.1:0-6819 GCA_035512975.1 Ilumatobacter sp.
GTTCCCCCGGATAGCGAGCCTCGCTGAGTGCGTCGCTCATCGCGAGACCGCGATTGGTGCTCGGGTCGGCGACCACCGGGCCGGTGAGGTTTCGGACCTGTCCGAGTGCCACGTCGTCGAATCTCGGATCGGTCATGTACAGGTGCAGCTGTTGGAACAGCGACTCGGCATCGGCGGTGGCGAAGTCGCCACCGAAGTTGTCGGCGTATGGCGTGGACCAGGCACCCAGCGACACGTCGGCGGCCGACGTGATCTGCGCGAACTCCGCCGCGTTGAACTCGGCGATACCCGACGAGAACACGATCTCGGGCGCGTACAACGCGTCGACGACGTCCTCGTCGGCAACGAGGGAGGTGCCTCCCGGGCTGCTCGCCTGCATGTAGACCCGCCCCTCGACGATGGTGTTCGTGGTCAGAACCGCAGTGACACCGTTCGGGAAGACCACTTCGAGTGGGTCGAAGGTCGGCCATTGCCAGCGGCCGTCGGCGACCGGTTCTTCTTGCACCGGTTCCACGACTTCAGGACGTTCCATCAGCTGTTCGGGCAAGTCCCGCAGCGCCTCGCGTTCGGTGAGAGGCTGCAGCGCAGTTGCTTCGATCGCCGCGAACACTTCGGCTTCGGTGGGCATGTCCGCGGCGCTCGCCTCGGGCGTGGAGATGATGATGTGGGGGGCAGCGTTGGTCCAGCGCGCCCTGAACCGAAGGTCGACCGCCTCGGGTGTGACGGCGGCGAGCTCCGCCATGGCCGCCTCGTACTCGACGTCGACGTTCGGGTACGGCGCGTCGGTCAGGAAGCTGTGAACGTAGACGTCGGCGAAGTATGTGTCTTGCAGGCTGTCGCGACCGGCGTAGAACCCGTCATAGCCGGCTCGCAGTTCTTCGAGCGACACGGATATCTCCTCCGCGGTGAACCCGAAGCGGAATGCCCGCTCGTACTCGTCGAGCAGCGCGCGCAACGTGGCGTCGACACGGGCGGAGTCGGTGAAGGCATACAGAGCGGGGGCATCGAGCCCGCTGACGAAGCTGTTGCTGCCCGGTCCGATGTCGTCGAATGGTGCCAGGCCGGCGGCAACATCTTGGTCGAGTCGGCGCACGAGCGCCCCGTAGATCACCTGATCCAGCAACGACGCCCGATTGGCAGCACCGCCAGTTCCTTCGATTGCTGGTAACGGCAGTGTCACTTCCACGTCGACCGTTGTCTGATCGGGGTCGGCGTGCAGGGCGAAACGATTCTCGGCGTCGAGTTCGAACGTGGTGTCGGGTCGCGGTGGCATGTCGGAGGCACCCGGCACAGCCGGCTCGAACAGCGTGGTGATCTGAGCCACCATGTCATCGACGTCGATGTCGCCCACCACGACTACCGCCGCATTGTCGGGCCGGTACCAGGCCTCGTAGTACTCGACGAGCTCGGAGACTCCCATGTTCTCGATCGATGCGGCGTCGCCGATCGGCGATCGATCGAGATACCCGGTGCCCGGCAGGTACATCGACTGGGCGAGCGCGAACAGGCGACCGTTGGTGGACTGGGTAGCTCGACGCCACTCGTCGAGCACCACGCCTCGTTCGGCGACAACTTGCGCCTCGTCGAACGTGGCGTGGCTGAGCCACTGTTCGAGAACTTGCAGACCCACGGCCACCGATTCGTCGGCATTCGGCACGACGAGTTGGTACACCGTTTCGTCGAAACTGGTGTAAGCGTTGACGTCGGGACCGAACTCGGCACCGAAGCTGCGCAAGACGTCGATCAGTTCGTTCTCGGGGAACAGCTCGGTGCCATTGAAGAGCATGTGTTCCACGAAGTGTGCGAGACCCGTCGAGTCACCGAGTTCGTCGACCGAACCGGCCTTGATGGCCAGTTGCAACGACGCTTTCGCCCCGGGGTTGTCGTTGTTGCGCACGTAGTAGCGCAGCCCGTTGTCGAGCGTTCCGGTCAGCACGTCCTCGTCGTTCGGCAGAACGTCGTCAGACGCATCGAGGAGGCCCGGCAGCGGCACGACCTCGCGTTCGACGACCGGCGCGTCGGTGCTCGTCGGCCCGCTCTCTGGATTGCCGGTGCCGCTGGTGCTGGTGTCGCCGGCGGCACCGCTGGTCGACTCCGTCGTGACGCTGACGTCGATCGCTGAACGGGTGGGTCCGCCGCTCGAGCAGGCCGCGAGCAGAGCCGCCGCCACGAATCCGATGGTGAGCTGTACCGACGTCCGCCGCATGCCGAGACTGTAGAGGCTGAGCCGATCAGAGACCCTGGAGTAGCTGAAAATCGACGGCGCAACTCACCAGTTGCGGACAGCTGTCAGGTGGCGCACTCCGACTCGCCGATTTCGGCGACGTACGGGCCGGTCTCGCCGAAGTCGGTGTAGAAGCTGGGATCTTCGTCGAACGAGGGGAAGGCGTCGAGTTCTTTCAGACCCGCAGCGACGCCGGACGCTCCGCCGGAACGATCGAGCCATCCGCGGAACGACTCGCCCGCTTCGCGCTCGGAGGCGAATCGCCGGATCACCCGAACCGCGCCCTCGGCGGCGTTCTTCGCGGGAAGTCGCAGGGCCTTCTCTCCGAAGTAGATCTGCTCCTCGCCGACGTAGCCGCCGAGCAGCATCTGGTAACCAGGTGCCGAGCGACCGTTGGCACGACGCTCGGCTCCGAAGAACCCGATGTCAGACGCATGGTGCTGACCGCACGAGTTGGTGCAGCCCGAGATGTTGATGCGCAGCCCACCGACCTCGGCGAGGCCTTCCTCTTCGAGCTTGTCGCCGATGGCCTTGGCCAGCCCACGGCTCTGGGTGACGGCCAAGTTGCACGTGTCGGCACCGGGGCAGGCGACGACGTCACGCACGAGTTCAGCGCCCGGTTGCGCCATGCCGATCGCGTCCAGCCGCTCGAACAGGGCCGGCAACTGGTCGACACTGAGGTCGCGGTACACCAAGTTCTGACGGTTCGTCAGCCGCACACCAGCGCCGAAGTCACGCTGAATCTTGGCGAGCTCACGGAACTGGTCGCCGGTGATGTCACCCAACTCTGCCCACGCGTATGCCGACACCGAGCCGTTGGCCGCACCGAGCACCACGTTCGACTGGTACCAGCGCACGTACGGCGACAGGCCGCCGATGGACACCGGTACCGGGTTGGCCGACGCCCCGTCGATGCCTTGGCCGATGAGGCTGGCCTGCACGTCGTTGGCGAGACCGGCAGGAGCATCGCCGTGCTGGGCCACCTCTGGCGGAATGCCACCGGGCCAGCTGGACGAAGCGACCAGCATCTTGCGGTTGTTGAGGATGCGCCGACGGACCTCGTCGATGCCGAGCGTGTCGACGACCCACTTCAACCGGGCGCGCAGCTTGTTGTCGCGATTGCCCGTCTGTTCGAAGATCCGCAGGATCGACTCGATCGTGGGCAGCAGTTGTTCGCGCGGGGTGAACTCTTCCAACGCCAGCGCCGGATGCGGATTGGCACCGAGACCGCCGGCGATGAACACACGGAAGCCGCGTTCGATCGTGCCGTCGGGGAGCGTTCGCGTGACGGCGATGACACCGGCGTCGTTGAACATCGCCTGACCGCAGTCGGTGGCGCAGCCCGAAAAGTTGATCTTGAACTTGCGCGGCAGCCGCTGCCCGAGCGGGTTGCGCACGAAGTGCTGGTACGAGGCTTCGGCCCACTGCGTGATGTCGAGCACCTCTTGCGGGCATGCGCCAGCGAGGTGACAACCCTGCACGTTGCGCACCGTGTCGCCGCACGCCTCACGGCTGGTGAGGCCCACCGAAGCCATGTGCTCCATCACGTCGGGGATGTCGGAGAGTTCGATGAAGTGGAACTGGATGTTCTGGCGCGTGGTGATGTGGCCCCAGCCGCGGCTGTACCGCTCGGAGATGAACGCCATCATCTCGAGCTGTTCAGGCGTCATCGAGCCGTAGGGCACCTTCACGCGCACCATCTGGGCCGTGCCGCCTTGCCGCTGGCCGTAGATGCCGTTGGTGAGGCGGAACACACGGAACACGTCTTCGGCGAGTTCACCCGACTGGTACTCGGCGAGTTTCTGACGGAACTTGGCGATGTCTTCCATCTGGCCCGAGTCCCACTCGGCCCGCGGCAACACGGCAATGCCGTGCGACGTGATCTGTTCTTCTGTGATGGTCATGACGTGACTCCTTCGGCGTTGATCGCCACGAGATTCGGCATCTCGTTCAAGACATCGCGGGCGGCGACCGCCCCGATGACGATCGTAGAGGGGTTCCGCACGGGCTTCACCCCCAGTTGACCGAGCGTGAGCCGCTCGACACATTCGTCGGTGCAGGTGGCCGAGGTGATGATGGCAACGGGGGTCTCCGGTGCCATGCCACCGTCGATGAGGCGCAGGGCGAGTGACCGGGCGCGTGCTGCGCCCATGAGGACCACCAGCGTGGTGCCGGCGCGGGCGAGCGCATCCCAATCGAGTGCCGCTTGGCCGGTGGTGTCTCCGGCGGGGTCTTGGTGGGCGGTGACGATGGTGACCCCACTCGACACGCCGCGCATCGTCACGGGGATACCTGCCGCGGCGGGTGCCGCCATGCTGGAAGAGATTCCCGGCACCACCGCGACGTCGATGCCAGCAGCGCGGAGCGCTTCAGCCTCTTCGCCACCGCGCCCGAACACGAACGGGTCACCGCCTTTCAACCTGATGACGGTGTCGAACCGCCGACCACGGTCGATGAGGATGCCGTTGATGGAGCTCTGGCTGTTGCGTGCCGACCCCGGCGTCTTGCCGACATCGATCAACTCGGCCCACGGAGCAGCCGACGCCAGGATCCGCGCATCGACCAACCGGTCGTGCACGATCACATCGGCACGCGCCAACAACGAGATCGCGCGCATCGTCAACAGGTCTGGATCACCGGGGCCTGCGCCCACGAGATGCACGGTCATGACACCGCTCCCAGCCCGATTGCGTGACGCACTCGGGCTTTCGCTTCGTCGAGGCGACCGGCCGCCACCAGGTCGACGAGGTCGTCGCCGATGACCGTCTCCCACCCGGGGAGTTCCGAAGTGCCCAGCAGTTCACGCGCTTCGTCGCGCACCTCGCTGAGGACGTCGAGCAGCTGCGCATGCACGTCGGTGAAGTGCGCTTCGAGCTGCTGGCGAACCCACTTCGACATGGCGGGGCTGCGACCGTTGGTGGAGATGGCAACCTGCAGGTCGCCGCGCTGCACCACGGCAGGGAGGGTGAACGAGCAGTTGGCCGGATCGTCGGCCGAGTTGACGAACACGTTCGCCGACCGCCCGTCGCGGGCGACTTGGGCGTTCACGGCAGGATCGTCGGTGGCCGTGATGACGAGGCGATACGACGCCGCTTCGCCGCGCCGATACTCACGACGGTGCCAGCGGACGTCTGGGTCTTCGGCGAGCTCCGCCACGGCCGACGGCGCGACGACGGTGACCACAGCCCCAGCGCGCAGTAAACCCGCAACCTTGCGAGCCGCGATCGCACCGCCACCGACCACCAGCACCCGCTCACCTGCGAGGTCGAGGTTGACCGCGTACGGCGAGTGGAACGCTGGCGTACTCATAGGTGCAGGCCGCACTCGGTCTTGCCGGTTCCCGACCAGCGGCCGGAACGATCGGCAGCGGGTTCGGTGCACGGCCAGCAACCAATGGAGGCGTATCCGTCGAGTTGCAGCGTGTTGATGAGCACATCGTTGTCGTCGATGTACGAATCGTATTCCTCGTCGCTCATGTTGGCCATTGGGTTGACCTTGACCAGCCCGCGCTTGTCGATCGACACGATGGGAGCGTTGGCGCGACCCGGGTCGTCGGCCCGACGCAGACCGCTCAACCAGCCATCGGCATGCTCGGGGAGGTACTGCTCGAGCGGAGCAATCTTGCGAGCCTCACAGCAGCCCTCGGTGCCAGCGGCCCACAGATCGGCGGCGTCGGCGTCGGGGCGCAACACAGTGAGGTTGAGCTCGTATCGCTCCATGGCCCGGCGCACCGTGTTGAGCGTTTCGGCGAAGTGGAATCCGGTGTCGAGGAAGATCACTTCGATGTCGGGATCGACTTTCGTGGCGAGGTCGATCAGCGTGGTGTCGGCGAACGACGCCGTCATCGCCAACCGGCTGCCGAACTGGGCGCTCGCCCATTCGATGATCTCGGTGGGAGTCTTGCCTTCGAGCAGCTCGTTGGCAGCGGCAACCGCGTCAGCAGACATGACCGCCCGACGACGTACCAACACGTTGGTCGTGTTGATGGTCGTATTGGTGATGGCCGGGTCGAGCTGCAATTCTGCGGGGGGTGCTGCGTGCATTTCGGTCAATTCCGATCAGGTAAGTCAGGATTCAACAGCGACGATATCCCTGCGACGCACCCGCAATCAACACAAACCTGATCATTTATGTCGGTTTTTGTTCCTCGCACGGCAAAACCCCTGCTCAGGATCGTATTGTAAGGAGATGCGCCGCTCGATCGACGACTACCCAGCCGGTCCAGGAGACGTGCCACCCGGCTGGGAGGACGATCTCGCCCCCGTGTCGTGGGCTGTTGCCATCAGCGACGACTACGACGATGCCGAGCCAAGAGTCGTGCTGACCGTCGAAGAGGTGGGTCGCCCAGGCGAGGGTTTCGTCACCCACCTCTCCCCCGACTTGGCCCGCAGACTCCGCGGCGCACTCGCCGACGCCCTGAAGGAAATCGGCGAACACCCAGCCCGCTAACCCGAAGGGATAGTGCCAGGAGAGTCAGCGGATAGGTCGCTTCGCTCCTTTTCATTCCGCTGACTTCTCCCTATATCTATTGGGGTTGCCCAGCAGACAGGCTCGGCAGAGCCTCGCCTATCCGCTGAGCCCCCAGGCACTATCCC
>DATKCX010000434.1:0-6886 GCA_035512975.1 Ilumatobacter sp.
CGGGCGAAGCGCCCAATCCCGTTGCTCCACCGAGCGGTTGCCGCTTTCACGAACGGTGTCCGTTCCAGATGGAGATCTGTCGCACCGTCGAGCCGACATCCACGCCGACCGCCGGCGGTAGCGTCCGCTGTCACCTGCACGGCCGCGGCCCGCTGCCGTGGCGATTCGTCGACGGCGAGGTGGTCAGCGAGGCGTCGGTGTCGGTGGCCGAGACCGACGGGACGGGCGGGCCGCGCGGGCTGGCAGAGCGATCGATTCGTTGAGGTCCGCATGACAACAAGCCAGGCGGCCGATGACGCCGCCGTAGTAGCTGCCGTCCTTCGGTCCAGGCACCGTCGATGATCGCCCACGGCAAGTCGAGCTGGTCGGGGTTGAAAGAGGTCTGCCGGCCCGACACAACGGTTGTCGTCGGCGGTCGTGGCGACGGTGTGGCGAGCGGCGCGCCGGTGGAGCGGTTCGCTGGCGGCGAGGTCACGTTTGACGTGTCGATGTCGTTCTCACGCAACGCCGAGCTCGTCCTGCACCGACGATTGCTCGGTCGTGTGTTGCACAGTGGGACGTGACGCGTGTCGATCACGATCGCCTCGAACAGCAATCAACCCTGACGGCGAGCTTCACGTCGACTCTTCTTGGCGGGAATTGTTCCATGGCGCGCAGAATGCGTCAACGATGGTTGAGCGCAGGTGGCTCAGCCGTTCGCGCTGACGAACTCCTGATCGCAGACGAGCACCTGCCGAGTGGAGCGCACCAGGAAGCGTTCCTCATCGGCGATCAGCTCGTTGGCGGCAGGCGAGTCGAACCACTCTCCTCTGAGGCGAGCGATGTCGAGCGAATCCTCGTACAACTCGCCGATGCCGTCCCATTGGCCGGGCTGTCCCTCGAGGACGTAGTTGTGCACATAGGCACCCGGCCCGAGCGCCGCCGGCACCAGTGCGCTGGCGAGCGGCCGGTGCTGCGACCACCAGTAGTCGGCGAACTCGCTACGGGACAGGTGCGGCGCGCGCTCGATGAGGCCGATGAGCACCGGTCGCAGCTGATCATGGCTGCCCGGCGGGCGGCACCAGCGGGCGATGACGTCGTCGTCGCCCGCCACCACGCGCTCGGAGACGAGCACGCTCGGAGCCGACTCGATCGTTGCCCGGCGTGCCCCGCCGGGCGCGGCCGACGCCGTTTCGGCGTCGAAGGCAGCGAGCTCGGCTTCGCCCGCGAACCACTCGATCGAAACACCATGGTGCGCTGCTCGGTCGCGCTGGTCGCGCCCGACGCAGTGGACGCGAGCGCGCGGCCCCGCCCCGCCAGCCTGCTCGATGGTCCACAGCGCGTCCTGCCTCCACGATGCGGCGAAACCCCCAGCATCGACCTCGGGCGCGCGGCGGACGAATCCCAGACGCTTCAGGGGCACTGCAACATCATGGCAGCACCCCGTCGAGGGATCAAGAGTTCCGATGATTTCGCTAGCGAATTCAACGCGCTTGCGGTGGGGTCAGGCTCGCAAGGGTGCCAGTCGCGGCGGGGAGGTTGGGACCTCGGTGGAACGGTCGACGGCTGTCTACCGAGCCGACTCTGTTCGGCGGGCGTGATCCATGGCGATCAGATCGGCAGGCTTCCGGTAGCCGTGCGAGTCGACTGATAATCCGTGTAGGCAGCGATCGTGTTCTGGGCAATTCGCATCTGGTGGACCTGGTCAGCACCGTCGGCGAATCGTGCCCACCGGGCATGTTGCATCATGTTCGCCAACGGCGTATCGGTGGAGTACCCGAGGGCGCCATGCACTTGTATCGCGCGATCGATCACACGGTTCAACGTGTTGGCGACGAAGTGCTTCGCCATCGAGACTTCGGTCCGGAAGTCGTCACCGCGGTCGATCAGGTAAGCCGCGTGGAGCACCATGAGTTTGCATTGATACACCTCCATCGCGGAGTCGGCGATCAGCCATTGGATGCCCTGCTTCTCCGCAAGAAGACTGCCGTGGCTATAGCGTTGGAGGGAGCGGTCGACCATCATGTCAAGGGCCGTCTCGGCCTGAGCGATCCAGCGCATGCAGTGTGCCAAACGCGCCGGTCCGAGCCGATGCTGCCCCAGCCGGTGTCCGTTGCCGCGACCGCCGAGTATCTGCGAGTCGTGCACACGCAAGTCCTGGATGACGATTTCGCTGTGACCTCCAGGCCCGTGCATCGTCTCGATCTCGCGCACGTTATTCCAACCGTCTGTCGGCAGATCGATGATGAACGCAGTGTTGGCACCTCTCGACCCAACGGGCACGTCAGGCTCGGTTCGGGCTATGAGGATGGCGAATGAGGCGCGCTTGGCGCCGGAGATGAACCATTTGTGGCCGTTGATCACCCATTCATCACCATCCTTGATCGCCGCCGTGCGGATCAGTGTCGGGTCCGATCCGGCCACCTCTGGTTCAGTCATGGCGAAACACGACGACAGCGTTCCTTCGCATAGCGGCTCGAGATACGCCGCCTGTTGCTCCTCGGTGCCCCAATGCAGCAAGGTGTGCATGTTGCCCTCATCGGGTGCTTGGCAGTTGAGTACCCACGGTCCGACGCGCGCCTTCGCTGCCTCGGCCTGCACCATTGCAAGGGCGACGTGTCCCAGCCCCATGCCGCCACGCTCGGTCGGCATGTGCGGCAGCCATAACCCTTCCTGGCGAGCTAGGCGGCGCAAGTCGAGCAGCTCCTTGATGTAGCGGCGGCGCTGATCGGCCTCCATGTGCTCACGCGTTCCGAACGGTTCCATGCGTGGCCGAATCTGTGTGTCGACAAACGCCCGCACACGTTGACGGATCTCTTCATGTTCGGCGGTCAGCGTGAAGTCGATGGCCATGGCGTCCTCCCTGGTTGGGTTGGCCGAGCAAATAATGCAACTGTCTCAAATGATAGCATCTTGTCACCATGGCGCCAAACTCCGACATCACGCGGAGCCGCTTGATCACGGCTGCAGAGCTGCTCTTCGCAGAGAGGGGCATCCAGGCGGTCTCACTTCGTGAGATCAACTCTGCGGCGGATCAGCGCAACTCGACTGCGCTGCAATATCACTTTCAAGATCGGCGCGGCTTACTTGTGGCAATCCTCGCGAAGCATCACCCGACCGTCGATCGTCACCGCGAGGAGCTTCTCGACAACTACAAGTCAGTCGGCCGTGATGACTTGCGTGCGCTTACCGCATCTCTCGTAGAGCCGCTGGCAGCGAAGCTTGGAGATTCGGACGGTGGTCGTTCCTTTCTTCGAATCTACGCGGAAGTGCTCAATGAACCGGACCGACACTTTGGAGCGGCGCGCCTGAGCGCACCAGGAGGAAGCATTGAGAAATGGCGTCGCGCTGTCGCTCCCCTGCTCTCGGATGTGGCCGTAGGACGTCTCCATCATCGATTCACGGCAGTGCGAGTCGTGGCAACCGAGCTTGCACGTCGGGCCGCGAGCACCGCGCGTCCAGACGATCGCTTGTTCACCAGCAACCTCGTAGATCTCGTGACAGCGCTGCTCGGTGCACCGGTCTCGGAAGCCACCGCCGAACTTCTATCCCGGCGGGGCGGACCGAGTCGTGGGCGGAGCGTTGGAGCTTCTGGGTGGTGAGCGCGGAGAACCAGCGTTCGACGTTCATCCACGGTCATGCCGTTGAGTGCGTAGGGCGGGAGGAATTCGACCAGAGTGCGATCGAGCGCCACGAACGAAGGGATCGAGGCGACCCCCGCGCCGCTGGCGGTCGTGACGGTACGAGCAGCCCGTTACATCGCTGGTCCGTCCCCTCTGTGGTGCGATCGCCGGTCAGGTCAGATTGCCGCTGCCCCACACCACCGGGCCGGCCGAGTCGCCGTTGACGCGGGCGCCGAGTTGGCCGCTGAGGTTGTAGCCCCAGCACTTGGCGGTGGTGTTCGGTAGCAGGACGCAGGTGCTCGAGTTGCCGGTCACGATGCCGGTGAACGGGCCGGTCACCACCGTCACCGACACCGGCGATGGCTCGTGCGGGGTCGACGTGCCGTTGCCGAGTTGCGCGTGGATGTTGAGGCCCCAACAGCGCGCGCCGCCGTTTGTCAACGTGACGCACGTGGAATCGAGGCCTGTCGCCACCGTCACGGCACCGGTGACACTCGCGATCACAGGCGTCGTGGAGTTCTCGGCCTGGCCGTCGCCGAGTTGCCCCACGTGGCCGGTGCCCCAACATTCCACCGACCCACCGGTGGTGACGACGCAGGCGTGGCGCAGGCCGACGTCGAGGTCGATGGCCTGTCCGGTTGCGAGCGCGACTTGTACCGGTGTCGACGAGCTGTTCAGAGCCAGCCCCCAGCACCACACGCTGCCGTTCGACATGCGGACGCAAGCGCCGGTATCGCCTGCCTCGACCTCGACCGGATACGCCGCGGCGGGCAAACCGGCAACGGTGACCGGGACGGTGCTTTTCCGTGCGTTCGCCGGGGTGGAAGCGGGGTAGGCGAAGCCGAGCTGGCCGAGGTAGTTGTCACCCCAGCACTGCACCTCGTCGCCCTGTGAGTTGCCGTTCACGTCGACGATCGCGCACGTGAAGCCCGACCAGCCGCCGGCCGCGGCGACATCGAGGGCACCGGTGACCGGGGGTTGGACGGGTGTCTGGCGGACGATGTAGCCGTAGCCGGGCTCGCCGGCCGTGGTGCCATCGCCGAGCTGGCCACTGTCGTTGTGTCCCCAGCAGCGCAAGGTGCGGTCGGCGAGCACCGCGCACGCGTGCGAAACGCCGACGTCGAGGTCGGTGGCGTTGCCCACGCCGATGACCGGGACTGGGTTGTAGGTGGTGCCGAGCTCGCGTGGGCCGGCTCCGATGGTGTCGTGCGAGCCGACGCAGCGCACCACCCCGTCGGTGTGGCGGGCGCACGAGTACGCGGTGCCGACGCCGAGCTGGGCGATCCCGGCGAGGCCGGGGGCGGGGACGTAGCCGTTGGCGTCGACGATGACGTGTGTCTCGGCGAGCGAGTAGATGCAGATCTGGCCTTGGCCGTCGAGACTGATCTTGGCCAGAACGCTGTTGGGTTGCACGGCACCGGGCAGGTAGTTGACGTTGCTGGCATCGGGGCGCGGCTGGTCGCACGGCCACACCGTGAGGTAGCCGTAGGTCGACGGGTACACGGCGGTGACGTTCACGTACGCGGCCGAGGCGTCACCGGCGACGTTGCAGCGCCCGGCGATCGTGACCTTGTACGTCTCACCCGCCTGCAGGCGGCCGTGGCCGAGGAACAGTCCGTCGAACGTGTTCCCCCCCTCGGCGGCTGTGCGCGTGTCGGCGCAGCGCGCCGGGTTGATCGCCACCCGGTTCCCGCCGGGCGGGAGGTACCCGTTCACGTCGGCGATCACGTCGGTGGCGGCCGAGCTGTAGATGCACACCGTGCCAGCGGGGGAGACCGTCGCCAGTACCGAGTTCGGTGCTACGTCCCCCTGCCCGTAGTTCACGTTCGAGACGTTGGGAACCGATGCGGTGCACGGGTACACCGTCAGGAACCCCGGTGCATCGGGGTACACCGCGGTGACGTTGAGGAACACCGCCTGCGCGTTTGCCGGTACGACGTCGCCGGGCTGGCCGCGGCCCCATACGTTGAACTCGAGAACGCCCCCGGCGGGCAGCCGTCCGACCTTCTCGAAGGCGTGGTCGACCGTCACGTGCTCGACGCCCCCTCGGGTCTCGACGAGGCGGGCCGGCTCGACGGGAACCGGTGAGCCCGCTTCTGGCACGTAGCCGGTGACATCGACGACGACGTCCGTGCCGGCCAACGAGTAGATGCACACCTGGCCGGCGTCGGACAGCTTGGCGAGCACCGCATTCGCCGCCACGTCGCCAGGGAAGTAGTTCACGTTCGACGCGTTCGGCACCGTAGCCGTGCACGGGAACACGGTCAGATATCCGGGTGCGCCCGGGAAGACCGCCGTCACGTTGAGCATCACCGCGTCTGCGCCAGGGTCGACCCCACCGCGCCCGGCCACATTCAGTGTCAGGCGGGCTCCTGCGCCGAGTGGCCCGATGCCGAGGAAGCTGCCGTCGATCGTCGAACACTCCCCGCACGCGCGCGTGTCGAGCAGGCGGGCCGGTTGGAGCGCGACGACGTTGGCGTCGGCGTCAGCACCGACTACAGCAGGGCGGACGAGCACCACGCTCGCTGTGACGAGCAACGTGGCGAACAGGGCACGGCGGATGGTCTGAGGCATACACCCGAACGTAAACCTCGGCGGGCCGAGACGAATCCGGGAAAACCCTACGACCGAGCGGCCATCGCGTCCTCGGCGATCGGGGCGTCGCCAACATGTAGGGATTTCCCCGATTCGTGAGTGTGGCGCGGACCGTACCGTCGCATACACGACGCGACGAGAGGAGACGTGGTGCGCATCGACCGAGCCTGGAGGCGTGCGACAGTGGTCATGGCGTTGTTGGGGGCGGTAGGGGCGGTGCTCGTGCCGGTGGTGCGGGCTGTGTCGCCGGCGCCGTCATCGACGCCGTCGGGTTTGGTGCCGATCGTGCCCTGTCGCCTCATCGACACGCGGCCGACGACCGCGGTGGGCCCGTGGAGTGAGCCGGTCGGTCCAGACAGCACGATCGACGTGGAGGTGCGCGGGATCAACGGGAATTGCGCCATCCCTGCGGCGGCGGTCGCGATCGCCGCCAACGTGACGATCGTCGACCCGACCGCACCGAGCTTTCTGACGTTGTATCCAGCCGATGCGGCGTCGGTGCCCAACTCGTCGAACCTCAATTGGTTTGCGCCGAGCCCACCCACGCCCAACCACGTGACGGTGGGATTGTCGGCCGACGGTGCGATCAAGGTGTACAACCTGGCCGGCGATGTCCACGTGATCATCGACATCGTCGCCTACTACACGCCCCTCCCCGCGACGCCGATCGTGACCGTTCCCGTCACGAC
>DATKCX010000435.1:0-7369 GCA_035512975.1 Ilumatobacter sp.
CATCACCGACGGCGAGTTCATCATCGACGACTGCGCGTTCTCGTGGACGTCGGATGGTTCCGCGATCGCGTTCGATGCGTCGACGTGCCAGACGTCGAATCGGGTGGGCTGGCGGTGGTTCGGTCCGATCCGGTCGGACTCGTTGCTGGCAACGGCCGATGGCGACGTCATCATCGAGTCGGACGGGGGTTACACCCGGCTCGATCGAGTGGTGCCGGGAACCGTCGGTCAACCAACGCTTGGGGCGTTCCTCGGCACGGTTTCGCATCGTCGGTGGATCCTCGACGAGCCGGCGGAGGTGTATCCCAGCGGTGTGCGGCCGTTCGTGCAGTTCGCGCCGTACGAAGCGCCCGATGTCGTGCCCGCCGCCTACGGCTTCGACGGGTGCGGCTACATCGAAGCGGGGCGAGACGCACCGAAGGCCGGCGCGTGGACATCAGCCGAAGATGGCTGGGCGTTCTACGCAGCCGACGCCGGAACGCTGGTGCAGCCCGCCGATTGTGCGCCCGAACTCTGGCTGCCGTTCACCGGCGTGACGTATCGACTGCTGGGAACTCGTGAACTCGAAATGGTGACTGCCGACGGCACGACGTGGCTGTTCCGCGACGCCGAATCGCTGCCCAACAACGACCCGGCCAGCAACCCGCCCGGGCTCGTCGTAGGACGTTGGACGCTCGACGACGAGGGCGCCGTGATCGACTTCGATGAAACGACCGTGGGCTTTGACGGTTGCTCCATGTCGTGGGCAGCAACGAGCGACCGCACCATCGGACTCACGACGCCACAGAAATGTGACGCAATCACCGACCGCTCGCTCCTCAGGTTCGTGCAACTGTCAGAGGCCGAACGAGCCATCACCGTCGGCTTGTCCGACGATCTGACAACGATGTATCTGTACACGGATCATCAGCTGTTCACGGCGCTGCGGTTCAGCCGGGTGCCGTGACGCGGACGGGCCCCGCCGCGAGGCGGGGCCCGTCGTTACAGCCGTGAGTCGTCAGGTGAAGGTGATGCGAGCGTGGCTCACATCGGGGGCGGAGGCGGCGGCATATTGCTGCCACCATCGGCCGGACCGGGGTTGCCGTCGCCCTTGTCGAACGCGGCCTTCATCTTGTTCATGTCGGTGAGATCCGACATGCTGCCTCCGGACGCCGTGAAACCCATGACGCCACCCGCGGCAGCCACGATGCCGCCGACGGCACTGAGGATCATGCCGATGCCTCGCTTGTACTCGATGCCACCGAACCCGCCGAGTCCACCATCGTCGAGCGGGTTGAACACGAGTCGAATGATCAGCAGCAACGCTGCCAAACCGGTCGCGGCGAGAATGATGAGCGGCCAGGGAGCCTGGTCTTTCGACAGTGTGCCCTGAACGACGAGCACAGTGACGACCGCCGAAGCCATCACGAGGATCCAGGGGATCGTGCCCGTCCAGAAGAAGTCGAACACGTTGCCGGCACCGCTACTGACGGAAATACCCCCGCCCTGGACTTCGACGCTGATCCATGACATGAAGCCAAAGATCAAAAAGATTGCTGCGCCACCGATGACGAGCCAATCGTGAGTCTTGAACTTGCTGATATCCATTCATCCCTCCTGGATGTCGACACAAACTGTGTGCGTTGTTTGCACGGTAGTTCGCCGATGAGGGGTGGAAGAGACATTTCGTCAACCTGCAACACGAGCGTGCGTCCGCGGACGTCGCAGTGGCTACCTTCTTCGTGTGCCCACCGCCCTCCTTTCTGTGTACGACAAGACCGGCATCGTCGAGTTTGCGACCGCGCTCCACGAGTTGGGATGGGACCTCGTGTCGAGCGGCGGCACCGCCAAGGCGATCGCGGCAACTGGCATTCCAGTCACAGATGTGGCCGACCTCACTGGCGTGCCGGCGATTCTCGACCACCGCGTGGTCACGTTGCATCCGAAGATCCATGGCGGATTGCTGGCCGACCCCACCAAGCCGGAACATCAGGCCGACATGGCTGAGTACGGCATCGGTGCCATCAGCCTCGTGGTGGTCAACCTGTACCCGTTCACGAGTGCACCGGGCATCGAACTGATCGACATCGGTGGGCCGGCGATGGTGCGGGCGTCGGCGAAGAACCATGCCCACGTGTCGATCATCGTCGACCCGGTTGACTATGAACCGGTGCTGAACGAACTTCGCGCCGACGGCGAAGTGTCGCTCGCCACTCGTCGCCGGTTGGCGCGCGACGCGTTCGCTCACACCGCTGCCTACGACGCCGCGATCGTCACCTGGTTCGACCAGTCCGAGCCGGAACCGGATCCGCTGCCACGCACGATTCACATCGCGCTCGAACGCGCTGAGGTGCTGCGCTACGGCGAGAACCCGCACCAGTTGGGAGCCCGCTACCGGTTTGCCGGCTCGGCCGGTTGGTGGGATTCGCTCACGCTGCACGGTGGCAAGGCGCTGAGCTACCTCAACCTGTACGACACCGAGGCTGCCTGGCGTTTGGTGAATCGCTTCGCAGACACTGCGGTGGTGATCGTCAAGCACGCCAACCCGTGCGGTGTCGCGATTGCCGACACGGTGGCCGAGGCGTACGTGAAGGCCGACGCGTGCGATCCGATCAGCGCGTTCGGTGGCATCGTCGCGGCCAACCGTACGGTCACGGCGGCGATGGCCGAAGAGTTGGTGAAGGGATTCACCGAGGTGCTCGTCGCTCCGGCGTACGACGACGCGGCGCTCGCCGTGCTGTCGACCAAGAAGAACATGCGCGTCATCAGCGCTGCGGCACCGGAAGAGTGGCCGTTCGATCTCAAGCCGCTCGACGGCGGATTCATCGTGCAGCAACCAGACGTGGTGTCGCTCGACCGTGCCAACTGGTCGGTGGTCACCGCTGCTCAGCCAGCCGACGCACAGTGGGCCGACATGACGTTCGCCTGGCAGGTGTGCGCCGCAGTGAGCAGCAACGCGATCGTGTTCGCGAAGGATGGCCAGTCGTTCGGTATCGGGGCGGGTCAGCAAAACCGAGTCGACGCAGCCCGGATCGCGGTGAACCGGGCCGACGGTCGTGCCGCCGGCGGGGCATGTGCGAGCGATGCGTTCTTCCCGTTCCGCGACACGCTCGACGTGGCTGCCGCAGCAGGCATCACGGCGATCATCCAACCGGGAGGCAGCGTGCGCGACGACGAGTCGATCGAAGCGGCCAACGAGGCGGGCATCACCATGGTCTTCACCTCCCAACGCCACTTCCGCCACTGAATTCGGGCTGGATCGCCGATCGCTGCGTTGGCCCTCGCCGCTCACAGCCGAAAAGGCTGATCGGGCTCGTGCCGCCTTGCGCTCGACAAATCCCGCGCCGAATCAGATGTTTGAAGAATCTGCACTTGGGAGAAGGGGGCGGCCGCGAGCGATCTACTTGCGTGACGTTTGGGGTCTGACCCCATTCGTCACGCTTCTCTTGCTAGGTCCTGTATCACTTCGGCGCTTGCTAGGGCGGCTAGGGATTCTGGGGGGACGAGCAGCTTGCGGTCTCGGCTGCCTCCGCCGACGATCACGGCTGGCACGTCCATCACTCGGCTGTCGATCCAGATCGGCAAGCCGGCGGGCAGCCCGTACGGGGTGACACCACCGATTTCCATGCCGGTCATCTGCCGCGTGTCGTCGGCGTCGGCGAATGACGCCTTCTTGGTGCCGAAGCGCCGGCGCACGGCACCGTTCACGTCGAGGCGCGTGTGCGCGAGCACCAAACAGGTTGCGTAGACCCGCGGCTCAGTCGAACCCGACGGCTTGCCGACGACCACGATCGCGTTCGCAGATTGCTCGAGGGCATACCCATAGGTCGCACAGAACTCGGCCGTGTCGGCGAGGGCCGGGTCGCACGCCACCAACTCGTACGGGTGTCCGGTAGCGGCCGCTGCGTCGAGAACTGAATCACTCACGGCGTCAGACTACGCACCGGCCTGTGCGACCACGTTCGACGGTGCGGTCGAACGCGGTGACTCACATGCGCTGGCTCGACCGAACCGTCGCGCGGGGTACGCCCGGAACTACGTCTGACCGGCGATACTTGTGCACCGATGGATACCACCGTCACTACCGCGCGGCCCTGGAGGCCTGCCCAACACCTCAGCAGCGTGCCGTACCTGCCGGGGCTGGATGGCATGCGCGCGCTCGCCGTCGTGGCGGTGATGGTGTATCACGCCAACAGCGATTGGTTGTACGGTGGATTCCTCGGTGTCGAGGTCTTTTTTGTCATCAGTGGCTACCTGATCACGCTCCTGCTCATGGCGGAACACGAGCGCACGGGTCGTGTCGACCTGGTGGGTTTCTGGATTCGGCGGGCGCGGCGACTGCTCCCGGCGCTGTTCGTCATGTTGTTTCTGCTGCTCACGTACACGGCGTTCTTCAAGGCCAGCACGCTCGGACAGCTGCGTGGCGACCTGCTGGCAGGCCTCGGCTACAGCATGAACTGGTACCAGATCTGGGTGGGGCAGGGGTACTCGGCGAGTGGCGACTTCGCTCCGCTGCGCCATCTGTGGAGCCTGGCAGTCGAAGAACAGTTCTACCTGCTGTGGCCGATCGTGATGATGTTCCTGCTGCGCAGCGGCACCCGCAAGCTCGCCAAGACCGCCCTCGTGCTGTTCGTTGCCGCTGTGGTTGTGAACGTCGTGATGGCGTTGCTCTACCACGGCGGTCCCGTCGGCACGTGCGAACTCACACCCGAGGCGTATTGGAACGTCGGTGATCGCTGCATCTCCAAAGCCGACACGCTGTACCTGTCCACCATCACTCGTTCCGGCGGGCTGTTGCTCGGTGCCGCGTTCGCGATGTTCTGGCGGCCAGTCGCCATCCTTCGTGGGCCATTGCGAAACGCAGGACGCTCGCTCGACATCGCCGCGATGTTCGGTGTGGCGATCCTCGGGCTGCTGTTCTGGAAGGTCAACTTCCTCACGCCCGAAGGTGCCGATCCGTGGCTGTTCCGTGGCGGGTTCTTCGTCACCGGGTTCGCCACGCTCATGGTCATCGGTGCCGTCACACACCGGTACGCATTCGCCGGCAAGGTGCTCGGCAACCGGCTGTTCGCGTACGTGGGAACCCGTTCGTACGGGTTGTACCTGTACCACTGGCCGATCTACCAGATCATTCGGGAGGTCGCCGGCAACAAGCTCACGCTGCCGCAGTTCGCGGTGGCGATGGTGGCCACGCTCGTCATCACCGAGTTGTCGTACACCTACATCGAAACCCCGATTCGTAAGCGCGAGGTCGCTATCTGGTGGGCGAACCTGCGACGCCGCCGCGACCCGGTACCACGCCAACTGGTGGCGTTCACGCTGGCGGGTTCGATGGCGCTGCTCGCCTTCGGCGTGATCCGCATGGGCACCGCCGACCTGCAGCAGAACGAGATCGCCCGCAGTCTCGAAGAGGGCAGCGAATTCACGACCGACATCGAAGACCTGTTGAATGGGGGCGCTTCGGGCACGACCGTGCCTTCGACGTCGGTGGCCGCCACCGACCCGTTGACGAACGGTTCGACATCGCCGCAGGATTCCACCACGACCACTGAAGCGACCACGACCACGACGACGATCCCGCTCCCGTCCGAACCTGTCCGCGTGCTGGCCATCGGTGACTCGGTGATGAAAGGCGCAGCCGATGTCCTCGTGCCGCGCGGCTGGACGGTCGTCGCCGAAGAGAGTTTGCAGATGGCCGCCGCGGTGCCGATGGTGGAGGAGCTGAAGGCTGCTGGTGTGCTCGAGGGCACTCAGGCCGTCATCGTGCATCTCGGCACCAACGGAACCATCAGCGAAGAGACGCTGAACGCTCTGCTGGCACCACTCAGTCAGGTGCCCAACGTGTTGATCTACACCATCAAAGCGAACCGCTCGTGGACCGCCGGCAACAACGCCATCCTGCGCGAGCGCGACCGGCCGGGCGACAACATCGCCTTGATCGACTGGGAGCTCCGCTCGCAAGAGTGCACCGACAGGTGCTTTGCCGGCGACGGCATCCACTTGAACGCCACCGGCAAGACGTTCTACGCCGACCTGGCCAAAGACTGGACCGGCGTCTGACTTGGCCGCCGCCCTGAGCGGTCTGCGCTCGCCGTATGGGCTTGGCCGGCGCGACGGTCGGGCCGTACGCTCGGAGCCATGACGTCACCTGTTCGTGTTGCTGTTACCGGCGCCGCCGGTCAAATCGGTTACTCCCTGCTGTTCCGCATCGCCTCTGGTTCGATGCTCGGCCCCGACACCCCGGTGGCGTTGCAACTGCTGGAAATCACCCCCGCCCTCGGAGCGCTGGAAGGCGTGAAGATGGAACTCGACGACTGTGCGTTCCCGTTGCTGTCGTCGGTCACCTGTACCGACGACGCCGACGTGGCGTTCGGCGATGCCGACGTCGCCTTGCTCGTGGGTGCCATGCCCCGCAAAGACGGCATGGACCGGGCCGATCTGTTGTCGGTCAACGGTGGCATCTTCAAGCCGCAGGGCCAGGCTCTGTCGCGTTCGGCGAAGCGTGACGTGAAGATCCTCGTCGTCGGCAACCCGGCCAACACCAACGCGCTCATCGCGATGAGCAATGCGCCCGATCTCGACCAGCGTCGCTTCACCGCCATGACCCGTCTCGACCACAACCGCGCCATGTCGCAACTGGCTGCCCGCCTTGGTGTGACGGTCAACGACGTGAAGAAGATGACGATCTGGGGCAACCACTCCAACACGCAGTACCCCGACCTCACCCATTGCGAAGTGAACGGCCGCAACGCGTGGGAAGCAGTCGGCGACGCCGAGTGGATCGACTCCTCGTACATCCCCACCGTCGCCACTCGTGGTGGTGCCATCATCAAGGCACGTGGCGCTTCGTCGGCTGCCTCGGCGGCCAACGCCGCAGTCGACCACATTCGCTCGTGGGCGCTCGGAACCCCCGAGGGTGACTGGGTGTCGATGGGCGTTCCGTCCGATGGCAGCTACGGCGTGCCAGAGGGCATCATCTCGTCGTTCCCGTGCACGTGCACCAACGGCGAATGGTCGATCGTGCAGGGGCTCGACATCGACGCCTACAGCCGCACGAAGATCGACGCCTCGGCAGCCGAGCTGCAGGGTGAGCGCGACGCAGTGGCCGAACTCGGCCTGATCTGAGGCGGCCCAGCGCGGTTACGCCTGGGCGCGACCGGACACCACGGTCGGGTCTGACTAGCCTCTCGCCGGGCGGTGAGAGGAATTGAACACATGCTGGTTGGGAAGTACGTGCGCGCCGCGGTCGCCGTGGCGCTCGGAGTGTTGACGTGCTGTGTAACCGTCGCTACCGGGACGCCGACGGTGTCGGCGGCCGGTTCTGACTGCGGCAATGGCTCGTACCAGGTGCGCTCCGGCGACGGATGGTTCGCCATCGCGCGCCGTGTGG
>DATKCX010000436.1:0-10024 GCA_035512975.1 Ilumatobacter sp.
GGAGCGGTCGGGCGGGAACCAGCCCACCTGCCCGGTGGGGTCCATGAGGTACTGCTCGACGGCGTCGGAGTCGAACAGTGCAGCCCACTCGGTGTAGATCCGCTCGACGAGCGACCATGGCAGCGGATGGTTCACCAGCACGGCGAATCCGGTCTCGCGCAGACTCTGCGTGAAGGTTTCGGGGGCGTCTAGGGCTTCGTAGTCGACGACGGCAACGTCCATCAGCACCAAGCTAGTGGTGGCCGTGCTGGTCGTGGTGGTCGGCCGGGCCGGTCGCCAGCACAGTCTCAGATCTCCGGCTGATTCCTCACACGAACCTGACACTGCACCCGTCGACCGCCCATGCGATGGAGTGCTACGTTCACGTTCGGCGGAAACCTGGAACAAATACTCCAAGTGGTCGTCGACCACACACCGTCACCAGATGACCACCCAACATCCGATCACATCCTTCCTATAGGGGGAGAGCTATGTCGTTATTTTCCAAGGGCCGTGCCGTTGCACTGGCCGGAGTGTTGCTTGCTGCGGCAAGCCTTCCGGGTCAGTTCGCTGACGCCGCGCCCGGCAATCAGGGCCAGGGCCAGGGCCGTGGCAAACCGGTTCGTGAAGTACCCGTCAGTACCACCGGTAGCTACATCGTCGTGCTGAACGCCGACCCGCTGTTGGGGTCGTTCACACAAGACGAACTGCAGTCCAACGCCGCCGCAAACGCATCGGTGGAACTCGTCCAGGATCACGACGCTCTGCTCGACGCAGCCGGCGTCAGCGTTGCCAACAAGACCCACAGCTACGTGAACTCGGTGAACGGCTTCTCGGCCACCATGAGCCACGAATCAGCCGTGAAGATCTCGCTGCAGAAGAACGTGGCATTCGTCGTTGCCGACGAACTGATGCAGCCCACGACCGACGAGTCAGGTGACTTCCTCGGTCTCACCGATGAGGCCGGTGCCTGGGACTCCGGCCTCCTCGGTGAAGACATCGTGATCGGTGTGATCGACTCGGGCATCTGGCCCGAGCACGCCAGCTTCGCCGACGACGGAAGCTACGGCCCGGCACCAGTCACCATCGCCGACGTTGACGTCGTCGACGAGGACGGCGAAGTGGTCAGGGTCATTCCCGGGTGCGACTTCGGCGGACCCAGTGAACATTTGGCCCCTGGCCTCGTCGATGCACCGTTCGAGTGCAACGACAAGCTCATCGGCGCGCGCCAGATGCTCTCCACCTACGCCTCGCTCACGGGCCTGACGGATGTCGAGTATGACTCAGCACGTGACGAAAACGGCCATGGCACCCACACCGCCAGCACCGCTGGTGGCAACGCTGGAGTCGACGCCGAGATCTTCGGCGTGGACCGTGGAACAGTCTCCGGTATCGCTCCTCTCGCCCGCATCGTCGCCTACAAGGCGCTCGGCGAACTCGGCGGCTACGGCTCCGACCTCACCGGAGCGATCGACCAGGCGGTTGAAGACGGCGTCGACGTGATCAACTACTCGATTGGTTCCAGCTCGTTCGCGATCGGTTCCGACGATGTGGCGTTCTTGTTCGCAGCCAACGCCGGTGTGTTCGTGGCCACGTCCAACGGCAACGCTGGCCCCGGTGCCGCCACCACCGGCTCACCCGCATCGGTTCCATGGATCACTTCCGTGGGTGCGTCAACGCATACCCGCACGTTCACCGGAAGCGTCACCTTCGGTGACTTGGTGCCTCCGAAGGGCAAGAAGCCGACGCCGCCTCCAGTGACGACAACCGTCGAGGGTGCATCGGTCACCGGTGGCACGGGCGTGCTCCAGATCGTCGACGCTGCCGACCACGGCAACGAACTGTGCCTTTCCGATCAGAAGTTCAAGGGCAACCTCAGTGGCAAGATCGTGTTGTGCAAGCGCGGCGTGAATGCCCGCGTCGACAAGTCGTTCGCGGTGTACCTCGCCGGTGGTGCCGGCATGGTGCTGTACAACCTCGACGACGTGTCGGATCTCATCACCGACAACCATTGGGTGCCTTCGGTGCATGTCACGCTCACTGACGGTTTGGTCGTGAAGAGCTACATCGACACCGCTCAGAAGCCGGTGGCGTACATCACCGGTGGCGAACACGACACCGCAACCGGTGCCGTCATGGCTGCGTTCTCGTCGCGCGGCGAGAACCTGCTGTCGGCCGACATCATCAAGCCCGATGTCACCGCGCCTGGTGTGAACATCCTCGCTGGGCAGACCCCCACACCTACCTCTGGGCCCCCGGGACAGCTGTTCCAGTCGATCTCGGGAACTTCGATGTCATCGCCGCACGTGGCCGGTTTGTTCGCACTGATCAAGCAGGCCCACCCCGACTGGTCGCCGGCCATGGCGAAGTCGGCGCTGATGACCACGTCGTACCAAGACGTCATGAAGGAAGATGCCGCTACGCCTGCCGACCCGTTCGACATGGGTGCGGGTCACGTCGACCCGAGCGGTGCCACCACTGCGCCGAACTCGCTGTTCAACCCGGGCATCGTGTACGACAACGACATCTTTGGTCACGCTGCCTTCACCTGCGGTGCTGACCTGGGCGTGTTCACTGCCGGGACCTGCGACTTCGTCGCAGGCCTCGGGTACTCATTCGATGCGACCGACCTCAACTTGGCGTCGATCGGCATCGGCGCCCTCGCCGGCACCCAGACCACGTTCCGTACCATCACCAACGTGTCGGGCGGCGAACTGTCGTTGACACCAGTGATCGACGCTCCCGCCGGTTTCTCGGTGTCGGTCGACGGCGATCTCGCCGCCATCGCCGCCGGTGAGTCGCGGACCTTCGACATCACGATCGCTCGCACCGACGCGGCCGTTGGGGTATGGGGCTTCGGCTCGATCACGCTGGAAGGCAGCGGCTACGAGGCTTACTCGCCGATCGCTGTACGGGCGACGAACCTTGCGGCAGTCGGTGAGGTGACTGCTGCTCTCGAAGACGGCACAGCATCGATTCCCGTCGCCTTCGGTTACACGGGTGAGTACACGCCCGTGGCGTCGGGCCTCGTAGCGGCAACCGACACGGTGCAGACCGTCGGCCAAGACCCCGACCAGACGTTCGCCCCATCTGACGAGGGCAATGGGGCCACGCGTCTCGACGTCGCCGTCACTGCAGGCGACACGCTGCTCCGGGTGCACCTGCCACAGGTGGATCCCGACGACAACATCGACCTCGACCTGTATGTCTACGGCCCCGATGGCACACTCGTCGGTGCGTCAGGCAACGGCGGCACGAACGAGACGGTGGAACTATTGCTCCCCGTAGCCGGCACGTACGAGCTGTACACCCACGGTTGGGGTGTTGGAGACGCATCGCCGGTCGAGTACACCATCCAGACCTGGCTCGTGCCGGGAACGCCTGGCAACCTCGAGGCAATCGATCCCGGCGATGCCACCGTGGGTACGTCCGGTGAGGTCATCATCAACTGGCCGGCCGACCTCCCTGCTGGGGAGTACTACGGCGTGATCAGCCACGTCAGCCCCGACGGCCTCGAGGCCACCACGCTGGTGGCACTGAGCTGACACCGTCCTCACGATGAATGAGAACCGGGGGCGCTCGCACGAGCGCCCCCGGTTCGCGTCACACGTCGCCGTACGAGCCGGTGGCTGGTGGGGTGACTCGGTTCGGTGGGCAGTAGAACGCTGGGCGGCTGCCGCCCGAGTGGTACTCGTACTGCACCCCATCGGCTCGAAGCACGATTCGCTCGCCGTTCACCAACGCTTGGGTGTAACTCATGTCCGGGTCAGGGCAACCCAAGCCGCCATTCGGCCAGGTGACCTCTTCGTGGCTCACCACTTCGATGTCGGCGTCGCCACCCACGCGTGTGCGCAGATCCGCTGTGGCGATCTCGAGGTTGCTCGAGTTGGTGTCGGGAGAAGTGACCGGCAGACCGCCCGGGGACGGGTTGGTCGGCATCGACGGCTCGGGTGCTGACGGACGGTCGATCGTGGGCATCGTGGCCTCCGGCGGTGCGATCGGTGAACTGGTTGTCGGCGCGCTGTTGCCTGGTGAACTGTCGGCTGTGTTGGCTGCCGTTGAAGTCGTTGTCGTCGTGGATGCAGGTGGCGAGGTTCCAGCGGTGGTGGTGGTGCCGGCCTCCGGCTGCTCGACCGGCTCGCCAGCAGCGTCGTCGCCACATGCTGTGGCAATCAACGGCATGCAGCACCACATGCTCAACAGCGCGGTGCGACGGCGATGGGTCATGAAACCGACGCTAACGCGGTGCGCCAGAAGTGGCCGGTCGCGCCAACGCGGCGGGCGCGGGCGCAATGCGTTTATGCGTTGACGGTTGCGAGCGACTCTTCGCGCCGGGCACTCAGGCGCTTCGCGACTCGAGCGTTCTTGTCCATGCGCTTCATCAGCCGCTCGCGAGCCTGTTCGGCTTCGGCGTCGAGACCTTCGATCTCGTCCACCTTCCACTGGCGAAGAACCACCGGGGCGAGAATCTGCTCGTAATGCACCGTGAAGTCGTAGATGCCAGCTGCCGCAATCCGCTTGGCGTGCTCGGTGAAGTTGGGGATTCCCACACCGGGCATGGCGAAGTTGCGAACTTGCGCTTCGATGGCGTGCATCATGCCGCTCGGGTCGACGTCGATGGCAGCGGCCGCTAGGTCTCGGTAGAACAATTGGTGCAGATTCTCGTCGGCGGCGACTCGCATCATCACGTCGTAACCAGCGGGGTCACCGATCATGCGACCGGTTGCCCGGTGCGAGATGCGGGTGGCCAATTCTTGCAGGGCGAGGTACACGAATCCTTCGTGCAGCGACGGCGGGTCGGGTGCGACTCCGCCCGACACCTGAGCCATGCGCGAGCGCTCGAGTTCGATCGGGTCGATGGCGCGTGTGGCCATGAGGTAGCCGTAGATCGCCATGGAGTGGCGGCCCTCTTCGGCGGTCCAACGGCGCACCCATTCGCCCCAGGCACCATCGGCTCCGAACATGCTCTCGACGGTGCGGAAGTAGTACGGCAGGTTGTCTTCGGTGAGGAGGTTGACCAACAGCGCCGAGCGGACTTCAGGAGTGAGCGTGGCACCGGCAAGGTCGGCGTCGGCCTCGGACCACACTTCCCCTGGCACGTGATCGCGACCGCGACCGTACGGAACCAGCTCGTGCGGGAACCATTCTTTCGTGGTCGAAAGATGGCGTTCCAGCAGGAATTCGATCTTGGAATCGAGTTCTCGGAGAATTGCGGTCTTTTCCATCACAAGGGGCATTCTACACTCCCTACCGACCGGTAGGTAGCGAGCGTGTGAATTTCGTGTTTCGCCTCAACTCAGGTTGGTGTGAACCCCGTTTCCTCGATGACGTCGTAGCGCGCCGCCCGCGCTGCGGCAAGGATTCTCGCTGCGTGGTCCGCTCCGCGCACCTCGAACGTCGCCCGAAGCCCGGTCTCGCGAATGTGCAGGTCGAGTCCCTCGCGGATGTGTTCGACCTCGATCAGGTTCGCGCCGTTCGTGGCGAAGATGTCGAGCAGCCGCGCGAGACCCCCCGGCCGGTCGTCGATGCGTACGAACACCGACAATCGTCTCTGCGATTGGAACTCGTGGCGGCGAATAAGCCCCGGCACCACACCGAGGTCGACGTTGCCACCGGACAGCACCACACACGTGATGCCCGCGGCTGCGGGCATCGCGACGCCCGACAACAGGGCAGCAACGCCAACGGCACCTGCACCCTCCACATACAGCTTGGCGCGTTCCATCAGCAGCACCATCGCGTCGGCGATCGCTTCTTCCTCAACCGTGACCACGTCGTCGATCCACGCTTCGATGAGCGGGCGAGTCACGACGCCGGGAACCTTGACGGCGATGCCGTCGGCGAGAGTGGCCACTGGGCCACTCGGGGCTGCTGCGCCGGTGTATGGCGCACACGCAGACGCCTGCACCGCAATGATTCGCACCTCGGGCCGCGTCGACTTCACCGCGATTGCGGTACCCGCGGCGAGGCCGCCACCTCCCAGGGGGACGATCACGCACGCCAAGTCGGCGAAATCTTCCAATAGCTCCAACCCGAGCGTTCCCTGGCCGGCAACGACCGCTTCGTCGTCGAACGGGTGGCAGAACACCATGCCGGCGGCTGCCGCGCGCTCGCGTGACAATGCGACGGCTTCCGTGAGGCTGTCGCCACCCTCGTGGACGATCGCTCCATACGCCTCGCACGCCGCCACCTTCGAGATCGACGCACCTGCAGGAACGAAGATCTCACAGCGGACACCAAAGTGACTCGCAGCGAACGCAAGGGCTTGGGCATGGTTGCCCGCGCTGCCTGCGGTGACCCCACCAGCAGCAGCGGGCCCCAGCAGGGTGAGCTTGTTCATCGCCCCACGAATCTTGAATGCCCCGGTGCGCTGCAAGTTCTCGGCCTTCAGTGCAACGGTGCCGCCGACGAGATTCGACAGGGTCACCGACGACACGACTGGCGTGTGTTTCACCACAGCGGCACCGGCGACTCGAGCTGCCTGGATTGCCGGGAGATCAACCACGAACGAACGGTACTCGCGTCGCAGCCCACCGGGTACACGCTCGACGAGTTGCTCGCACCCGGACAGACACCTCAATCCTGCGTTGCGTTCGGGAGTCAGCGGATACGTCGCTTCGCTCCTTTTCATTCCGCTGATTCCCCCGTGTCTATCGAGAAGGCCGTGGCCGGCGTCGCTGCCAAGCCGGCACCCGAGCCGGCAACCGAGCCGCTGCCGGCTCGGCGGGTACGGGTGGGGCCCACGACGAACAGCACCAGCAGCATCGCCGCGCCGACCGATCCGCCCAGCAGAGCGGCCCGCGTGCCCCAGGCGGACAACACGAGCGCGGCACCCAGCGGCCCCACGGTCTGGCCGAGCCGAGCGAGCGCCGTCCATGCCGCCATGACCGAGGCGCGGTGCCCGTCGGGTGCCCCGTCGAGCGCCGTCTCCTGCATGGTCGGCAAGAGGGCACCCTCGCCCACGCCGTAGATCAGGGTGCCCACGATCAGCAGCGGCAGCACGGCGGCCACACCGATCAGCGTGAACGCCAGGACCCACATCGCTGCCGTTCCGATCAGCACGGTGCCGGCACTGAACCTGGATCGGATGCGTCCGAGGTTGAACGCGGTGATCGACGCCATCGCCGACGGAAGCCCGATCACCAGCCCGCGTACCGCCGGACTGAGCCCGAACCCGGCTTCCAGATGGCCCGGAAGAATGGTGAGGAAGACGCCGAACATGATGGCGAACATCAACGCGCCGGCGATCACGGCGGTACCCACCACCGGAATCCTGAGCGCGCCAACGGCACCGTGGAGTTGATCGCGCACCGTCGGCACGTGAGCCGGACGGTTCGGCTCGAGCAACCGCCACGCCGTCGCGGCCCCGATCACGGCAACGGTGTATGGAGCGAGCGCCCACCGCCAGCCGACGAACTCGGTGAGCACCCCCGACAGCAGCGGAAACGCGGCGAGGGCGGCAGTGAGGGCTCCGGCGTTGACGCCGATCCATTTGGTGCGTGCGGTTCCCGTGAACGTGTCGCTCAGCAGCACGATCGACAAGTTGACGAGCCCGGCACCGCCGAATCCCATGAGCAGTCGGCACACCAGCATGAGTTCGAACGTGGGAGCGGTAGCAACGAACGCGCCGGCAATGCCGAAGCTGAGCAGGCAGGGTGCGAGCACTGCGCGCCGCCCGAGCCGGTCGGCCAGGATGCCGATCACGGGTGCGACCACGACCCCCGGAACCGACGACGCCGCCACCAGGAAGCCAGCGTCGCGATCTGGCCGGCCGAACGTGTTCAGCACGTCTGGGATCACCGGTGAGAGCAACGAATTGGCCATCACGCTCGTGAGCGACGTCATCATCGCCAGCACGACGATGCGGCGCTGCTGCCTGGTGAGCTCCTGCACGGACGCCCACCCTAGGCAGCGCCTCGGCGAATCACCGCTCGCGATCCAGACCCGATCTCTGCCCGTTCTCAGAGGTCCAAATTCGTCGGCGCGATACCCCGGACTGGTCCGGTGAGAGAAATCGGCAATTCTTCAACTTTGATGGGGTCGGTTTGGGAAGAGTTTCGAGACCCCTGGTAGCGTCTCGGCCCGATGTCGCTGTTTCTGCGCGATTACCTCACCGTCGTCTGGTTCGGTCTTGCTGCCCTGGTTTTGGGTGGTCTCCTGCTTGGCGTCGCCGCCGCTGTCAGACCGTCGCGCCCCGGCAGAGAAAAGAACATGGCGTACGAATCTGGCGTCGACCCGGTCGGTCACGGGTGGTCCCAAAGCCAGATCCGCTACTACGTGTTCGCCCTGCTCTTCGTCATTTTCGACGTCGAAGCGGTGTTCATCTTTCCGTGGGCTGCCTCGATGGAGCGGTACGGCTGGTTCGGCCTCATCACCATGTTGATCTTCATCATCTTGTTGCTCGACGGTTTGGTCTATGCATGGAAACGAGGGCTGCTCCGATGGGTCTAGTCGACCGTGGGCGCATGCCTGCCCCGCTGACGAAACTGTTCAACATGGGTCGCTCGTACTCCATGTGGGTGTACCAGTGGGGCCTCGCCTGCTGCGCCATCGAAATGGGTGCGGCATTCGCATCGCCGCGCTACGACGTGATGCGCCTCGGGGTCATCCCCCTGCCCGCCAGCCCGCGTCAAGCGGACTTCGTCGTGGTATCTGGCACCGTGACCGACAAGATGGCACCCGCGGTCAAACGTTTGTACGAGCAGATGCCCGAGCCGAAGTACGTCATCTCCATGGGATCGTGCGCCAACTGCGGCGGCCCGTACTGGGATTCGTATTCGGTCACCAAGGGCGTCGACCAGATCATTCCGGTCGACATCTACGTGCCTGGTTGCCCACCGCGTCCAGAAGCGTTGTTGGAAGGCGTGGTGCTGTTGCAACAGCGAATCCGTCACGAGGACATGGCTGCCAAGTGGCGCGGCGAGGAATACACGCCGCTGACGAAAACGGCGCACAACGCACGGATTCGTGAAGGTCTCGATCGCCAGCCGATCGTGGTGGGTGGTGGCCCGATTGAGTGACACCACAACACCTGCCGACACCGACACCGACGCCGAGACTCCGGCCGCTCTACCCGGCGACGGACTACGCGAGGGCGTCATCGACCGGCTGCGAGCCGACATCGGTGACGGCCTCGTCGACACCCACCTCATGCCTCAGACCGATCTCTGGCTGCGGGTCAGTGCCGAGTCGTGGCTGGCGGCCGGCGCGTCGCTGAAGGCGCAGGGGTTCGAGTACTTCTGTTTCTTGTCAGCGATCGATTGGTTGCCGTCGCCGTACGGCAAGGGTGAAGACGATCCCACGGTCGAAAAGGCCCCGTTGTCCACCGAGGTCAAGCAGGGCTATGCCGGTGGCGACACGCGCTTCCAGGTGTTCGCCCGCCTCACCGACATCGATCGGCACTTCGGTGTCACCATCAAGGCCGACGTCCCCGACTCGCTGTCGATGGCGACCTGGATCCCCCTGTTCGCCGGGGCCAACTGGCACGAGCGGGAAACGCATGAGATGTTTGGCATCACCTTTGATGGCCACCCCGACATGCGCAACCTGTACCTCCCCGGCGAGTTCGAGGGGTTCCCGTTGCGCAAAGACTTCCCGCTGCTGTCACGCATGGTGAAGCCGTGGCCAGGCATCGTCGACGTCGAGCCCATGCCCGCCGTTGAAGGTGCCGACGACGATGAAGCGGCCGCCGCCGTCGAAGCGGCCCCGGCCGACTCGACGCCTGCCGACGACGCCGAGCCTGTCCAAGACGCTGCGCCTGCCGAAGACGCTGCTCCTGCGGAGGTAGCTGCTCTCGCGGAGGACGCGACTCCCGACGCACCGGTCGATGAAGCTGCGCCTGCCGAAGAAGCTGCGCCTGCCGAAGAAGCTGCTCCTGCCGACGAAGCTCCTGTCGATGAAACTGCCGACGCGCCGCCAGCCGACGACCCCGCAGCAGCCGACGCGCCGGCAGCCGACGACACCGAGGGAGCTGGCTCATGACGATGCTCAATGAGCGCCAGCAGCTGTCGTACATCGCCGCCCAGGCTGCCGATGCGCGCCTGAA
>DATKCX010000437.1:0-3393 GCA_035512975.1 Ilumatobacter sp.
AGCCAGCATTCGTGCGACCTCGGCGACACGATCGTCGCCCGCGACCGGCGTGACGTCGGTGAATGTGGCGTCGCCGGTCACATGTTTCGCGACCACGAGTTGCTGGGAGGCGTGGGCTGCGACCTGGGGTAGATGGGTGACCACCAGCACCTGGTGGTGTACGGAAAGGTCTGCCAACGCCCTTCCAACGGCCACCGCGGCTGCGCCACCGATGCCGGCGTCGACTTCATCGAACACCAGAGCAGAAGCGCCACGCCCACCCTCGCCCGACAGCACCAGACGCAACGCCAGCATCGCACGAGCCAGCTCGCCGCCCGATGCAACCTTGCTCAACGGCAGCGGTGGCGAGCCCGGATTGGCTGCGAGCAGGAACGTCACGTCGTCTCCCGGGTCGTGCGCATGCTCGCGACCCACCGAAATGTCGATCGACGCATGAGGCATGGCCAGCTCACGCAACCGTACTTGCACTGCTTCGGCCAGCAACGGAGCGACAGCTCGACGACGCTCGCCCACGATGCCGGCCTCGTGTTCGGCGGCGCGATAGGCCGCTTCCCGCTGCCCGTCGAGTTCGGCTGCACGGCGGTCGTACTGCTCGAGTTCGCGCAGCCGAACTTCGGCTGCGGCATGGAACACCATGACTTCACCGAGGTCGGCACCGTACTTTCGGCGTAGATCGACGAGCGACTGGCGACGTTCGCGGATTTCAGCCAGCCGCTCGGGATCTTCGTCGATGCGTTCCGAAAGGTCGCGAAGCTCGGCGCTGATGTCGTCGAGTTCGGCCGCGACTCCGGCGAGTCGCTGCACCAGATCGACGTACGGTTCGCGGTCACCGAGGCAGCCGAGCGCGGCGGCGATGCGGTCTGACGCTCCGCCGTCGGTTCGCAGCGCTTCCACGGCACCCTCTCCGGCCTCGCGATGGGCAACTGCGTCGGCCAGGGTGGACTCCTCCGTGGCGAGCAGCGCGTCTTCGTCGGCCGACACGACGTGTGCAGCGTCGAGCTCGGCCACTTGGAACCGAAGCAGATCGATTTCCCGAGCGCGGGCGCGTTCGTCGCCGCCGAGGGTGGCCAGTTCAGCGTCGACCTCCGCGACTCGTGCCCTGGCCGCCCGCAACTGGTTGAGTTCCACGGCCCCGAAGCGGTCGAGCGCAGCCCGTTGGGTAGCCGTGGAGAGCAAACCTTGATGGGCGTGTTGACCGTGGAGATCGATGACCCCCGAGGCGACCTCGGCCAGGTTCGCCACGGTGGCGGGGCGGCCATTGACATAGGCGCGCGAACGCCCATCGACCGGCACGACTCGGCTGAGGACCACCTCGTCGACGCCGTCGGAACCATCGTGGCGGGGGACGAACAAGCGACCATCGACGCGGGCTTCGGCAGCTCCGGTGCGCACAACGCTTGCGTCGGCTCGGCCGCCGACGAGCAGCTCGATCGCCTCGACCAACATCGTCTTGCCCGCGCCGGTTTCGCCGGTGAGCGCGGTCATGCCGGTGGTGAACACCAGCGAGGCGCGCTCGATCACGCCGAGGTTCTCGATGTGCAGTTCAGTCAGCACAACAGTGTTCTACCTGAAGGGTGTGACATCACCGGTCGGACAGACCGAACTTGGACTTGAGCACCAAGTGGTACGAGTGGCCGCCGAAGCGGATGAACCGGGCCGTCGCCGCGGATGGCGTACAGCTCACCACGGCACCAGGAGACAGGACGCCGTTGGGCTGACCATCGACGGCGATCGATGCCTCGCGGTCGCCGATCACTTCGATGTCGATGCGTTCGGTGGGGTCCAGTACCAGCGTCCGGTCGAACAGCATGTGAGGCGCAACCGGCGTGAGCAGCAGTGCCCGGTGCTTCGGCGACACGATGGGACCGCGCGCCGACAATGAGTAGGCCGTCGAGCCGGTGGGTGTTGCCACGATCAGCCCGTCGGCCGCGTATGACGTGAACGGAACTGAGTCGATGCTGGCCAACAGGTTCACCGTATGACCGGGCTCACGCTTCTCGACCACCGCTTCGTTCAGCGCCCGATAGGAACCTGCAGCATTGCCTGCAGGATCGGTGACTGCGATGTCAAGCATCATGCGTTCGTCGATCTGCCACTCGCCGGCTTCGGCACCGCGCTCGAAACGTTCGATTGCTTCGTGCACCTGGGGAGGTTCGACTTCGGTGAGATAGCCGAGCCTGCCCATGTTCACGCCGAGCAGCGGCACCGGAGCCCCGCCGAGCAAGTTGACCGAGCGCAGCATCGTGCCGTCTCCGCCCAGCGATACCACGAGCCCCAGTTCGCTGCGGTATGCGTCGCCTGCGGCCAACTCGTCGGCGGTGACCGTGGCGTGTCCGCGCTGGTGCAGCGATTCGATCAGGTCAGCACCCAGCTCGGCCGCGTCAGCTCTCCCAGGGTGAATCACCACCAACACGTTGGTCACGACATCCGCTCCGCAGGGGTCATTGCCGGGGTGACGGCATGGACGAGAAACTCATGGTTGCCGTCTGCACCGGTGATCGGAGAATCGGTCCACCCAACGACCGTGCAGCCAGCGTCGGCCAGTGCTTGGTCGATCTCGCCACGAACTCGCGACCAGACGGTCTCGTCGCTGATCACGCCACGTCCCTTGCTCACTTCGGTCCGTCCCGCTTCGAACTGAGGTTTGACCAGGAGCACCATGGAGGCACCAGGGTGGCACACGGCGACGAGCGGCGCGATGACCAGCCGCAGTGAGATGAACGACAGGTCGCCGACGACGAGGTCGACCAGGCCTCCGATGACGTCACTCGTCAGCGCTCGCACGTTCGTGCGTTCCAGGTTGGTCACGCGTTCGTCGGCCCGTAATCGCTCGTGGAGCTGCCCGTGGCCCACGTCGACGGCCACGACGCTCGCGGCGCCGCGCTGCAACACGCAGTCGGTGAAGCCACCCGTGGACGCACCCGCGTCGAGTATGCGAAGGTCGGTGACGTCGACGTCGAACACGTCGAGCGCATGATCGAGTTTGAGTGCCCCGCGTCCGACGAACCGTGCGGGAGGACCGACGACCAGCAACTGGTCACCCGGCGCAACCTGGCGCGCCGGTTTGTCGGCCAACGCCCCGTTGACGGTGACGCGCCGAGCGTCGATCAGCTGGGCCGCTTCGGCACGACTCGCGACCAGCCCATGCCGAACGAGTTCGACGTCGAGTCGCTTGCGAGCCACCGAGTGGAATCAGCTGCGTGAGCTGGGGACCTGGCGAACGCCAGATGTGCCGACGGCTGGCGTCGCTGCCGCCTTCTTGGCGGGGGCCTTCTTGGCCGGGGCCTTCTTGGCCGGGGCCTTCTTGGCCGGGGCCTTCTTGGCCGGAGCCTTCTTGGCCGGAGCCTTCTTGGCCGGAGCCTTCTTGGCCGGAGCCTTCTTGGCCGGAGCCTT
>DATKCX010000438.1:0-2230 GCA_035512975.1 Ilumatobacter sp.
GCCGGCCAGATGTGCTCGAGCGTCGTGATCGGTGAGCGGGGGGTCGATGCGCGCGCGCGTGCCCCGCAGGCGCGACCCGAGCATGCTCGACAGAGTCGCTGCGAAGAGGACGACCGCCGGGTTGTCGGACATCGCAATGCAGCGGTTGTCGAGATCGAGAAACGCTGCTTCGCCCAGGTCGCCGGTGGAGTCCATCTCCTCGATCCGCTGCTGCAGCGCTCGAATCGCTTCTTGTGGCTGGCGCGTGGCTGCGTTTCGCATCGCCTCGATCATCAACGGAAGCCGAGCGTCGAACATCTCGCCGACCGTGACGCCGACGTAACTGAACCAGATGTTGATCGACGTCGTGATCGAGTCGCGGTTCGGCGCCGCAACCACGAGACCCCCACCGGGACCCCTGCGCATTCTGGCGGCGCCAGTGTGTTCGACGATCCGCACGGCCTCGCGCAGTACCGCTCGGCTGACACCGAAGCGTTCGAGTAGGTCGGCTTCGGATCCCAGCACCTCACCAACGGGCCAGCCGAGGGCCACCACTTGGTCCTCGATCTGCCGCGCGACGACGGTGGCCAGCTTTGGGGCCGCGATGGCGTTCAGGGGTACTGGGGAAACCACAGGGGAGTAGCTCCTCGCTTCTCATCGAAGTGTGCGTCGATCGACGAACGCGTGGTCGTGACTCTACCCACCGCTCGCCTCCTGAGAGGCAAGGCTGAGAGGCAAGGGCTGGTGACGGCGGCCGCATTCCACCGACTCGACTCGGAATGGACAGTCGATGCGGGCACATAGGTAGAGTACACTGAACTACACGCTTCGCCGGGACTCGGCGACCGACCTGGGGGTGGAGTATCAAACCGGCACCGTTCGACTACCACGCGCCGACAACCGTCGACGAGGCAATCAGCCTGCTCGCCGAACTCGGCGACGACGCCAAGATCCTCGCAGGTGGCCAGAGCCTGATCCCCATGCTGGCGTTACGCCTCACCCGATTCGAGCACCTGGTCGACATCGGCCGGAGTCCAGCGCTGCGTGCGATCGAACACACCGATGCCGCGTCTGGTTCCGGTGTCACGGTCGGCGCGATGGTGCGCCAGCACGAGATCGAGGAGAGCGCCGAGGTTGCTCGCTCGATTCCACTGCTGCACGCGGCGACGCCATTGATCGGACACTTCCAGATCCGCAGCCGAGGCACGGTCGGCGGATCGATTGCCCACGCCGATCCGGCCGCCGAATACCCAGCGGTCGCGCTCGCGCTCGATGCCGAGCTGGAGATCATCGGCCCGGATGGGCGCCGGACTGTTCCAGCCAGCGAGTTCTTCCAGGGCATGTGGTCCACGTCGGTCGCCGACGGCGAAATCCTCACGTCCGTTCGTTTTCCTCAGTGGGGACCCGGCTCTGGCTTCGCGGTCGAGGAGGTCGCTCGGCGACACGGTGACTTCGCGATCGTCGGTGCGGCCTGCGGCATTCAGGTCACCGACGGTTCGATCAGCCGTGCTTCGATCGCTCTGTTCGGTATGGACCACGTGCCGCGGCGGGCGACATCGGCTGAGATAGCGCTCGTCGGCACGGCGGCGGAGCACGCCGATCTCGTTGCCGCCGGGCAGTTGGCGATCGACGGGCTCGAGCCGAGCGATGATCTGCATGCATCGGGCGCATTGCGCCTGCGCATCGGCGCCGCAGTCGTGCGACGCGCCCTCACCACCGCACTCGCCCGAGCAACGGAGCACCCAGCATGACCACCAACCACGACGTCACGGTCACGGTCAACGGGCGTGAGCGCACCGGCACCGTCGAGCCGCGCAAGACCTTGGCCGACTTCCTTCGAGAAGACCTCGGCCTCACGGGAACACACCTCGCCTGCGAGCACGGTGTGTGCGGCGCATGTACCGTGATCGTCGACGAACGCGCTGTGCGCGCGTGTCTGCAGTTCGCGGTGCAGGTGGAGGGGGCGTCGATCACCACCGTCGAAGGACTCGCAACCGATGGCGAACTGAACCCGGTGCAGCGCGCGTTCATGAACGAGCACGGTCTGCAGTGCGGGTTCTGCACACCGGGTTTCGTGGTGTCTGCCACGGCCCTGCTTGCGTCGAACCCCGACCCGAGCGATCAAGAGATCCGTGAAGGCTTGTCGGGCAACATCTGCCGGTGCACCGGCTATCAGGGCATCATCCGCGCCGTTCGCAGCGCAGCAACCGAGATGAGGGCATCGCAATGAGCATGACCAGCGCCACCCCGG
>DATKCX010000439.1:0-2832 GCA_035512975.1 Ilumatobacter sp.
CGACGATGTGGTTGGCACCGGCGATTGAAGACCTCACTCGGCAGAACGCCACCTACGTCGTGGTGGGGAGCGCCTTGGCCGAGGCGCAACGAGGCGAGTTGGCCGTACATGGCGGTGCGCTCGTCGTCGGTCCCGTCGCGGCAACCTTCCTGTCGCCAGGCCACTTCGTTGCGGTGGGCGAGGGGTTCGTCCGGGTCGAGCGCGACGACCTACCGGCGCGTTCGCACGACAGACCTGCCCTCACGCCATCAACACCCAACCCTTCTGCGCGGTGGCGGTACGTGATCCCCGGTGCGTACGACGATCGCCTGCGCCCAGCGTTTTCGCACGTCAGCGTGGCGTTTGTCGAGTTACGGACCTGGCCGACACCGGAGACGATGGCGACCATCATCGAGCTGACGGGCGAATCGGGGGGCCACGTGAGCAGCCTGCTGCGAACCGCCCCCGATCAAGAGGGTCTCACGATGATCCTCGTGTGGGGCGCGCCGGTCGGTCATGACAACGATGCACGACGAACGCTGTGGTTCGTCGAAGCCGCGCAACAGAAGCTGGGAGTTGGGTCGTTCAGAACCGGTGCTGGGTACGCCAACCTGTTCAGCGGGTTCGTGGGTTCCGAGCAGCAGTCCACGTACACGGTGGTGGGCGCGCCGGTGAATCTGGCCGCGAGGCTGTGCAGCTTGGCGAGTTGGGGCGAGATCCGGGTGACCGAGGTGTTCGACGACGTGGTGCCGGAGCAGTGGCTGGTGGAGTCGGTCGATCCGATCTTGTACAAGGGCTTCCAAGTGCCGCTCGCCACCCGATCGCTCCGACCGATGTCGGGAGCCGACACCGATCAACGGGGTCGATCGCATCTTGCGACGAGCGGCGACTCACCGTTGCTCACCGGACCACGCACAGAACTGCGGGCTCGGGCCGCCGGTCGACATCCGCCAGACGCCGACGATGAGCCGTCAGTCGTCGACTGACCACTCGGCCGAGCCGGCGGATGGCGGGACCGGCGCGGCGTCGGGGTGGGAAGCAGTCGGTGATTCGGCGGTCGGAGTGCCGGGTTCGTCGTCGACGCTCCAGTTCGACGCACCGGCACCCGCAGCGACTGGGCGACGAACCACGTAGCGACGCGCGTTCGAGGTCGTGCGTTCCACGACCTCTTCTTCCAGCACCGTGACTCGAACGCCGCCGACGATGTCGCTGACCAAGTTGAACAGCGTCGCCAGCAGAACGAGGAAACCCGTCATCGCGACAACGCCGAACAGCCCGATGATCCAGGCGTTGCGGAACAGTTCGCCGCCGTTGAACTCGAAGGTTTCCCAGCCGAACTGAGTGAACCATCGCTCGACGTTGTCGATGCTGCCGGTCGACTCGGCAACCCGCCACAGCAACACACCCGACGTGAGCATCACGGCGTAGGTGACGAGGCTGAAGATCAGCCCGACCTTGAACACGCTCCACGGGTCGACGTGGCGGATCACTCTGGTGACCCGACGTACGCGTGGTCGGCGACCCGCCGCGCGCAGCTCCCCCGCGCCCGGCGCGCTGACGATCGGCATGTGGTCAGCCCACGACGAAGCCGGGGCGGTTTCGGGCGCAGGCGTTGCAGGTCGAACGGGGACCGACGGTGCCATTGGTTCGGTGGGCGGAGCGGCCCGCGCACTCGGTGTCAGCGTCGGCACCGTGGGTACTTCTGATGGAACCACCGGCACATCGACGGTGGCCGGCACGATCTCGGGGAGCACGTACGGCGGAGCGTCGATGACTGACATGGGTACGACCGGCGTGGCCGTGGTCGGTTCGGGTTCTGCCGGTGCCGCTTGCACTGGCTGGGGCTCCACGGGCGCTGATTCCAACGCTGCTTCGTCGACAGACGACTGTTCGACCGGCGGCTTCGGGGCACCTGTGGGGTCGGTGTCGTCTTCGTATGACGGTGCCGGCGACTCGGGTGGCGATTCGTTCGCATTGCCGGCTTCACGACGGCTGAACAGGTCGTCGAGCGCGGCCGACAGGCGAGACGAGGAATCGCCGTCGGTTGCGCTCATTCGATCGAGTGTACGCAAGGGTCTTCGCCGGTCTATGGCACACGCCATCACACAACGTCACGGTTCTGCGGACGCCCGGGCCGTGGCGGTGGCATCACCCCGAGCGACTGTGACGGTGACAGTTCTTCCGTTCTGCTCCCAGGCGACCAGCGTCGCTCCGTTGGCACTGGCCAAGTCGACCGACTCAGATCGGCCGCCGTTCACACCTGCCAACGCCGCGGCGTCGGCAGCAGCTTGCGCCCGCTGACGGTCGAACAGGTCGTTGGCAAACGGCACGACGGCGATCACGACCGCCGAGATGATCGCGATCGCGGCAAGGACGGTGAGCACGAACATGCTTCCTTGGTCGCGAGGGTGTGCAGAACTCGTGAGCGAATTGGTGGGGGGTGGCGACTCGGTTGCGACAGTCATGTGAGCGTCCTCCAACAGCATGGGGACAAGGGGGCGGCCGGAGCGGAAACCCCGTCTTCCGTCGACAGCTCGAGCTACCTCGGCCGCAGTCGCCTGCAGAAACGACTGTGAGTAGCAACCCGACCGACGAGTTGCGTAATCGTCGTGGGTCGGGCTGCCGTCTCGCGATCGCGGTCTAGATCTCGGGATGGTCTTCGGCGATGATCGGGGCGACGCTGGCGACGATGTGATCGTCGTCGAGGTTCATCACTCGAACACCCGTGGCGTCGCGGCCCTGGCTGGAGATCGACCGGACAGGCATACGGATGGTGACGCCACCCGACGACACCGCGACGATCTCGTCGTCGAGCCCCACCATGAATGCGGCTGCCACGTGGCCCTTGCGCCC
>DATKCX010000440.1:0-4885 GCA_035512975.1 Ilumatobacter sp.
CGGCACCGGGATCGGATCGTGGTCAGCGCGAGGCGAAGTCACTGCGGGAATGCATGGGTGTCGAACCCACCACGGAACGCGTCAGCGCCCCGTCAGCGGTTTTGAAGACCGTGGAGCTCACCGGAGCCCTCGCACTCCCAACGCCCGTAAACACGGGCGACTCTCATTGTGATGCACCCGCACGAAAGGCCGCCGCTGCCTAATTCGCTGCCTAGCGCCTCCGAACTGAGCTCTCACGACGCTCTGGAACAACACGCCTGGGGCCTAGCGCCCGTGTCGTACAGGTCAGCTGCGTCTGAGTCTGCCAGCGCGGCACGGGCGTCTGCGAGAGAGGACATCCGACGATGATCTCCATCAAAATGGCGCAGTAACTCGGTTTCTGAACTCCGGCGACTCCATCTCGTGGGGCCTTAGCCGCGCGAAGTAGTGAAGGCTTTCGCGGGGGCGCCACGGCTGCCAGTAACACACTCTCTGGCTTAGCCCGCAGCACGACCTCGCATGTCATGGCCCGGACGCCACACGACGCCCCGGCGTCCGGAGGTGCTCTCTCCGCAACCGCATAAGCACGGGGGCCCAAGCCGCGGGGCGCTCGATGGCGAGGACGGGGCCAACATCCCATGCCACAATGGAAGCGCCCCCGGCGCCCAAATTACGCCCTCCGCCGGATCTCCAAACGGCACCGCCTTGCCTAGTGAGTACGCGCGTGCGACGAGAGCGGCGCAGACGGCATCAGCCTGATCCTTGACAGCCCACGACGGTAGTCGGATTCCGTTGGCACGAATCAACGACATCGCCCACGATCGCGGCACCTCGCTCGGAGGTCGGCTTCTGCCGCTGAGACACACGTAGGCGAGGTAGGGATAGACCTCGATCGCTCCTCGTTCGCTGCCGCGCTCTCGGCGCTCGACCAGTCCCGCTTCGCGCGTGACGCGCCACACCTCAAAGCCAGCCGCCATCCACGTGTCAAGGGGTCTGCCAATCTCGGGCGTCCGATACAACGCGACGTTGCGCCCTTGCAGGTCCCTTTCGGCCTGCCGGCCATTGGGCCGTATCGCCGGCCCTGACGGCGCATCAATACCGAGAACGAGATCTGTTCCCAATTCTTGGAGGACACGCAACAGTCCACCGGTGTCCGGAAGCCACACGAGGCGCACGCTCAGAGCCTCATCGAGAATGGCCATGTCGAGTCCGCGGGTGGCCGAAACATCCAGACCAGCCCAGCGCATTGATGGATACGCTAGCGCGCGGAGCTGAGTGGCCACCCTCCTGCCGCGCCCACGGTGTCCTCGATGCTTTTAACCAACGCCATAGACGACCCGATCGCGGTGATCATCCTTCGGTAATGAAGTTGATCCGCCTGAGAAAGACGACGCCCGCGACGATCCTTCAGCCATTTCTCCGCAACCTGATAGGCACCAACGCGATAGGTCCAAACCGCCTCAGGCACTCCGTCGAAGCCCTGGCCCTCGCTGTTTACAACAACACGCCCCGTGGCTCCGGGCTGCGAACACTCGAAGGTTGGGAATCCTCGATCCACAACAGCGGACCCGCGTCCCGAAAACTCGATACCTACGGGCACAACATCACGCAGTGCGGGTAGGTTCAGTTTGATGAGTTTGCTGCCCAATTCCGAGAGTCGCCGAAACATGTTTGCGTCAACCGTTGTCGGGACGTGCGGGAAGTCCATGCGGAGGAGAGACGCATATCGGGCCCGATACGAGGTTGAGCTCAGGACGGCATAGACGTATGCGAAGACATCGAGTGGACTGACCGCAGCCCCCGAGGCCTGACTGAAGTCGAGCGGCAGGCCGGTGGCCTGTGACAGCCGCGAGGTGAACGCATCTGAGAAGTTGGCGCGCTTTCCAGGCTCGCCGTTCTTCGGGTAAAGGAACAGCGGAAACAGGTAGTTGATCTCCGATGTCTTGTTGGAGATGTAACTGGACTCCATAACGCCGTCGCATACACCGAGAAGCCGCCACTCACCGGGCAGCGACTGCTGTCGCGCCACAACGAGGGCGATGTTCGGACCCGCCGTCATGTGATGCATTACCTCGGGCCTTGGCCAATCCACCATCCATGGCACGAAGTACATAGGGCGCACGTCGAAGGGCCGATAGCAGCACGCGATTACCCGGTCGCGCCAATGCTTGTCCTCGCGAAGCCGCTTGCGAGCAGCGGCAAGCTTCCATCCCCGAGAGTCACCTGATTCATATTGGCGGGCGCCCTTGCCGCCGAAGTACTTCTCTCGAAGGTCCGCATCGCTCAGAGTCCGTGAGCGAAAGTCGTCGATCCGGTCCAGAAGGGCGTCAGCGTCGAGGTCTACGACGAGTCGATCGCGAGCTGTCACGACGCCTGACACGCTGACTGGCATGAGTTCGGTCAACCGCGGCCCCGAGCTCTCGTACTCAGACCGCATCTCACTGTCGTCGGGACGGAATAGGTAGTAGGGCCTGGCTGGCGTGATCGACTGCCACGACACAGACCCAACGCTTGCCTTGCGTAGGAAGTCGTACTTCGACTGTCGTGTTCCCCAGAGGTCCGCATGCTTGACGGTTGTCGCGCCGGGAGCGCCCCTTCGCTTGATGAAGAGACCGATTGCGACGCCTTGACGGATTTCGAAGACGTTCTCGTCGGCCGACCCATCCGGCGCCACTTCGCGAGTTTGCATATTTCCATGAAGGTCTAGAACGTAGATGTCGCTGAACGCGCGCATGAGCTGTTGGCGCATTCCTCGGAACGTCGGGTTGTCGATGTAACTGTGATTCGTAATGAACGCAAGAATTCCGCTCCCAGTTCTCTCCACCAGCCATTGCCCGTAGCGCATGAACTTCACGTAGTCGTCTTGCAGCCAGAGCTTCTTCTCACCGAGTGGTTGGCCGTCGACCTCGTAGTAACTGGGGACTTTCGTGCCGTCGGGCAGCCGCCCTCGGAGGAGTCCACTGATCCATTCGCCGCGGTTCGCTGAGATACCCGAATAAGGAGGATTTCCGAGAACGACAGTGACAGGCACATTCGTCTTGACCTCACCTGCCTGCTCGGACTCAGCTGCAAGAAACGGCGCGAACAGTCGCATCGGAATGTCGATCGCCTCTTCCAGCGTGTTGGTCAAGAACACCCGCAGGCGTTCGTTCGACCGAAAGTCGTAGCCCAACTCCTTGAGCTTCAGCCCGAGCTTCATGTGCGCGACGGTGTACGGCGCCATCATCAGTTCGAATCCATAAGTGCGCTTCAAGAAGTGATCGTCGATCGCGACGAAACTCCGCGCTCCCTTGTCAGACTGTGACGCCGATCGCGTGCGCTGGCTAACGACCTCCATCGCCGAGACTAGGAACGTACCCGTACCTACGGCAGGATCCAGAATCGTGACTCGCGGGTGTCGCCTCTCTCGCCAGCGCATGGTCGCGTTGTCCGCGAGCCCGGCCGGGCACTCAAGTTCGTCGACCAGGAGTGCATCGACCGAACGAACGATGAAGTCAACGACAGGCTTAGGCGTGTAGAAGACGCCCCGCTCAACTTTCTCCTCAGGGTCGTAGTTCCGAAGGAACGACTCGTAGAAGTGAACAACTGGATCCTCGACGCCTCCCCCGGTTTGCCGGCCGAAGTCCCTAAGAATCACGTCGATGTCGGCGGCATTTAGGAGATCAACGAGTTCCCGAACGCCGAGTTCGTCAAAGTCGATGCGACTCGCACGATGACCGCCGAGATGCGCGAACTCCTTGAACAGCGCTTGCAGGAAGGGATTTGTGTTGGGAATCATCGACTCGAGGTGATCGACGCCTAACAGCGCTTGGCCTGTTGCCCGGGCCGAGAAGAGACCATAGGAAATCGTCTGCGCGACCATGTCAGCGAATCGATCAACGTCGAGGTCATGAATCAGCACGGCTCCGAAGGCCGCATGAATTGTGTGGAGCGGCCCGCCCTTGGATTCGTAGCGGTAGATCTCTCTTATTAGTGCACGCGTCCGCTTGGCGACGTTCGCGAGCTCGAGGCTGAGTTCCTTCGAGGAACGGATTGTCTGAAGATGCTTGGCTGTAAACGCGCGCGACCATGAATCGCGCCAAGCGGCAGAGTCATTCGTGTTACGCGGCCAACGCAGACGATCGAGGTTTTCGGTTTCCAAATAGAACAGGTGAGTTTCCCGGTCGTCCCACGAGAAACTCTGAAGTTGCGGCGGGCCATCTGGCACGTCCTGGAAGTGAGCGAATGAAACAGTGCGACGGTCAGACTCTCCAAGAATCGAGACAAACAGCAGATCGCCACACGCCCAAACCGCGCGTTGGGCCGGAGCTGCAGACTGCCGCTTCTTCGGAACGAGCGCACCCAGAATCCGACGAAGCACGACCATCGGTAGCCGCTTCGGCTCGAAGTCCAGATAGAAGATGCCCCAAGGCTGACCTTGCAAGAACGGCCTGAGCTGTCGGATTTCGCGGACCTTGACCTTGTGCACCTTGTCTAGGCCCAGTTCCGACGGCTCATAGTCAAATGCGGCCGAGTCCGGGTTCGACACATCGATGGGCCAGCCGAGTTCCTCAGACAGAAATGCGACGAGGGTCTTGAAGTCGTGGATGCTGTGGGCAGCTACGCGTGGTCGTGCGCTCACCGCATCGAAAGCCACGCCTTTAGCTTCGCCTCGACCCCAACGGGCGCTTGCGCCGCCTTCAGATACGTGTTGCGAATGTGTCGCTGCACCGCGGCGCGTGCTTCGATGAGAACCTCTTGACTCTCGGCCACCACACGTGGAGTGCTTGGGATGGATCGAATCAATTCAATGATCCGTGCCGGATCCTCAATCACCTCGGCGGACTCGATGTTGTAGAGATACCAGCCTGTGGTACCGGCTTCGTCGCTCCACTCAACCTGCGGTTTGTCCGGCCTGCCAACAGGC
>DATKCX010000441.1:0-2092 GCA_035512975.1 Ilumatobacter sp.
TCACGGTGTTGGCATACGGCACGCTGGTGCACGTCGCCCAAGCGGCCGCCGACGAGACCGGCATCGACGCCGAGATCATCGACCTGCGAACACTCGTCCCCCTCGACATCGACACGATCATCGCGTCGGTGGTGAAGACGGGCCGATGCCTGGTCGTTCACGAAGCGACTCGCACGTCTGGTTTCGGCGCGGAACTCTCGGCAACGGTGCAGGAGCGTGCGTTCCATCACTTGGAGGCACCGGTCGGTCGAGTGTGCGGCTGGGACACCCCGTATCCGCACGCCCACGAGTGGTCGTACTTTCCTGGCCCCGATCGCGTGGGCCAAGCGATGCGCAACATCATGGACGACCAGATGACGGGGGTGATCGCCTGATGGGCGTGTTCCACGTGCGGTTGCCCGACGTCGGTGAAGGCATCGCCGAGGCCGAACTGGTGAGCTGGCTCGTCGCCGTGGGCGACGCGGTCACGCAGGAGTCGGCCCTGGCCGAAGTGCTCACCGACAAGGCGACCGTGGAGATCTCGTCACCGGTGGAAGGGACCGTGGTCTACCTCGCGGGAACCGAAGGCGAGATCATGGCCATCGGTACCGAGTTCGTCGGCATCGAAATCGAAGGCGACGTACCAGAGAGTCGAGCGTCCAAGCGGTCAGCAGTCGAGCCTCCCGCAGACACCGACACAACCGACACCGACACCGACACCGCCGGCACCGGCACAACCGACACCGAATCCCCCAACGCGGCGTCCGTTCACACCGAATGGGTCGACACCGGATCGGTCGACACCGGCCGGGCCGACACCGGCCGGGCCGACACCGAGTCGTCCGACACCGAATCAGCCACCGTGACGGTCGACACCGCGCCGATTGAGGCCGCGGCAGCGCGGCCGGATGCTGCGACGACCCCGACCGCGGCGCAAGCAGCGCACGGTCGCGCGGTCGCCGCCCCGGCGGTCCGCCGACGCGCCGGCGAACTCGGCGTGGATCTCTCGACCATTGCTGGCACCGGCCCCGAGGGTCGCGTGCTGCACAGCGATCTCGATCGTGTCATTGCCGGCGGTCGAGCGGCGACGTCGTTCGGCTCGGGCGGGGTACGAGAGACGCCGATCATCGGGTTGCGCCGTCGTATCAGCCAGCGCATGAGCGAGGCCTGGTCCGACATACCTCACATCACCTACGTCGACGAGATCGACGCAACGGAACTCGAGACGCTACGCGCGGCGCTCAACCGTCAGCGGCCCGGTGGCCCACGCCTCACGTTGTTGCCGTTCATCGCCAAAGCGATCGTGCTCGCGTGCGCCGACAGCCCCGAGTGCAATGCGCACTTCGACTCAGCCGGAGGCGTCCTCACGGAGTTCGCCGCAATACACATCGGCGTCGCAACCCAGACTCCGGGCGGCCTGGTGGTGCCGGTGCTGCGCAACGCCGAATCTCGCGGGCTGTGGAACTCCGCGGCTGAGATCTCACGTCTGGCTGTAGCGGCAAGAGACGGCAAGGCGACTGCGGAGGAGCTCAGCGGCTCCACGATCACGATCACGTCGCTCGGAGCGATGGGCGGGCTCATGACCACGCCGATCATCAACCGGCCCGAGGTGGCGATCGTCGGAGTGAACGCCATGCAGATCCGCCCGGTTTGGCGCGACGGTGCGTTCGTGCCACGATCGATGTTCAACCTGTCGTCGAGTTTCGATCATCGAATCGTCGACGGCTGGGTCGCAGCGACGTTCGTGCAGCGCATCAAGGCGTTGCTCGAAACCCCTGCGTTGCTGTTCACCGCTGCAGAAAGCTGACAGCACCCGCATGAGCGAAACCACGGGTGAGTACGTCGACACCGTTCCGCCATGGGGGAGCCCCGGGCACGGTGCGGCAATCGGCGAACTCGGCATGCAGTACGACTACGACGGCGATCAACTCGTCGGCGTCGGTGAGATCACCGAGGAACGGGCTCGGCCAACCCGCCGCCGAATAGAGCATCAGCCAGCCGTGTCGCGTTCTGTGGTGAATGGCGTCAGAGATCGCGACACAGACGCTGAGGTGGTCAGATTCTCTCGATGATGATGGCGGGGGCCATGCCGCCGGCTGCGCACATGGTGATC
>DATKCX010000442.1:0-5789 GCA_035512975.1 Ilumatobacter sp.
CAACGCCACGGAATCGTGCCTGGAATCCACGCCACTGGTGCCCTCACGCCCAAGCGGCTCGAGCAAGGCTTCCGAATGGTCACCGTCACCGCCGATCTGTTGGCCATGACGATCGGTCTCGACAGCGAGCTGGCCGCCGCCCGCGGTGCCGCGAGCGGCGCTAGCGACCGGATGTACTAAGGAGCCGAGCGGGTAGGCGAGGCTTTGCCGAGCCTGCCCGGTTGGCGACGCCAATCGATACGGGGGAAATGAGCGGAATGAAAAGGAGCGCAGCGACCTATCCGCTCATCCCCTAAGGATCTCTCTGGTCGGGTCGGCGCGACCGATCGCGATTCGATCGTGCCCGGCGACGTCTTGGCGGATCTCGATCTCGCAGAATCCTGCTGCGTTGAGAAGCGCCTGCACCGCTTGGCCCTGGTCGGTACCGATCTCGAGCACCAACCAGCCTCCCACAGCCAAGTGGTCCTCGGCATGCGCCACGAGGAACCGAATGTCGTCGAGGCCGTCGGTGCCTGCGAAGAGCGCGCTCGCCGGCTCCCACTGAGCGACACTTTCGGCGAGCAACGGTGATGCCACGGCCACGTAGGGCGGGTTGCTGACGATCACGTCGAAGCGCACATCTGGCGGTAGTGCAGCGAACCACGACCCGTGGCCGATGCGCACGTTGCTGGCGGCGCGGCCGATGCCCACGAGGTTGGCGCGGGCGACGTCGAGCGCGTCTTGGCTGGCATCGGTGATCCACACCGTCGTGCCGTCGAGCGGCAACTCGAAGGCCATCGACAGCCCGATCGCGCCCGACCCGGTACCCAGATCGGCAACCGCACGCCTTTCGCGCACCTGCGCTGCGAGCTCGATGGCCACCTCGGCAACCTGCTCGGTTTCCGGACGCGGGATGAGCACTCGCCGGTCGACCAGCAGGTCGAGGCGACGGAAGCCCCACCTACCCAGAACGTATTGCAGCGGTTCACCAGCCCGGTGCCGCGCCAACATCGAGTCGTGGTGCGCAACCATGCGTTCGGTGAGCGGCTCATCCAAGGCTGCAGCGAAGTCGCTGCCGTCGAGACCGCTCGCGACCTCGCACAACCAGCGCGCCTCGTGGCGGGAGCCGAGCACGTCCGTGGTGTCGGCCCACAGCTGCCGCAATGTCAGCATCCCCATTGTCGACCCGGCATCAGTCGGTGGAGGCGAGCTGGCGCGAACGCTCGTCGTGCAACATGGGCTCGACCACCAGATCGACGTCGCCGGCGAGCACGTCGGAGAGCCGATAGATCGTGAAGCCGATGCGGTGATCGGTGACGCGGTTCTCTTTGTAGTTGTACGTGCGGATCTTCTCGCTGCGTCCGCCACCGCCCACTTGCGACTTCCGCTCGGCCGACATCTCGGCATCGAGTTCCTGCTGGGCCCGCTCGTACAGGCGTGCCCGCAGCACCGTCATGGCCCGAGCCCGGTTCTGCAGCTGGCTTCGTTCGTCTTGCATGGTGACCACGATGCCGGTGGGCAAGTGGGTGATCCGCACCGCTGAGTCGGTGGTGTTGATGTGCTGCCCGCCCGCTCCAGACGCGCGATACACATCGACCGTCAGGTCTTTGTCGTTGATCTGCACCTCGACCTCGGTGGCTTCGGGAAGCACCGCCACGGTGGCCGACGAAGTGTGAACTCGACCTTGACTCTCGGTCACGGGGACACGTTGCACCCGGTGCGGACCACCTTCGAACTTGAGGCGTTGCCATGCGTCGCCGCCACGCACGACGAACGTGACGTGGTTGACGCCGCCGACGTCGCTGAGGTCGAGCGCCAACGTCTCGGTCTTCCACCCACGATTCGACGCATACGCCGAGTACATGTTGAGGAGGTCTCCGGCGAACAGGTTCGCTTCCTCGCCGCCTTCCGCACCCCGGATCTCCATGATCACCGCGCGACCAGCGTTGGGGTCTTTCGGCAACAGCAGCTCGCGCAGTTCCCCTTCGATGCGCTCGATGTCGACGAGCGCGTCATCGACTTCGGCTTGCATCGCTTGCCGCTCGTCGGCATCGGTCATGGGCAACAGCTCGCGGGCTGCCTCGAGGTCTGCCAAGCGACCTTCGTACGCCGCGTAGAGCGCAACGATCGGTTCCATGTCGTGATACCGCTGCGACACCGTGCGGAGTTGGTCGGGGTCTTTCAGCGTCTCGGCATCGGCAAGGCGCGCTTCGAGCTCGCGGAACTCTGCGGTTGCGGCACGCAGCCGCCCCTGAACACCCTCATCCAGCATGACACTCGTTCAACATGGCGTGGGAAGGCAACATGGCGTGGGAAGGCTACCTCCCATACCGGATCGAATCAGTCGAGCGACACGAACTCGCCCGGATGCAACAACATGCCTGCGAGCAGATCGGCCGCCGGCACACGGTCACGGGAGGGCGTGACCAGCACCAAGCGGCAATCAGACGCAATGTCAGCAAGCAGCTCGCTGGCGGCGATGCGTGCATCGGCACCGAACGGCACCAGGTCGAGATCGACCCCGGTGGAGAACGCCACGACGAACTGAACACCGTGATCGTCGACACCGATCGCTGCGCACGGCATTGGATCCTTGAGATTGGGGCGGGCGACCGGTGGATTCATCGGTGTGACGTCCGTCGCGCCGACCAGTTCGGGCTGTTGCTCGATGCGCCAACGCAGCAGCCGCTCGGCACCCAGCTGGTTGAGGGGATGCTGGCGTGCGCCGGGTTGACGGTGCGACCTCACGGCGTCGACGATCCGAGCGAGCGATTCAACCGCCGGTCGGTCGCCATGCAACATCTGGAACGCCTCGCGGTCGTGCGCACCGACGCCGACTTCGAGTCGGCTGACATGCAGATGTGGATCGTCGACGACCCGACACACTTCCAGCCCGTTCACCTCACCGACGAGGACGCCGTGTTCCACCATCGGCGTTGCCCCGCCCTGGGTGATCAGTTCTCGAAACGAATCATGCTCCTCAGGGGCCGAGCGTGGTTCGAGAATCGGCTCGCCCACTGCAGGCAGCAGTGTCCGGCCCTCTGCATGCCACACCTCGATCGGTCGACGAAACGCCGTAGCACGACGCGCCAAGATGCCGGTGTCGGCTTCGGCGATGATCTGCACCGCAGCGGCACCCGCCCGCTCCGCCCACACCAGCGCTGCGCCGAGGCGGCTGCCTGGTTTGTCGTCGAGGTACACCCACGCGACGCCGTCGTGCATCAGCGCCGCTCCCACCCCGATGGGCGCGGCGACCTCGACGGTGTCGGTGGCGAGGTGATCCCCAACGAGCGCCCGCAGTTTCACGGCAACCAGTTGGTTGCGTCGAGACGCTCCACTCGCATCGGTCGATTCGGTCGTCACGCCACCGAAGGTACCGGTAACTGACCCTCGGCTTACCCTCTAGGCGACGAAGAATCCCATCACGTCGACGATGACATCACAGTTCGCCAGTGGATTCTGCAACATGAGGCGACCACCGTCACCCAACTGACAGATCACGAGATTGGCGACGGTCTGGCCCGGTGCCAAGTTGAGGTTCGATGTGCCTGGGTCTGGTTGGCCTGCCGGCCACACGGACAAATACGACCATGCTGCGACGTTCGTCGCGGCCACGTTGATGACGACCGCAGTCGCGTGCTGAGGCACTCCCACGCGTCCGGCGACGGTGATTTCGATCGGCTGCCCCGGACCGATCTGCTTCTTGTCGGTGCCGAGGCCTTCGCGGGTGTCGACGAGTCGCTTGGGCGCGCTTGGCTGCAATCGACTCCCCGAAGGCCCGAAGAAGCCGAAGACGTCGCCGATCACATGCGTGCCCGCTCCGACGCCATCGAGCAGAATCCGCCCGTTCGCACCGATCTTGCAGATCGTCAGGTTCGGCACGGTGTCCCACGCATAGAAGTTCACGTTGGACGTCTCCGCCCTGACCTCTCCAGACGGCGTGAGACGAAGGAAGCCGGGCGATTCAGGCTCGGTGGCGGTGAGATTCATCACGACTGCCGTCGCGCCCGCCGGCACCCCACTGCTGCCGACCACGTCGATGTCGAGGACCTCCCCCTCAGCGAGTTTGCCGGGCCGCACACCATGACCGATTCGACTGTCGAACAACCGACTGGGTGCAAGCGGGTTGAATCGATCGCCACTGTCTGGCGTGAAATACCCGAACACGTCGACGAGGCAGTGCGTGTAGCCGTGCGAGTTGTACACCTCGATGCAGCCGTCGGCCCCGATGGCCATCACGACGAGGTTCGGGACGGGTCGTCCCGGACCGCCGTTGATGTTCGATGTACCGGGGCGCGACGTGGCCCCGGGGAACACCGTGAAGAAGTGTGGCGACGTGGCATCGACCGCGGTGACGTTGGCGACGACGGCGGCCGCTCCGGTTGGCGGCACGCCGAACATTCCGGCGACCTTCACGCGGACAATCTCGCCGGGGCCGAGTGGCTGCGCAGGCACCATGAATCCCGAACGTGTGTCGGCGATTCGTGCCGGGGTCAACGGAACGAACGTCGCTGGCTCGCCGCTCACCGAGGGCAGCGGCGCAGTGGTTCCGTCGGGAAGCACTCCAGGGACGCGGCGGAACAGGCTGAGATTCTCGTAGTTTCCGCCAAGCGCCTCTGACGATCCGCCACCGAGCCACCCGTCGATGACCGAGGCGTAGTACGACCGGAAGTCGACGGTGTGTTCCATGCGATCCCAGCGGCCGAGGCCGGCAAGCGATGGGCGCTGTCCATAGAAGCCGCCCTTGACGTTGGCACCCATCACAAAGTGGGGTGCGGCAGAGCCGTGATCGGTGCCGTATCCGTCGTTCGCCCACGACGTGCGGCCGAACTCCGAGAAGGTCATGATCGTGACCCGGCTCGCCCAAGCCGGATCGAGTAGTTCGAAGAACTTCGCGACAGCAGCGTTGAGATCCCCCATCCGAACGTCGTGTGTACCGGGCTGACGGGCGTGCGTGTCGAAGTCATGCCATCCGGCCGTGAGTACTCGGAACCCGAGGTTGGCGTTCACCAAGCGCGCCGCAACCTCCAGCTTGGACACGATGGACGCCTCCGGAAGGTCGGCTGGGATGACCGGGCCGAGTTGCGCCGACATGTCGAGGTGATCGACGAAGGCGTCGGCAACGGCTCCGTGCCATGCGCCGTTGGAACCCGTGCGCATCGCGCGGATTGCGTCGTACAAGCGGTAGTCGTCTGCCGTCGTGGAGACACCGAACATTGGTCGGTTCGCAGGGACGGCGGTACCACGGCTCCGTTCACCCACCAGGTGCAATGGAATCGCGCTCCCCACTTCAGCTGCGGCGTACAGATCCTTCGTACCGTTGAGGTAGCCATCGAGCCACCGACCGATCCAGCCGGTCGTCGACATCTGGCCAGGACGCCCTGACATCCAATGCGCCATCGAGTTGAAGTGCGACAGGTCGGGTTTCGGGTACCCGACGCCATCGACGATTGCGAGCTGACCCGAGTCCCAGAACGACTTGAATGTCGTCAACGCCGAGTGCAACCCGTGGTTGGCATCGAGCGGGAGCGTGGCCGAACCCGGAATCGCCAGATGGGCATGCTGGTGGTGGTACTCACGGTCGTTGAACGGCACCACCGTGTTGAGCCCATCGTTGCCGCCGTACATGCCGATGAGAACGAGGATGCCGTCGTTGGCTCCAACGGGGCCGAGCGCCCAGGTTTCAGGCGAATGCCCGGGAAGGACGAGCTGCTCGAGCAGCGACCCACCCGTGCCGGCCATGAGCCCTGCACCGACGCCCATGCCGACCAACTTCAGGAAGTTGCGACGGTCGAGCGCATGAGGATCTG
>DATKCX010000443.1:0-10247 GCA_035512975.1 Ilumatobacter sp.
GAGGGGTCAGCGTTGTGAGCTGTGGGCGTGACCGGGGTCGGGCGTGTCACGGCTCGCTGTGCCGTCGGGGTAGACGCCCGCCGCGACCGCGGCGTGGATGGCCGCAGCGAACGTCTCCACGATCATGCGCGACCCGAAGGCGGCGGCCTCGAGCAGTGCTCGGTAGACGTGTTCCGGGCGGGTTCTCAACGTCTGGCCGACCACCAGCCCCGAGCTGGCATCCACGCCGGCTGCCGCGACTGCCTCGGGCACGGCGTGTCGCAGCACGTCGCGATAGTCGTTGGGCACCTGCAGCGCCCATTCGGGCGACAGCACGGCACCGGTGGTTGCGAGCAAGGCGCGAGTCGACTTCAGCGAAGTCGTCGTCGACGTCGTCTGAAGTCGTCAGAGGAGAATCATGCCGTAACGTGGGACGTCCAAGCGCGAGATGCTGATCACCATCTGGAGACCTTCATGACATCGGTGTTCCACCCCGATTCCAGCACCAACGATTCCGACTCGGCCGAGCCAGAGTCGATCGCTGCAGAACCGTCTGTCACGGAACCAGCGGCCCCAGAACCAGCCACCCCAGAACCGGTCGTCCCAGAACCGGTCGTTACAGAACCGGTCGTGGCTGCGAAGTCGCCGTTTGGCCCGCCGCCCCCGCCTCCCCCTTCAGACCCGCCTCGCCCCAAGCGACGATTCGCGGCCGGGCTCCTCACCGGTGTGGCCGCAACCGGTTTGGTGGCCGCTGTCGTCTTCATCGCCGAAGACGACAGCGCTGACCCGGCCTCGGGATCTTCGACTGAAGTCGCACTGACACCGGTGTATGTCAACTTGCACGACTTGGTCGTGGAGGCCCGCCCCTCGATCGTTGCGATCCACACCACGTTGACCCGCAACGACGTGTTCGGCGAACCGATGGAAGGTGGAGGGTCAGGCACGGGGTGGGTCGTGGCTGCCGACGGGTTCATCGTCACCAATGCGCACGTCGTCGAAGGTGCCGACACGATCCGCGTCACGCTCGACGACGGGTCGAACGAGGTTGCCGAGGTGGTCGCGTCGGACCCGCGCGCCGATCTCGCTGTGCTCAAGATCGATCGGGACGACCTCGTCCCGCTACCGATCGGTGACTCGGAGACCATGAACGTCGGTGATCCGGTGATCGCGATCGGCAACGCGCTCGATCTCGGAGCCGAACCCACTGTCACCGACGGCATCGTGTCGGCCAAGGACCGCACCATCGTCGAGCCGAACGGCCAGGCGCTGGTCGGACTGATTCAGACCAGCGCTGCGATCAACCTGGGGAACTCGGGCGGCCCACTGCTCAATCTGCGCGGCGAGGTGGTCGGCGTGAACACCGCGGTGGCGGGTCAGGGCCAGAACATCGGTTTTGCCATTGCGATCACTGCCGCCGAGGGATTGATCGAGCAGCTACAAGATGGAACCGTGCCGCGCCACGCCTTGCTCGGCGTCACCACCTCGCCCGTGCCCACCGACGCACCCGACGGTCCGGTGGCCGGCGCTGTGATCGTGTTGATCGCACCAGACACAGCAGCTGCCGACTCCGCACTGCAAGAGGGCGACATCATCGTCGACTTCGCCGGCGAACCGATCGCCAGCCCGTCCGACCTCGCGCTGGCGGTCGCACGTCACGAGCCGGATGAAACGGTGTCGATCACGTATTTCCGTGACGGCGAGTCGGACACGATCACGGTGGCCCTCGGTTCGCATCCCGACGAGTGAAGTCGACTCTCCTGGTAGTCAGCGCTGCCGAGCGACGGCGGCGCATCGGAATCCGGCACCTGTTGCTGCCCGGCACGCGGGTCGACGACGTCGCCGACATTGCTGATGCCGTGGTGGCATTGCACTCGTCCGACCCGGTCACGGTGCCACTGTCGATCGCAGCTCGCCACCAAGAGCCAACGATCGAACTGATCGACCGTGCACTCCACGAATCCGGCACCTTGGTGCGCCACCATGGCATGCGTCGGACGTTGTGGGTGATGACACCCGAAGTCGCAGGCGTGGCACATGCGGCTTCTACCCGGAAACTCTCCGAGGCCGAGCGTCGCAAATCGATCGCGTTTCTCGATGGGGACGCCGCCTGGCTCGACGCCGCAACCGATGCGGTGTGTGCACTGCTCGCCACCACAGATCCACTGTCGACTCGAGACATCTGCCTTCGGCTCCCCGAATTCGACCGTCAGATCGTGCGACCGGCACCGGCCGGGCGAGTCGCCACCCAGTCCGGTCTCAGCCGGGTGGTGCTGCAGGCAGGGTTCGATGGACGCTTGGTACGCGGCAGACCGCTCGGCAGTTGGGTCAGCTCACAACACACGTGGACCGTCCCGGAGCAATCGGTGCACTTCGAGCGCGACATCGATGTCGCAACCGGTGCGGCGGCGATGACGCGCGGCCTGCTCATGCAGTTCGGACCGATGACCGAAACCGACATTGCATGGTGGGGCGGATGGACCAAGGCACAGACCCGCGCTGCGCTGGCGGCCGTTGCTGCTGAGGAGGTCGACCTTCCCGATAGCGGCACCGGTCACACAGGGTGGGTGCTCCCCGGCGACGGCGAGCCGACCGACGAGTGCGAACCGTGGGTCGCCGTGCTTCCCGGCCTCGACCCGACCGCGATGGGCTGGAAGCAACGCGAGTGGTACCTCGACGCGTCAACCGCCAAGAGGGTGATGGACACCAACGGCAACATCGGACCAACGCTGTGGGCAGATGGTCGAATCGTCGGCGGCTGGGTGCAGCGACCAGACGGCTCGTTCGCCACGGAGTTCACCACGCCGGTCGGCCAGGAGCACCGGCGTCTTCTTGCAGCCGAGATCGAGCGGATTCGCGCCTTCGTCGGCGAGACCAGATTCAAGGTCCGGTTCCCCAGCGCCAACCAACGCGACTTGCTGTCATGACGAGCGGGTCTGACCCCTTCTTCTCGCGCTCGATTCGACTCGACTCGGCGCTGCCGACGAAACTGCGAGGACACCCCCGCAGAATCCGAGGACTTCACATGCCCGACACCGCCAGCCCACCCGTCACAATTCCAGGCACCATTCCATTCGTCGACTATCTCGTACTCGACGACGGCGAACCGCACCTGCTCGCTCAAGAGTGCACGAGTTGCGGAGCCCGATTCTTCGATCGACGCAACGCATGCGCCGGATGCTTCGGCACCGAGTTCCGCACCGCCAAGCTGGCCACCGAGGGCGAGCTCCGCTCGTTCACCATCGTGGCGTTCGCAGCCCCTGGTGTCGAGGTGCCGTTCACCGCTGGTCTCGTCGACCTGGGTGGCACGAGCGCCCGCGGCAACATCATCAACTGCCCGCCCGACCCCGAACACGTGAAGCTCGGTATGCGCGTTCGCCTCGCGACATACTCGACCGGGTTCGACGAAGCAGGCACCGAAGCCATCAACTTCGGTTTCGAACCAACCGACCAGCAGAACGGGAGCGCATCATGAGCGCCAGCGACGACATCTTCATCCTCGGCATCAAGATGACCAAGTTCGGCAAGCACGCCGAACTCGACACAGTCGACTTGGCCTCCCAGGCCATCATCGCGGCCCTCGCCGATGGCGGAGTGGGCATGGCCGACATGGGCGTCATGGCGTTTGGCAACCTGATCGGCCAAACCACCGGTCAGGCCGTGCAGAAACAAGTCGGCCAAACCGGCATCCCCGTGTACAACGTGTCGAACGCCTGCGCCACCGGTGCCACCGCGCTCCGCACCGTGGTGATGGCCATCAAGTCCGGCGAAGTGGAAATGGGCCTCGCCGTCGGCGTCGAGAAGCTGTCGGGTGCTGGGCTCCTCGGAGCCGGCGGCACCACCAAGAGCGACAGCAACACGTGGTCTCCCACAGGCCGCTACGGAGCGGTGGGCCCGATCGATGGGCGCATCGGCACAGAAGCCATGCCTGGGGTGTTCGCACAAATCGGCATGGAATACGGCCACAAGTACGGCGGCGCGTCGTTCGAGCTGTTCGCGAAGATCAGCGAGAAGAACCACAGCCATTCCACACTCAACCCGCTCGCCGCATACACCAAAGCGATGTCGCTGGAACAGATCATGGGCGACGTGATGATCTCGTACCCGAACACACGACCGATGTGCTCGGCGAACTGCGACGGTGCCGCGGCAGCGGTGTTGGTGAGCGGTGCCAAGCTGAGAACGCTGTCGTTGGAGCAGCAGCGTCGAGCGGTGAAGATCTCGGCCTCGGTGCTCACCAGCGACCCGTACGAAGAGGCCTGCCAGGTCTTGCCGAACGTCAACACGCTCACCCGCAACGCCGCAACCAAGGCGTACGAGCAGGCCGGTGTGGGCCCGAGCGATCTCAACCTCGTCGAGCTGCACGACTGCTTCGCCACCGCCGAACTCGTGCACTACGACAACCTCATGTTGTGCGAGCCGGGTGGCGCGGTCGACTTCTTCGAATCGGGCGCGCCGTGGCGTACGGGCAAGACCCCGGTCAACGTGTCGGGTGGTTTGCAGTCCAAGGGTCACCCCATCGCCGCCACGGGCATCGCCAACGTGTGGGAAGTCGCCCATCACCTCCGCGGTGAGGCGGGCGATCGTCAGATCGAGGGCGCGAAGGTGGGGCTCGCTCACGTCATCGGTCTCGGATCGGCCTGCGGCGTGCACATTCTGGAAAAATCCGGCCTCGGGGTATGACCGAGCGGGTCAGCATCAACGACCTCGTCGCAGCCGCCAAGGATCGCATCGAAGAACTGTCGGTCGAGCAACTCCAAGCAGAGATCGAAGCGGGCGACGTCACGGTGATCGACATCAGGGATGTCCGCGAGCGGTGGGACAAGGGTGCAATCCCAGGTGCCCGTTCCGCCCCGCGGGGCATGCTCGAGTTCTGGTTCGACCCGGAGTCGCCGTACTACCAAGATCGCTATCAGTTCGAGAACCGATACGTCCTGCACTGCGCTGGCGGCGCACGGTCGGCACTGGCCGCCGACGTGCTGCAACAGCTCGGCTACACCAACATCGCGCACCTCGAGGTGGGTTTCAACGGCTGGGCGGCAGCAGGCGGTGACGTTGAGACCGTCGAACCTGATCAGAAGTACTTCCGAAAGGCGTCAGACGCTTGAACCCGATTTCTGACTTCTCGGGGCTCGTGGCGGTCGTCACCGGCGGCGGCACCGGCATGGGTCGCGAACTCACCGTTCAACTCGCCACCAAGGGCTGTCATGTCGCCGTGTGCGACGTGTCGCAGGAAGCCATGGACGAGACGACCGCCATCGCAATGGCAGCCGCGCCAGCAGGAACTCGGCTCACCAGTTTCGTCGCCGATGTGTCGAATCCCGACGCCGTCGACGCCTTCGCAGCGCATGTTGCCGACGCACTCGGCACCACGTCGATCAACCTGCTGTTCAACAATGCTGGGATCGCCGGTGCCGGGTCGATCATCAAAGAGGACCCAGCGAACTGGGACCGGGTGTTCGGCGTGTGTTGGGGTGGCGTACTGAACGGAACCCGGTCGTTCATGCCCCTGCTGCTGGCGTCCGAACGCGGGCAGGTGGTGAACACCAGCAGCATCAACGGCATGTGGGCATGCCTCGGCCCGCACGGTCCGCACACCGCGTACAGCGCTGCGAAGTTTGCCGTGAAGGGCTTCACCGAGGCACTGATGGTCGACTTTCGCATGAACGCTCCGCACCTCACCGCGGCTGTGGTGATGCCCGGCCACATCGGTACGGCGATCCTGCGCAACTCGTTCGAAGCGTCGGGTCGCGACCCCAAGCACTTGCAAGACGAGTTCATCGACGAGATGCGCGAAGACTTCGTGAAGCGCGGCATCGACGTGTCGGCCGCCTCGAACGAAGACATCCGGACGATCGTCGCCATGCGCGTCGACGGTTTCGAGAACGAGGCACCGACCAGCGCTGCGTCGGCGGCCGGAATCATCCTCGACGGTGTGCGTTCCGGCGAGTGGCGCATCCTGGTGGGCGACGACGCACATGCGCTCGACCAAGCGCTACGAGCTGACCCGGCGAACGCCTACACCGTCGAGTTCACGGCGGCGCTCACCGCGCAGGGTCACTACCAGGGTCTAATCGTCGAGTAACGCGCTCAGCAGACCGCTCGCGCCGAACCGGAACGTTTCCGGCGTCGGCCAACCCACGCCCAGGCGTTCCTCGGCCAAACCGAGGTACCGCTCCGCGTCGGCAACGGTTCGAATTCCACCCGACGGCTTGATGCCCACGGTGCGATCCGAGGCGGCGATCGCGTCGAGCATGATCGCCACAGCGGCTGGTGTGGCAGATGTGGGCGACTTGCCGGTGGACGTCTTGATGAAGTCGGCACCATGGTCGATGGCGAACCCACTTGCCGCGGCGATCACGTGTGGATCGATCAGCTCTCCGGTTTCCAGAATCACTTTGAGATGAGCGGTGCCCGCAGTGGCCATTCGAGCCGAGCGCAACACATCGTCGCAACGGTGGAACTCACCGGCCATGAACGCTCGGTACGGCAGCACGACGTCGATCTCGTCGGCACCATTGTCGACACAGCGCGTGGCAAGATTCGCCGTCGCGAACGCCCGCTCGTCGCCCGTCGGGAAGTTCACCACCGTCGCCACGCGCACGCCAGTTCCAGCGAGCGCTGCGGACGCCTGCGCGACGAAGTCGGGCCACACGCACACCGCAGCAGTGTGGTGTTCGGCAGCCATCGCGCACAGGGCGTCGATCGCAGCCTGGTCACCATCGTCGTCGAGGTTGGTCAGATCGATCAGCCCGATCAGTTGCTGGGAGCGCTCGGTGGTCACAGCAAGAGCATTCCATGAATCGATCGGCACGCGTACCCCGGTAGCGTCGGATGCCGTGAATCAGGTGAAGACCCGCCTCCAGGCCCTCGGGCTGCTCGACCGCACGTTTTCGAACATGTCCGACGACGCCCTCGTGGCGATCATCGAGGCGTTGCCCGAGGAACATCGTGATGCGTTCAACCAGCTCGTTGGCACCACCGAGGCCGATCCAGCCGCTGTTCGGGCCACCGCCACCAAAGGCAGGCTCGACGGCACGATGGAGAGCCTGGCGCTCGTGCTGACCGACAAATGCCTTGCCGATTGCATCGAACAACTCGCCGATCACGCCGAGAACCCCTCAACCGATCAACTCCAGGCGGTCACTCCCGGCCTGGTCGAACGGCACGGCCTGGAAGTCACCCAGATGATGTTGGCTTCCACCGTGGTGGGCGAAGCTCCAGCTTCGGCGATCATTCGCGACCTCTTGAAGAACGACGAACTCGTGAAGCTACCGCCGGCCGAGCCGAAGCCGATCAGCCCGATCATCACTGGCCCTGAGGTCAGCGACGAAGAGCGTGCCGCCATCAAGGCCAAGCGCCAGGAAATGCGCCAGCGCAAGCAAGACGCAGCACGCGCCCGTCGCGAGCAATCAGCTCGCGACCGCAATCGCCTCTGAGGGAAGCGCTCAAGAGGATCCTCCCCGCATGAGCGTGAACCGTTCGTGCTCGAGCAGCCACGCCTTCACGCCGAGCCCACCTGCGAACCCGGTGAGTTTGCCGGTGCTGCCGATCACACGGTGGCATGGCACCACGATCGGGATCGGGTTCTGACCGTTGGCCGAACCCACGGCGCGTGCCTTGCGAGCGTCGCCCATTTCAGCCGCCTGCTCGCCGTACGTCATCGTCTCGCCGAACGGAATCGTCCGCAGCGTCGCCCATGCCTGTTGTTGAAACGCGGTGCCACCAGGACTGAGCGGCAGGTCGAACTCGATTCGCTTCCCAGCGAAATACTCCTCCAATTGCGTCACTGCCAGATCGAGCACGGCATGATCCCCGGCGTCGGCTTCGACGACGCAACGGCCGGCGAAGTGACGTTCCACTGGGTTGTGGGCCGCTCCCTCGCTGATCGGCGCGTCGGTGTCCCACAAGATGGCCGCGATCGCGCCGCCGCTGGGCGTGTCGGTGGCGACCACGTTGATCGTGCCGATCGGCGATGGCAAACGACGGCGATACAGGTGAGATGGCTGGTGAGACGTCTCGCGAATTGTGCTCATGTTGGTTGCTCTCCTAGCTGGGGAATCTCGGAACGCCACAGGTGATGCATGGCATAGGTACGCCACGGACGCCATCGGTCGGCGTGAGTGGCGTTGAGGTCGTGGGCGGCGAGCGCGTGCTTCACCACCAGATCGGAGTCGAGAAACACGTCTGGATCGCGGAGGGCGCGCATCGTGATGTAGTCGGCGGTCCACGGGCCGATGCCACGTAGTGCCAGCAGCTGTTCGCGAACGTCGGCACGGATGGCGTCGAATCGCACGTCGCCACTCAACACCGCAGCGGCAACTCGTTGCACGGTCGCTGCTCGCGCTTTCGGCATGGGGAACACCGATGGTTCCGCGCTGGCGAGTCGCTGTGCGGATGGAAAGAGATGTGACACATGCCGGTGTGCAATCGCGAGCGGCTCACCGATCGCGACGCTCACTCGACCGAGCACCGTTCGGGCTCCAGCAACCGACACTTGCTGCCCGACCACTGCTTTTACGGCTGTCTCCAAGGGGTCAACGGAGCCGGCGGCGCGCAGCCCGGGCACGGCAGCGACCAGTGGAGCAAGCGTTGGGTCGGCTCCGAGCAACTCGTCGATCGCCACGGGATCTGCGTCGAGATCGAACAGGCGGCGTATCCGCCACACGGCGGGGGCGAGGTCGCGCCAGTCGGCGAGTTGGAACTGGGCATGCACGCAACCGATACCCAGCGTCACGTCGACCACGCCGTGGCCGCGTGGCAGATCGAGCGAACGTGAGTACACGCCATCGGCGACGTGCTCGACACCTGGCAACGCCCGCGCCGCGAAGAACTCCATCAGCTGCTCGCCGGCGAACGGTTGCCGCGTCGGCAACCGCACCAGCACGGTTCCGGGCGGGCTCGACTTGGCGTTCGCGGCCTTGCGTCGAAGCTCCCCGGGCGCTATCGCGAACACCTCGCGAATGGTGTCGTTGAACTGCCGCACGCTGCCGAACCCGGCCGCAAACGCTATGTCGGTCATGGCCATGTCGGTGGTTTCAATCAGGGTTCGTGCCGTCTGCGAGCGTTGCGCGCGTGCGAGTGCCAGAGGGCCTGCGCCCAGTTCATCGGTGAGCACCCGGTTCAGGTGTCGAGTGCTGTAGCCGAGGCGGCCGGCCAAACCATCTACCCCGTCCCGGTCGATCACGCCATCCGCGATCATGCGCATGGCGCGACCAACGAGGTCGGTGCGCAGGTCCCATTCCGGCGACCCTGGCGCTGCGTCGGGGCGGCATCTCTTGCACGCTCGAAAGCCACCGTGTTGCGCCGCGGCCGACGATCGATAGAACTGCACGTTCGAACGCTTGGGCGTGACGGCCGGACAGCTGGGGCGGCAGTAGATACCCGTCGTTCGCACGGCCACGATGAACATCCCGTCGAACCTGGCGTCGCGGCTGCTGGCCGCCCGGTAGCAACGCTCATGGTCCGAGATGTCGAGAACACTGAGCACGTCGAGATCGTTCATGCACACCATCATGGCGCAACGCTGACTCCCCCAACAGCGGAAATCAGACATCACCATGCACGCCGATCGTCGTGTCCGATTTCCGCAAGTCACCCTTCCATTCTCGTTGCCCCTACTCGTTGGCTACCTCTTGCCGAAGCCGAAGAGATGCTGGCCGACCTTTCGCATCTGAATCTCTTCGGCTCCCTCGGTGATGCGGTAGCGCCGGTGGTGGCGGTAGATGTGCTCGAACGGCATGTGGCGGGTGTAGCCCATGCCGCCGCAGGTTTGCATGGCCCGGTCGGCCGCATCGCAGACCAACCGGTTCGCCCGGTAGTTGCACATCGACACCTGATGGGTGACCTCCATGTGGTGCTGCTGGTCCATCAGCCATGCGGTTTGGCGGATCAGTTGTCGCAACATCGCTGCTTCGGTGTGCAACTCCACCAACGGGAACTGGATTGCTTGGTTGGTCGACAGCGGCTTGCCCCACGTCGTCCGATTGTTGGCGTACGCGACCGCCAGGTCGATGCAGTACTGAGCTGCGCCCAGCGACGATGCCGCCTGTCGAATGCGGTTTTCGTGAACGAAGTGCTGCGCCAACTCCAAGCCATGATCGAGCCGACCGAACAGTGCGGTTTCGGGTACCCGAATGTCGGTGAGTGACACCTCGGGATGGTCCGACGGCATGTTGAACGTCCACCAGAAGAACTCGATCTTGAAGCCAGGATCGTCACACGGCACCATGAACGCGCTGATCCCCACCGGGCTGCCGGGTTCGCCTGAT
>DATKCX010000444.1:0-3352 GCA_035512975.1 Ilumatobacter sp.
CATCTGCTCCATCCGGCCCTTGCGCAGGCCGAGTAGCTGGGTGACCACACCGACGTAGTCCTCGGGTACATCGATGGTCATGTGCTCCATCGGCTCGCAGAGCTTGCCGTCGATCATCTTGGTGACGACCTGCGGCTTGCCGACGGTCATCTCGAAGCCCTCGCGGCGCATCAACTCGACCAGGATCGCGAGCTGCAACTCGCCGCGAGCCTGAATTTCCCACGCGTCGGGGCGATCGGTGTTGTTCACCCGCAATGACACGTTGCCGACGAGTTCGGCGTCGAGGCGGCTCTTCATGAGGCGCGCTGTGACCTTCGTGCCTTCACGTCCCGCGAGCGGGCTGGTGTTGATGCCGATCGTCATCGACAAGGCGGGCTCGTCGACGGTGATGACGGGCAGTGGTACCGGGTTGTCGGGGTCGGCCAGCGTCTCGCCGATGAAGATCTCGGCGATTCCAGCGACGGCCACGAGGTCGCCGGGGCCGGCCGAGTCGACCGAGACGCGGGTGAGGGCCTCGGTGAGGAACAGCTCCACCACTTTGACTTTGACCTGCGTGCCGTCGATGCGACACCACGTGACCTGCTGACCCTTGCGAATGGTGCCCTCGATGATGCGACACAGCGCGAGCCGACCGAGATACGCATTGGCGTCGAGGTTCGTCACCCACGCCTGGAGTGGCGCATCGGGTGTGTACGACGGTGCCGGGATGGTCGACAAGATGACGTCGCACAGTGGCGCGAGATCGGCTCCGTGTTGGCTGGCACCGAGGCCGTCGGCGTCGAGCGTGGCCCAGCCGTCGCGACCCGAGCAGTACACGATGGGGAAATCGAGTTGGTCGGAGCTGGCGTCGAGGTCCATGAACAGTTCGTAGACCTCGTCGACGACTTCGGCGATGCGTGCGTCGGGACGGTCGACCTTGTTGATGACCAGGATCACCGGCATCGCGTATGCGAGCGCCTTGCGCAGCACGAAACGAGTTTGCGGCAGCGGGCCCTCGGCGGCGTCGACGAGCAACACGATGCCGTCGACCATGGTGAGCGCGCGTTCCACTTCGCCACCGAAGTCGGCGTGGCCGGGCGTGTCGACGATGTTGAGCGTGACGCCGTGCCAAGGCACCGAGGTGTTCTTGGCGAGGATGGTGATGCCCTTCTCGCGCTCGAGATCGTTGGAATCCATCACGCGGTCGGTGAGGGTTTCGTGGGCGCTGAACGCACCCGACTGGCGCAGGAGGGAGTCGACCAATGTGGTCTTGCCGTGGTCTACGTGCGCGACGATCGCAAGGTTGCGAAGGTCGTCGCGCTTGGCAGTACGACCGGAGAGGGGGTTCTCAGACATAGCCCTACAACGCTATCGCCAGAATTACGTCTGGGTGACGAGGCGCAGGTGTGACACCTGACGGTCTGGCACTTGGCATGGACGGCGATGCGGGGGCCTCCGCGGTAGCGGGCGTCAGCGGCGTTTGTTGGACCACGTGTTCCAGTGGGTCACTGCGGCCGCGGGTTTGCGTGGTGCGACCCCGAAGTTTCCGCGGGGGTAGCCGACTGGTACCAACGCTGCGATCTCGTAGCGGTCGGTGGGAACGCCGAGCAGTTCCAACACCTCAGCGGTGTACACGCGGATGACCGTGGTGAGCGCGGTCCCGAGGCCAATCGATCGGGCCGCGACGCAAAAGTTCTGAACCGCTGGATACACCGATGCATCGAGCCTGCCGATGTCGAGCGGCCCCTCCGCGTCGGACGACCCCCACGGAATGATCGGTTGCAAGAACAGCACGACCACGGGCGCGTCGCCCAAGTGGTCGGCGAGATGACGGCTGGCCTCGGTGGTGCGTTCCCACGACGATTGCGCCGTCGGGTCGGGAAACTCGCGAGTCGGCAGCGATGCCTCATAGCGGTGGTACGCCTTGCGATACCACTCCCCGACCGCTTGCTTGACAGCCGGGTCGGTGAGCACGAGGTACTGCTGGGGTTGCACGTTGCCGCCGGAAGGTGCCTGTTGAGCGGCCTGCAGGCATCGTTCGATGTCGGCGTCGCTGACCGGCTGATCGGTGAAGCGGCGGATGGCTCGCGTCGTTCTCAGAACGTCGATCGTGTCCATGTTGGTCGTGCTGGAGTCGATCGTGTTCGTGTCGATCGTGTTCGTGTCGATCGTGTTCATGGCGATCGCGTTCATGTCGTCGTCACTCATTGCTGTTCCCCGTCTGTTCGTTCCATCGTGTCGAGTGTTGTCACGGCTAGATCATCGCTGGGTTGAAGTCGGCACCCAGCAGGTGCTTGCCGAGTGTCTCGTGCAACTTCGGGGCCACCATGATGTGCTGGGTGACCACGTTCACGTCGCGGAGGCAACGCCCGAGAATGCTCGTGTCGTAGACCGCCGTGCCGCCGGCGAGTTGCCACGCTGCGGTGGTGGCGGCCACCGACTCGGTGACCGCGTGCGCTGCCGCGAGGCGAATGGCGACGCGCTGGCCAACCGATACGTGCCCACCCTCGACAGCGCTCTCCCATGCTGCACCGACCTCGTCACGCAAGTATGCGCGGGCCGCACGCCAACGCCCTTCGGCACGGCTGAACTCGCTCTGGGTGAAAGAACTCTCGGCGAGGGTGCGCGTGGAGTATTGCGGCTTCTTGCCCTCCGCAACCTCGATGAGTTCATCCAGTGCTCGTCGTGCGATGCCCAGCGCCGAGGACGACACGCCAAGCGCCAACAGCGTGAAGTTGGGAAACCGGGCCACCGGCTCTTCAACCCGTTGCGGCGCGCCCACGATGTACGCGAAATCGTCTTCGACATCCGCAGCTTCCACGGAGAAGTCGAGCGAGCCGGTGCCACGCAGACCCGACGTGTGCCATGTGTCGTGAAACGTCACTTGGTCGGCGCGAAAGAACCCGACGCGCTGTGTGCCGTCGCCGGCTCGAAAACCGCCGACGATCCATTCCGAGTGCTGAGTGCCGCTCCCCCATTGCCAGCGCCCGGTGACCCGATGCACCCCGTTGACGATGTCGCCGGTTCCGTTCGGTGCGAACACGCCGCCAGTGGGCACCTGCGGCGAGGTGTAGACCGTGCGGGCAACGTCGGGCTCGACGAACGCTGCGAGCGACGACGTGGTGGAAGCGATCGAAGCACACCAACCAGCTGCACCGTCGGCGCGCGCCAGTTCGATCGTGGCATCGAGCAGGCCGACCGGCCCTTCACCGGTTCCGCCGTACGCGGCAGGCAGACACATGGTGAACAGGCCAGCCTCACCGAGAGCCGTCACGGTGCTCGTTGGCAACCTTCGCAGGCGCTCCGCTTCGTCAGCCCCCGCCCGAACGACATCCAAAACGGCGCGCGCGTCATCAACAAACATTTCCGCAGG
>DATKCX010000445.1:0-8246 GCA_035512975.1 Ilumatobacter sp.
TGCTCGTTGCCGAAGACCGGCCATGACCGAGAGAGCGACCGGCATCGTGCCGCTCGCGCCTCTCGCAGTTCTCCTCGCCGACTGATTCGAGCCGCGGCGGCCTTCTCGTCGAATCGACCTCGGTTGGTGGCGATGTCAGAACGCCGCCTGGCTGGGCATGCTGCATTTCTGGCATTGTTGCGTCGTTCGCATGAATGCTTTCGCGAGCCAGAGTGGGGCCGCTTGCGGCTCTGCGCTGTGCTGGCGGTCCGATGTTCTGGAGACAGGATCGGTGTTTCGGCGACAAATCAATTTCCCTGTTGCCTCGCACCCCCACACCCAGGACGGATCCACGCCATGCTCAAAGACCTGACCACGCTCGATTTCGAGATCCTGGATCGAGTTGCAACAATCCGGTTGAATCGCCCCGAAGCGGCAAACGGCTTCAATCTCACGATGGCCTCAGAACTCGCAACCGTGGCCCAGCACTGCGATCTGAATTCGAATGTCAAGGCAGTGCTCTTATCGGGGAACGGTCGGTTCTTCAGCGCAGGAGGCGACGTCAAGGCGATGGCTGGCGCTGGCTCCAACGTCGGGCAGGAAGTCAAGCGCATGGCCGATGAACTGCATCGGGCCATCTCCACGTTCCAGCGAATGAATGCACCCCTCGTAGTTGCTGTCAACGGCACGTGCGCAGGAGCCGGATTCAGCCTGGCACTCACAGGCGACATCGTTGTGGCCGCATCCTCTGCCAAGTTCACGATGGCGTACACCAGCATCGGATTGAGCCCCGACGGCGGCTCGACGTACTTCTTGCCTCGTTTGGTCGGACTACGCAAGGCACAGGAACTCATGTTCACAAATCGAACGCTCACAAGCGAGGAGGCACTCGATTGGGGTTTGATTTCGGCGGTGGTCGGCGACGCGGACCTGCCCACTGCGGCGGCGGACATGGCGGCAAAGCTCGCGAACGGCTCGCTGATGGCAAACAGTGCCGTGAAGGAACTGCTTTTGACCACCTTTGCCAACCCACTCGAAACTCAGATGGAATTGGAAGGCCGCCGCATTGCAGCAGCTGCTGCCTCTCCGAATGGGCACGAAGGCATTAGAGCATTCGTCCAGAAGAGGCCAGCGCGCTTCGAGTAGTTCGCTCGACTCTTGAACCGAAACAGTTGGATGATTACACTGTTTCCAATGGGGATAGGGGAGCGGTAGACGTGAATCGACTTCAGGCCGGATTCGTGCCGGTCGATTGGAGCGCTGATGAGATCGCCGAGATCGAGCAGCTCGGAGCCGACTCGTTCTGGGCACCTGGCCACATAGCGTCTGGACGCGAGGATCCCGAATGTGTCGTCGGGGTGACGCGTCTGGCAACACTGACGTCGACCGCAACCGTCGGCACCGCCGTGTTGCTCGCGTCGCTCTACCATCCGGTGCTGGTCGCCAAGCAGTTCGCTGAGCTCGACCGCCTCACCAACGGGCGGGTCACGCTCGGTGTTGGCGTCGGAGGCGAGTACCCGTCTGAGTTCAACGCGATGGGGGTGTCGATCGAGGAACGTGGCCCGCGCACCGATGAGGCGATCGACCTCATCAAAGCCCTCTGGCGGCAACCCGCGATCGAGCACCATGGCCGATTCTGGTCGATGGAAGACGTCGGCATCGCCCCGCCACCGTGCCGGTTGGGTGGGCCGCCGATCATCGTCGCTGGCCGCAAGTCGCCGGCGATGCGCCGCGCTGCCCGCGTCGGCGACGGATGGATGCCCTTCTTGTTCTCGCCTGATCAGTACCGAACCTCGGTCGAGGCGATTCGGGAGGAAGCGGCGTCGGCGGGTCGAGAGCTCACCGACTTCCAATGGTTGTGCTTCCTGTACGTCAGCCTCGATGACGACCGCGAGACCGCCAAGGGCAACGCGTTGGAGTTCATCGGCACGGGGCAGGCGGGCGACGGTGCGCGGTTCGGGCCGCTGATCGATCGAGTCGCCGCCACTGGAACCACGAGTGACGTCATCGGGCGACTCCAGCAGTTCGTCGATGCCGGCGTGCAGCACTTCGTGTTGCTGCCTTGCTCGCGTGACAACTCCGTGGAGCAGGCTCGACGCCTGTTGTCCGACGTGATGCCCGAGATTCGAGTGACGACGGGGGTTCACCAATGACAGGCGTTGGCACCTGTCACCGACGGAGAGGAGCGACATGCTCATCAGCGAAATCATCAATCTGAACTCGACCAACTGGCCCGACCGGGTGGCGGTGATCAGTGGTGCTCGACGGATCTCGTTCGCCGAGCTCGGCTCGCGTGCCAATCAACTGGCCAACGCGCTCGGCACGCTGGCCGACGTTGGTGATCGGGTTGGAATCCTGGCGCGCAACATTCCCGAGTACGTCGAGGCGCTCTATGGCGTGCCGTCGGCGGGGATGACGTTGACGATGCTCAACTACCGACTCAACCCGAAGGAATGGGCGTCGATCCTCAGCGACGCCGGGGCGCGGGTCCTGATCGTCGAGCACGACTTCTGGTCCGCGGCCGGTGAAGTGCTTTCGGCGGTGACATCGATCGAGCATGTGCTGGTGATCGGGGCGCCGGCACGTTCGAACGCATCGTCGAATGTGAGGTCGTATGAGGAGACGCTCGACGCCGCGTCGGCGACGCAGCCGCAGGTGTCGATCAGCGATGAGGCCATCGCCTGCTTGATCTACACGAGCGGCACGACCGGGTTCCCGAAAGGGGCGATGATCAGCCACCGGGCGATCACCACCGCGGCATTGTCATACGGGCTGGAGCTCGGCCTGAGCGTGGGCGAGCGGGTGCTGATGACGTTCCCCATGTGTCACGCCGCCGGCTTCCAAGTGTTCGTCTACCACCTGCGGGCGGCCGAGATCGTAGTCACCCCGGCTTTCGAACCGGGCGAGTGGTTGGGTCTCATCGAGCAACACCGGATCACGCGAACGGCGCTCGCTCCCACGATGGCGAGGTTCGTGCTCGACCATCCGGCGTGGGCTACGGCCGACGTGTCATCGGTGCGTTCGCTGAGTTATGGCGGAATGCCGATGTCGCGCTCGATGGCACAGGCCCTCTCGGAACGGTTCGGTGCCCTCGACACCGGGTTCGGACAGACCGAGACGACCCTGCTGGTGACGTTCATGGACAACGCCGAGCATCGCCGCGCGCTGGAGTCGGAGCCTGAGCTGCTGGGTTCGTGTGGTCGCCCGATGTCGCTCGCCGCGGTCTCGATCGTCGACGAAGACATGACGCCGATGCCGCCCGGCGAGGTCGGCGAACTGTGCGTCCGCAGCTCGTACTCGATGTCGGGCTACTGGCAGCGTGACGACGCCACCGCCGAGGTGATGGTCGACGGTTGGCTACGCACCGGCGACCTGGCTCGCCAGGATTCGCAGGGATACGTGTACATCGTCGATCGCAAGCGCGACATGGTGAAGACGGGCGGGCAGAACGTCTATCCACGCGAGGTCGAACTGGTGCTCGCCGAACATCCGGCGGTGGGGGAGGTGGCCGTCTTCGGGCTCCCGGACAGCACGTGGGGGGAGAACGTCGCTGCCGCGATCGTGCTCAGCAGCGGCGCTACGGCTTCGGCCGAGGAGCTGATCGCGCACTGCGTCGAGCGACTCGCCGGCTACAAGAAGCCAACGAGCATCTTCTTCGTCGACGACTTACCGAAGAACGTGACCGGGAAGATCCTCAAACGAACGCTGCGAGACAAACTCGCCGGAAAGCAGGTGCCGTGAACATTGATCCATTCCTTGTCGATGTGCCAGACGAGGTGCTCGACGATCTGCGTGAGCGTCTCGCGCGAACCCGCTGGGTCGACCAGTTGCCGGATACCACGTGGGAGTACGGGGTCGACGTCGCATACCTCCGTGACCTGTGCGAGTACTGGGCCACCACGTTCGATTGGCGAGCAGCCGAAGCTCGGCTCAACGCGTTCCCCCAGTACATCACCGAGATCGACGGCCTTCGGATCCACTTCCTCCACGCCCGATCGCCGGAGCCGGGCGCGATGCCGCTCATACTGACCCATGGTTGGCCCGGTTCGGTGGCCGAATTCCTTTCCGTCATCGGTCCGCTGACCGATCCGGTCGCTCACGGTGGTGACGCCGCAGACGCGTTCCACGTCGTCGCTCCCTCACTTCCGGGCTTCGCATTCTCCGGACCCACCACGCAGCGCGGGGTGACCGGGCGCGTGGTCGCGGGCGCATTCGCCGAGCTGATGAGCGGGCTCGGCTACGACCGCTTCGTCACGCAGGGCGGAGACATCGGCGCACAGATTTCGGCGCTGCTCGGTGAGCTCCACCCCGAGCGCGTGGCTGCTGTCCATCTCAACCTGATCCCGGTCGCGCCGCCGCTCGGCGACCCGTTCGCGGGGCTGGCGGGGGAGGATCTCGAGCGGGCGATGAAGACGTTCGGGTTCCTCGACCAGGACACCGGCTACTGGAAGATCCAGGGCACCCGCCCTCAGACGGTGAGCAGCGCGCTGAACGACTCACCAGCCGGACTCGCCGGTTGGATCGTCGACAAGTTCCGGGCATGGACCGATTGCGACGGCGATGTCGAGCGCGAGTTCAGCCGAGACGAGTTGCTCACGAACATCACGATCTACTGGGCGACCCAGACGATCAACTCGTCGGCGCGGTGGTACTTCGAGAACTCCGGCGTGGGTGGGCAGTCGACCCCTCCGCAGGTCACCGTGCCGACCGGCTACGCGGACTTCCCAGGTGAGCACTACCGAATGCCTCTCGCTTGGGCGCGCGAGGCACTCAACCTCGTTCACGTGTCCGAGATGCCGCGCGGCGGCCACTTCGCCGCATTGCAGGTTCCGGACTTGTTCGTCGACGAGGTGCGCCAATTCTTCCGGGGGTTCCGCTGATGGTGACGATCCCGACATCGATCGAAGAGATCACACCCACGTGGTTGACCGGGGCGTTGCAGGAGCGATTTCCAGGCGTGGAGGTGACCGGCGTCGACATCGAAGACGTGCTCGACGGAACGGCCACGAAGGTCCTCGCGCTCCTCACCTACGGCGGCGCGGGGAGGCCGGATGGCGCACCCGAATCGGTGTGTGTGAAGGGTGGGCTCAAGGAGAACGGCCCGCTGATGGCGGCGACCGGGATCTACGAGCGGGAGGCGATCTTCTATCGCGACATCGCCCCGACCTTGCCAGCGACCGGCTCGGGCGCGTGGTGGGCAGGAGCCGACTCGGCTTCGCGTCTCGGTGTGGTCGTGCTCGACGACCTGCGTGCGGCGTCGGCAAACTTTTGCCGGGCGACATCGCCGATGACGGTCGATGAAGTAGCAGAAGGGCTCGGCTTGATCGCCGGATATCACGCCGCCACCTGGAACAGCCCGATGCTGCACTCACATCCGAGCCTCGACTGCTACGTCACACGAGACAACCCTTCGGGCCAGTACTTCGCAACGATGGACGCCGATCGTGTGGCCTCGTTCCTCGCGCTTCCGCTGCGATCCGCCGCGATTCCCACCGAACTGCACCGTCCGCAGCACATCATCGACCTCTTCTGGAGATGGGTCGACCAGAACGAAACCGGGTCGCTGGTGCTGACTCACGGCGACGCCCACATCGGCAACTGGTTCCAACGTCCCGACGGCACGCTTGGTCTCGTCGACTGGCAGACGATGTGTCGGATGAGGTGTGCCCACGACGTGGCCTACTTCGTCGGGTCGGCGCTCGATACCGCCGATAGGCGCAGGAGCGAGCAAGACCTCGTCCGCGAATACCTCGCTCGGATTGTGGCGGCCGGTGCCGAGGCTCCCTCGTTCGATGACATGTGGCTCGACTACCGGCGCCACATGGCCTTCGGTCTGATGGCGTGGCTGACGAGCCTCGAGTGGATGAACCCCGAGGAGATCCATGCCGCGGCTGTCGGCCGCTTCGCGCATGCCGTACTCGATCTCGAGACCGCCGCCGCGCTCGCCTGAGGCACCGGCCGAAGCCAGCGACCAACCGGTGACTCGCTGGTCGATCAGCTGAACTGTGACGAGAGTCGGGCTACTTCTTCGGCCACCGTGGTCTCGTCGACCAATCCGGTGGTGCTGACGATCTCTGCCCACGCCGCCAAGACGTTGGTGGCGAGCCCGCTGTCGATCAGCGATACCTGCAGTTCGGCAAGACGTGTCTGGTAGAGCTCTTGCCACGCGTCGACGGCCAGGAACCGCTCGACGAGAATGTTCCCTCCGCCCATCATTCCGCCGCCACGTCCGCCCGGCCCTTGAAAGTCACCAGTCGGGAATTCACCTGCCGGGAAGTCGCCCGAAGGCATGCCAGACGGGAAGTCGCCCGGGAAGTCTGCTGGAAAGTCTGTGGGCATGTCGGGGAGGTCACCGGCAGGCGTCGGCATCTCGCCGTCAGACCGCGGTTGCCCGCCGCCCGGTCGGCCAGCGCCCGCCCCGCCGGGCATCTGGCCGAACGCGAGGTTGTAGTCCCACGGCACCACGGTGAACTGACCGGACTCGGTGTCGTAGAAGAGGTACGAGTTGTTGCCCGGGCCGTCGATGTCGTCGAAGTTGCCCAGCAGGTCCTGCATTGCCAGGTAGGTCGCAAACTTGTCGACGTCGAGACGGTCCGCAAGCTCTGCTTCGAACGTTGCGTCGTCGCTGTTGTTGATGAAGTCGAGGAACTCGGTCAGGGGAGCGAGGTCGGTGTTGTCCTTGCCGGCCTCCTGGTCGAACACGTCGGTGTACGCCTCGGGGTCATCGCCGCGGTAGCTGTAGTCGCCTCCCGCTTCGGCCTTGTACAGCGCGCCCGTTGCATCGAGTTCCTCGGCCATCCACTCGTCGTCGGGGTTGTCGATCACGAGCCGCAACACCGGCGTGCTGCCGTTCACGCTGAATCCGGCGGCGATGGCGTCCTGGGACGCGAGCCCGGCAAGGCCGAGCAGTTCCAGTGCGAGCGCTTCGTTCAGCGATGTCGACGAGCTGTTCGATCGCACGACCAAGTCGGTGAGGCCTTCATGGTTCTGGTCGTCGACGAACTTGTCGAGTTTGACCAGCCACGGCAGTGTCTCGGGCGATTCGGCATCGCCGACGTCCGTTGTGGCGTCGGCGAGCCCGCCCGGACCGCCAAGTCCGCCGCCGGCGATGCTTCGGAGGGACGAGTTGCCTTTCAAGCGGATGCCTGCCTGTTCGTAGGTCACGCCGTCGATGGTGACGGTTGCCTCGATCCAGTCCTTCTCTTGGGTGGTGGTGTAGGTCGTGATCATTGCGTCGAAGGTTGCGTCGTCGAATTCCAGCGAGATCGAGTGCGTGGTCGAGCTCTGAAGCGTTCCGACGGCACCGAAATCGTCCACATCCACATCCATATCCTCATCCACATCGACGCCAACGTCGATGCTCGTCGGCGGGGGCTCGTCAACCGACGCCGTTGAGTTGTCCGTCGAATCCGTCGAATCCATCGATTCCGACGATGAGGACTCCGTGTCGGTTGGCACGGCAGTATCTGAGGTGGTGACCGAGATCCCGGTGGCTCCCACGTCGGTGGTTGCCGAACACCCGGCCAGTACGGCAACGTTCGCCATCGCAAGAGCACCAATGACGATCCGGCGGAGGGGTCGGGAAATCGGTCGTTGGCGTTTCATGATCCAGATCCCAGTCGTTGAACCTGTGCGTTCGGCCGTTGGTCAGCTGTGAGTTTGCTGAGACTGCACCGCGGACCGCCCGGCGAAGGGATAGTGCCAGGCACTATCCCTTCGCGCATTCGACGAGGCGTGCCGGCGCAGCAGCACGTATTCAGGGAGCTATCGGGCCACTCTCAGCCAACCCACAGGTTGGTGTCGTACACCTGCTGTATGCCTCTTGTTCAACTGTTCGCCATCGACATCGTTGCCATCTCGATCTTGACCTTCGCGCTCTACTTCCCGCGTCACCACCGTCGAGAACTCGTGTTGGCGCTGCTTGGCGTCAACGTCGGCGTGCTCGGCGTGACCCAGGCTCTTTCGTCCGCCGAGATCAGTGCTGGGCTCGGGCTCGGACTGTTCGGCGTGTTGTCGATCATCCGACTGCGGTCGGCGGAGATGGATCAAGGCGAGGTGGCGTACTACTTCGCAGCGCTCACGCTCGGCATGTTGGGCGGATTCCCGGTGACGCCAGCTTGGGTGAGCCCAGCACTCATGGCAGCGATCTTGGTTGCGGTGCTCGTCGGCGATCACCCTGCGCTCTTCCGTCGGTACCGCACCGCCACGGTCACACTGGACCACGCGTATCCGAACGAGGCAGACATGCGTGCCCGCCTGTCGCTGCT
>DATKCX010000446.1:0-7613 GCA_035512975.1 Ilumatobacter sp.
CTAAGTTGCTCGAAAACACCTTCCGTCACGTAAACATTGCTCTCGTCAACGAACTCGCTATGTTCGCTCGCGATCTTGGCATCGACATCTGGGAATCGATCGACGCCGCGGCGACCAAGCCATTTGGCTATATGAAGTTCATTCCCGGCCCCGGCGTCGGTGGGCATTGTCTGCCTATCGATCCGTCCTACCTATCCTGGCGAGTGCGCCGTTCCCTTGGTCACAATTTCCGTTTCGTCGAGCTGGCTAACGACATCAACGATCACATGCCCGACTACGTGGTCAAGCGGCTCGTGGTCGCGATGAACCGACGCGGACTGGCTCTACGTGATCGCAGGATCCTCCTGCTCGGGCTGGCATACAAGAAGAACACCGGCGACGCGCGGGAATCTCCGTCGCAGCGAATCGCAGGTCAGCTCGTGGCGATGGGCGCGGACGTTCGAGTCGCCGACCCCCACGTACTGGATAGCTATGTGCCGCAAGCGGTCCTACGCGTCGATCTGACACCTGAAGAGGTTTCGGCTGCCGAAGCCGTCGTGCTACTAGTGGATCACGACGACTTCGACTTGGATGTCATTGGCGCACACGCGAACTACGTGCTCGACTGTCGCAATTGCCTCAGCGGTTCCAATGTCGAAGCACTGTAAAACGCACTCGCGCTAATGCGACCGATGAGCCGACTCCAGCTGCGCTCCTCGTAGCAGATCGTCGTGCCGATGCGAGTGCTTCATATCCAAAAAGCCACCGGGATCAGTGGTTCTGAGCGTCATCTCTTGACATTGTTGCCTGCACTGCGAGAGTCTGGCGTCACCGTTCGCGTATGTCTGCTGGGTGCCGGCGATGTCGCGCTGCTGGCTGATGCCTTTCGAGCGAAGGCGGTCGATGTACATGTCGTTCCTGCTGGACCAGACCTCAATCCAATGGCAATTCAGCGGCTCCGACGAGAAATCCGTTCCTTCAAGCCGCACATCGTGCACACCCATCTAATCCATGCTGATCTTCACGGTCAGATTGCGGCGCGGCTTGAGCACTGCGTCGGAGTGACGTCGGAGCACGGCAGCCACCCGAAACTCGCGCGGCAGCCGTACCGCACTGCGGCGCGTACGGCAGCCCATTTCTCTCGAGTAATCATCGCAATATCTCATCACGTCGCTGCGTGGCTCGCACAGTACCGTATTGCAGCGGCCAATCGAGTCCGAGTGGTTCACTACGGAATCGACGCCGGCAATTGGGAGCTCTCCGCTGATCGTCGTGTCGAGGAGCGCCGGGCTTTATGCGTAGGGCCGCACGACGTCGTCGTCGGCGTCGCCTCTCGTCTCGTCCCGTTCAAGGGCCATGACGTGCTGATCGAAGCGTTGGCTGCGTTGGACGACTACCCAAATGTGCGGCTTTTGGTCGCCGGGGACGGGCCGCTGCGGACTGTGCTCGAGCAACGAGCTGCCGCTCTGCCGATCGGCCGTGTCCGGTTCCTGGGATTCGTGGCGGACATTCCTGAGTTTATGAACGCCTGCGATCTCATGGCGTTCCCTACGCAGCCGGGCTTTGGCGAGGGGTTCGGCTTGGCCGCGCTCGAGGCGATGGCTGCTGGCCGTCCCGTGATCGCCAGCGAAATCGACTCGTTACCCGAGATCGTGAAGCACGGCTCGACGGGTTTGCTCGTGCCGCCGGGCGATGTTGCGGGGTGGACTTCGGCAATAGCCCGACTGGCGGGCGACTACGCCACCGCGGAAGCATTTGGTCGCGCGGGCCGGCGTCGAGCGGTAAGTGACTTCTCCCTCGACGCGATGGCACGATCGACCATCGCGGTTTACGAAGAGGCCCTGTCGTGACGAAGCACGGGGACGTATTGAGCGTGCCGTGGAGCGCATCGCGTCTGGGTCGCTCGTTAACTTCGCAGGAATTCAGTATTTCTTACCTCGCTAGAATGCGGTGCCGCCGGGCAGGCGCGGAGGAGGATCGATGACGAGAACCAACAGGTTGCTATTGATCGTGGGCCCGTGCGTCATCGAGTCTCTAGAGTTGTGCCTCGAGGTGGCGCAGGAATTGGTGCTCTTAGGGAAGCGGCTGCCTGAGCTCGACATCGTCTTCAAGTCATCGTTCGACAAGGCCAATCGGACGTCCATCGACTCATTCCGAGGGGAGGGCCTTCTACGCGGCCTCGACGTGCTCGCTCGCGTGAAGGAAGAGACGGGATTGCCGATTATCACCGACATCCACGAGAGTACGCAGGCCGCACCCGTGGCCGAAGTGGCCGACTATTTGCAGATTCCGGCCTTCTTGTGCCGCCAGACCGATTTGCTGCTCGCTGCCGCGGCGACCGGCCGGGCAGTGATGGTGAAGAAGGGCCAATTCCTCGACCCTCACAACACCCGCTCGATCACCGCCAAGCTTCGCGTCGGTGGCTGCGCGGACATCCTTCTCGCCGAGCGGGGGACGACCTTCGGGTACGGCGACCTCGTCGTCGACTTTCGATCGCTGCTGATCATGAAGGAACCCGACGTGCGCGTAGTTTTCGACGCTACTCACTCGGTGCAGCAGCCGGGCTCCCTCGATGGCAAATCCGGCGGTCTGCGAGAATTCATCGTGCCGCTAGCTCGCGCTGCGGTCGCCGTAGGGTGCGATGGGTTGTTCTTCGAGGTCCACCCCGATCCAGCTCGCGCCATGTCCGACGGTCCCAACGCCTTGCCCTTGCATCAACTGTCGAGTATCACCGATGAGTTGCTCGCAATCCGCCACGCTGCGCCTGCCCCGAACTGATCGGCGGCACTCGTCTTCTACTCGAGCCTGCCTGTTGGCTTGTTCATTGCGACAGCGCGTGGCGCGAGCGATGCCACCGAACCTGCTCGACGATTCCGTCGCGGAGCGACACCCGCGGCTCCCAACTGAGCAAGCGATTCGCAAGATCGATGGTGCCGCCCGTGCGGGCAACGTCGCCGGGTTGGCTCGGCCGGGTCGTCGTCGCGATTGGGCACCCTGCGACATCGGATACGAGTCGGACGAGGTCGTTGACCGTGATGGAGCTGCCGCCAGCGATGTTCATCGCCGTGCCTGGCGCAACGTCAGCCCGACCGGCGGCGACACAAGCCCGTACAACATCCCCGACAAAAGTGAAGTCGCGTATTTGCTTACCGTCGCCGAAGAGCCCGAAAGACGCCCCTGTGAGGGCTGCTTCTGTGAGCCGGTGAATCGCCATGTCGGGGCGCTGGCGAGGGCCGTAAACGGTGAAGAATCGCAGCGAGACTGTCGAGAGCTTCCAGTTGGCTGCGTAGAGCGCGCACAGATGCTCGGCGGCGAGCTTCGTGACGCCGTAGGGGCTGTGCGGCTGAGGGAGGCAGTTTTCGGGTGTGGGAAAACTTGCGGGATTGCCGTAGATCGAAGAACTCGACGCGTAGACAAGACGCTCGACTGAACTGCGACGGCCGCCCTCGAGGAGCCGCTGCGTGGCCAGCACGTTATGCCGCTCGTATGTCGCGAACTGCTCGGCCCATGAGAGGCGGACCCCGGGTTGACCAGCGAGATGGAAAACGACGTCGATTCCGTCGAGAAGGGCGTCGATATCGCACTCGACGAGGTCCGCTTCGACCAGCCGAAAGAGTTCGCTCTCCGTGAGCCGGCGGAGATTCGCCCGCTTTGTCCCGGTGTTGTAGTAGGGAGTCAGGCAGTCGACCCCGCGCACCGAGTGCCCTTCGCGCAATAATTGCTCGGCGAGCAGGCTGCCGATGAACCCGGCCGTCCCGGTCACAAGCACGTTCATCGGCACGCTCACCCTCCTGACCTGGACTTCAACGGTACCGCGACGCAGATTGTCAGTGGCTCTAGCTATTTTCCCTGGTCACAGGACCATTGACGGCGCAAGGGCGGGAGAAGTATGAATTCTGCGTGTCGCCCCGATGTACATAGGTCGCTCGGCCTTGTCGGCATAGTCCGAACACACTACGATGCGGCCCGATGTACACCGAAGGCTATCAACGCGTATTGATGATCTTCGGTATTAGACCACTCATGAGCGGTTCTCGCCAACAAGTGGCACCACGGTCTCGGGCGGGTTGCCAAAACAGGAGAGGACACGATCTATGACGACGACGTATCTGATTACCGGCGGGGCGGGGTTCATTGGTTCGCATCTGACCGACGCACTGCTGGCGCGGCGCGATCGGGTTGTCGTGCTCGACGATTTGTCGACCGGTCGCTCGCAGAACATCGCACATCTCTCGGGCGATCCGAACTTCCGGATGGTGGTCGGGTCGGTTCGAGACGAGCTCATCGTCGATGAGAACGTGCACGATTGCGACGTGGTCGTCCATCTGGCTGCTGCGGTGGGGGTCAAGTTGATCGTCGAGCAGCCTCTGCGGTCGTTCACTACCAACATCCGAGGATCCGAGGTCGTCATCGGCGCCGCGCACCGCTACCAGCGCAAGATCCTCGTCGCGAGCACGTCCGAGATCTATGGCAAGAACAGCCACGACAAGCTGACCGAAACGGCTGATCGCTGGGTGGGCTCGCCCACCATTGCCCGGTGGGCTTACAGCGAAGCCAAGGCCGTCGACGAGATCCTTGCCCTCACATATCACCGCGAACGCCGGCTTCCTGCCATCGTCGCCCGGTTGTTCAACACCGTCGGTGCCCGCCAGAGCCCAGCCTACGGCATGGTGATCCCGCGGTTGGTGCGACAGGCCGTTGGCGGCGAACCGCTGACCGTGCACGGAGATGGCCTCCAAACGAGGTGTTTCTGCCACGTGCGCGACGTGGTGCGCGCGCTCATCGGGTTGCTCGATGATCCGCGCGCAATCGGCGAGGTGTTCAACGTCGGCAACGACCACGAGATCTCGATACAAGATCTGGCTTCGCTCATCATCCGACGTACTGACAGCTGTGCCCCAATCTTGAAGTTGCCCTACGAAGAGGTGTACGCCACGGGCTTCGAGGATATGCGTCGACGTGTGCCCGACACGACCAAGATTAGGAACCTTCTCGGTTGGGAACCGACGCTCACCCTCGATGACATCCTCGATGAAACCATCGCCGAGGCGCGTGCCGAGTTGGCTGACGAGACTGACTACGAGACTGACTACGTGGACGCAACGACCACGAACGGGCACGGCTTGATCGGGCACCTTCAAAGGTAATTGCTGACTGAACCGGGGTTAAGGGGAGGGACGGGCGAAGTGTCACTTGCCTTATTCGCGTTCGCCGTAGCCGCGGCGATCAGCCTGGCGGGCACGCCCGCCTTGCGACAGCTCGCTTTGGTGACCGGCTTTACCGATCGTCCCGGCAGACACAAGAGCCATTCCGTTCCCGTCGCCTATCTCGGCGGCGTCGCCATCATCATCGCCGCCCTCACCGGATCGATCATCGGCAGCAGCTCTCCGATGCTCGGCGTGTTCGGTCTGGTTGGCGCCGGGCTGGGTGTCGTCGGACTGCTCGACGACGACCGCCTGCTTCGCGCTGGCGCGCGGCTGTTATTTCAGTTCGGCTCTGCGTGCATCGCGCTCATCGCTGGCATCCGGGTCGACGTCTCTGGCGTTGCGCTTTTCGACGCCGTGCTCACGATCGTGTGGATCGTCGCGATCACGAATGCGGTGAACTTCCTCGACAACATGGACGGCTTGGCCGCTGGCATCGCGGTCGTGGCCGGATCGGCCACCGCCCTCATCGCCGCATGGGGCGGTCAAACATCCGTCGCTGCGATGGCAGCCGCTCTTTCCGGGGCGTGCGTCGGCTTTCTGGCTTTCAATGCACGGCCTGCCGCCATCTACATGGGCGATGCAGGCAGTCTCTTCCTCGGCTTCGTGCTCGCGGTGCTCGTGCTCGAAGTGAAGCCTGGCGTTCGACCGCCCTCGAGCTTTGCCGTGCCCATTTTGCTGCTGATGCTTCCAGTTGTTGACATCGTGACCGTCGTGGTTGGCCGGCTCCGCCGTGGCATACCCGTGAGTATCGGCGGCCGTAACCACCTTTCTCACCGCCTCGTGGCGCGCGGTTTCGGGCGCGGCCCGTCCGTCGTCATACTCGTTGGCGTCGAACTGGCTGCAGCGGCTTTGGCGGTTGCGATCGCCCGTGATGCCGTTTCCGTCGTGCCAGCATTAGCGGTCGGTGGCCTTCTCGTGGTGGGACTCTCGGTCGCGACGGTCACCGCTCCGGTGTGGGAGAGCGAGCCCATCGGCTTTCACCGGACCCTTCGGTGGGCGGCGCTCAGCGGCTGTGTCGCCCTGATTGCGCTGGCGACGCCCCCGGTGCTGACGTTGCTGTCGGCACGTCCCACCGTTGCGCAAGGCAGCGCCGCCGCCGAGCAGGGGCTAGTCGCTCTGCGCGCGGGCGACTACGCAACGGCATCACACGAGTTTGCGCGATCCAACGAGCAATTGAGGGACGCGGCGCGACGCCTCGACTCACCGCTTGTTTCGATGGGGCTGGCCGTGCCGGTTCTCAACACCAACTTGGTCGCGACTCGTCGATTGGTCGCTCTGGCCGACGCCTTCTCCCGGATCAGCAACGACCTTGCGGGTCTGGCCGCTCGCGACGCAATCGTCAGCGGTATCTCGGCGGACGACCTCGCTAACCGGGCGGATCGATTTGCCCGCGTCAGCGAGAATCTTCGCACTGGACTCGGGCGCCTCTCCGTAGCCGATAGTGGGTTTCTGGTTGCGCCCCTACGTGATGAACTACACGGTCTTCGACAGCAGATTGTCGAGGCGTTGATTCAAACCGAGCGGTCCGAGGCGTTCGCGCGCTTGTATCCGTCGATCATGGGGTCCGCTGGACCCCGTCATTACCTTCTGGCTGTCCAGGAGGCGGCGATGCCCACCACCTACGGCGGTCCGTTTATCGGCTGGAGCTTTTTGACCGTTGATGCTGGTGTGGCTCACGTGGCTGATTTGACACGCGTGAATTTCTCCTCGGCTGTGTCGACCGACTTCCGCGTTGTCGCCCGTGACCTCTTGAGTCGAAACGACGTGCCGGGCACGGGCGTGGACGGTGTAATGGCGATGGATAGCGCCGCACTGGCTGCGCTCACCGCGTTTCGCGACCCTGACCCGCAGGCGGAAACGGAACGTTTGGGTGTCAAGGTCGCCGGGTTCTTCATGGCTTTCGATTTGGTAGCCGCTCCTCGACAGGTGCAGATGTATCTCGCCCGTGCGCCCGAACAACAAGTCATCGAAGCTCTAGGCGCTGCCAGGAGCCCAACGCCCACGGAAGCGGAAACTATCGCAAAGTCGAAGGGGGGCTGAGCATCATGCTGTTGGAGCAGCGAGTAGTGCGATGGTTGGTCGCGGGAGTTTGCGCCTCGTTCGTTGCGTTGGTTGGGGCAGCAGTTTTCACGGCTGTGTCGCTTTCAGGGCGTGGCGACGAGCGTGTCGCTGGCGATCGAAACGTGACGATCGAGGGCGGTGGTTGTCCCGCTGAAAGCAGCGTTGTGGCGGCCAGTGGTAGTACGCGTCTGGGCTCGACTCGCTCTGATCGTGCCGGCAATTTCCGGTTCACCGTTGCGTTGCCCGACGCTGATCGCGCTTCTTTGGTGTCAGTGACGTGCGGGACGATCGCGTTGACACTCAGCGAGCCTGCCGGCGAGACGACGCGCGGTGGTCGATCGATTGCGGTGACGGCCTTTCTCTCGG
>DATKCX010000447.1:0-4583 GCA_035512975.1 Ilumatobacter sp.
CGCCGACGTCAGGGATCTGCGTCGGCGGCGAACGGGTCGGGTCATGTCACGCGACCTCGACGTCGATGTCGACATCGACACCGTTCGTGATCACGTCGTACACCGCAGAGCGGGCACGCGATTGTTCGACGATCTCGCGCAGCACGTGCTCTGGTGCGTTGCCCTTCACGACGAACTTGACGGTCACCTGCTGGTAGCCGTTGCGGACATCTTGCAGGCCCAAGATGCCGTTGAGGTCGATGTCGCCGTAGACCGTGGAGCGGACCTCGGTGAGTTCGACCTTGCGGGCGGCGGCGATGTTCGCCATGCCTGCGGTCAGGCACGAGGCCAGTGCGTGCAAGATGAACTCGACGGGTGTCGGACCGTTGTCCTTGCCCACCAGGACGGCGGGGTGGTCGGCGTCGAACACGAATTCACGCGCATGCGCCCGTTCCTCGCCGACGCCGAAGTAGTCGGAAATGGTCGTTTGGCTGTGAGTGCCGTCGATCCACTGGTTGTGGGCCCGGAATTGGAACTGGGCGGCGGCCGGTGCCTGCTTGACGGCATCGAGCGTCGCGAACAGTGTGGCGGTGTCGACGCCATTGCGGGTTGCAGTGTCAGTCATGGTGATATCTCTTTCTGTTGTGTGTTGGTTTGATGTGGACGCCGGTCGGAAGACCGACGGTTCTCCATGGGGAGATCTCATGCCGTCGAGGCGGCGTGGAGGGGACGCCGGGCCAGTTCGCCGGCGTGGCGGTCGATCGCCGGGCCCAGTTCTTTTTGCAGTTCGATGAACCGTGTGGGCGTGGGCCGGTCTGACATTTCACATGTGATGTCGAAGATCTCGCGGAGCAGTCGGTCACGTTCACGGTGAAAGCCGAGGAGCGCCGAAGCTTCGGACCCCGGCACACGCAGCGCCTGATCGAGTGCGGTCGACAGCAGTTCAGCGTCGCGAAAGGCGTCGCTGATGCCGTGTCCGGTGATGGCATCACGGTGATACCCGGCGTCGCCGGCGAGCGCCCATCCGGGCCCGGTGGGTTCGACGATGTGGTTCGGGATGCTCATCATTCCGCGGGTGGCCGATGTGCCCACGGCGTCGCTGAGCCGCTCGGCCAGTGCTGGGGATGTGTCCATCACCATCGCCTCGAATGCGTCGTTCGCGGTGGCGTGACGGCGTCGACGCTCGAGCGTCCAGGCATCGGGCGCACACACCCAGATACAGGCTTCGCCGTGGTGGGTCGGGAACACGCCGGCAAAGCTCTCTTGCCCGAGGTGGTACTCCATCGCGCGCCAGTTCCCTGCGTAGTAGCGGTAGTGGGTGGCACCTGTCGAGGGACCTCGTTCGATGACCCGAGCGCCCACGGATCGGGCGACTCGTGACTTCAGACCGTCGGCACCGACGACGAAACGGGCTTCGATCCGCACCGGGCCGTCGGCGTCGTGTCCGACGACACCGATGACGCGCTCGTTGTTCCTCATGACGCCGCTGACCGTGACGCCGGTGCGGAGGCGGGCACCTGCGCGTACCGCAGCCTCTTGCAGCAACGGGTCCAGGATGTGGCGACGTGGAGCGACCAGGGCGTCCACCCCGTGCCGGTCCTTGACCGTCCGTACGGTCACCTCGCCACCAGATCCGGGTCGGTGGAACTCGACGGTGCGGATCTCGGGCGCTCCCGACTGGATCACCGCCTCCAGGAGGCCCCAGCGGTGCAGTTGCACCACACCGCCACGAGCGATCGCATGGGTCGACAGCGTGTCGCTCGGAAATGCCGCCCGATCCACGACGACCACGTCGTGTCCTGCCTGTGCGAGCAACATCGCAGTGGCGGCACCGGCACAGCGGGCACCCACCACCACGACATCGGCCGTCTCGGTGCGCTGGTTCGAATGGGAATCGGTTCGGTGTTTCATCATCGCCTCTTGTGCTCTCGTGCGTTGGTCTCCACCATGAGCGATGGCCGTGCGGAACGCTTGGAGCTGATGTGGAGAAAGCGTGGACCGGTTGTGCACCCATGGACCAGGCGGTGGCTCGGCGGGGTTAGTCTCCGAGCCGAGGTCGATGATCTATGCGCTACTCGTTCGCCAATTGCCTGTTTGACGTGGAGGGGATGCAGCTCGAACTCGATGGCGTGCCGGTGCCGATGCAACCGCAGGTGATGGACGTGCTCCAGCTGTTGATCGAGGAGCGCGACCGAGTGGTCCCGAAACAGGAGCTCCTCGAACGGGTGTGGGGGCACACGTTCGTCACCGAGTCCACCCTGACGAGTCGCATCAAGTCGGCGCGGCAGGCCATTGGCGACGACGGAAAGACCCAGCGGTTGATCCGAACCGTTCATGGTCGCGGTTATCAGTTTGTGGGCCACCTCGACGACGGGCACACCGAGGTCGCGTCGGTCACGGCTGATACGGCCAGCCACGAGTTGCCGCACTTCGGCTCCACGTTGATCGGCCGAGCATCCAGCGTCGCCGCAGTGGAGGAACACTTGCGACGTTCGCGCCTCGTCACGATCGTCGGCCCGGGGGGCGTCGGGAAGACACGACTCGCCGTGGCAGTCGCAAACCGTTCGAACATCGAGTCGGTGTTCATCGACCTCACGGCGATCTCGGAACCTTCGCTCGTGATGTCGCACGTTGCGTCCACGATCGGACTCCACGCCAATGAGTCAGTGGTCGACCAAGGACTGGTCGAGTACCTGAGTGATCGCCCGATGCTCTTGATTCTGGACAATGCGGAACACGTCATCGACGCATCGATGTCGATCGGCCAACTGGTCGGTGCGGTCGCCGAGCTCAAGGTGATCGTCACGAGCCGAGAACGGCTTCGCGTCGTCGGTGAACAGGTGTACCACCTCGAGCCACTCGCCCTCGAGTGTGACCCCGACGAAAGCGACGGCGTGTCGCCCGCGGTTGCGCTGTTCGAACACCACGCACGCACGGTTGATCCCGCCTTCGAGCTGGCCCGCTTCCGGGGCAGTGTCGAGAAGATCTGCCGGTCCGTCGACGGACTGCCGCTGGCGATCGAACTTGCCGCTGCTCAGACCGGGACGCTGCCGCCTGACATGCTCGCGGCGCGGCTCGCCGATCGGCTCCGGTCATCGAGCAGCAGCCGACGGGATGCTCCGACGCGGCAACGCACCATGGCGGCCACCATCGATTGGAGTCTGCACCTCCTCACCGCCGACGAACTGAGGCTGTTCGGACGCCTGGGGGTCTTCGCGGGTGACGTGACGCTGAACGCCATCGAACGCGTGTGTCGTGACGACGACCTCCCGGATCCGATCGACGTCCTCGGCCGACTCATCGATCACAGCTTGGTCAGACGAACCCGGGCGAAGGACGGCTCGACTCGATTCGGCATGCTGCAACTCCTCCGTCAGCGCGCCAGCGAACTGCTCGATTCCGACGAAGCTGGGGCTGAGGTGGAGCGCCGATTCTGTTCGTTCGTCGCCGATGAGATGTGGCGCATCGATGACGAACACTGGATGGGAGCCTCGACCCCGTGGATCGAGCAGATGACGGCCTTCCGAGCCGAGGCGAGACGCGGTTTCGAGTCGGCTGTCTCTCGAACGGAATGGGAGTGTGCAGCGCGGATCGCCGGGCCACTCATGATGTATTACCACCGCGAGGGCGGCCTCGACGAGGGACTCCGGTGGCTGGACCTCCTCGCCCCACACCATCACGAGTTGTCCAACCCGGCACTCGGACGAATTCTTCTCGGCAGAGGACTTCTGTCCTGGGGCCACAACGACCAACAGGTGGCCCGATCAACATGGGAGGACGCAGTCGTCGTGCTCCAGCAGATCGCTGATGATGCTCGAACCGCTTTCGTCCTGGCATCGCTCGCAGTTACCTACCTCGATGAACCGCGCGAGCACGAGATGTGCCGAGAGCTGATCGATCGAGGAATCTCATTGGCGCGCAGCAGCAAATGGCCCGTTCTACTGGCCGAGGTGCTCAACATCGCGGGCGAGTTCGCCCGGGCCACGGGTGATGACGCAACTGCACGGCGGCGGTACGACGAGGCCGTCGAGCTTGCCGACGAACACCACGACTTTGCCCTGAAGAGCATCTCCTTGGCCAACCTGTGCTACCTGGCGTGCCATGAGGGCAACTTCGAGGAGGGCCGCAGCATCGGCCGGGAGGCGCTCCGGATGTGCTGGGCCCTCAAACGCCGTCAGCTCGCCGCCTGGAGCGTGAGCGAACTCGCCGGACCGGCAGCGGGCCTCGGTGAGTACGAGCTCGCCGCGGTGCTCATCGGTGGCGCAGAACGAGCGCTGGAGCAACTGGGCAGTCGCATCTATCCCGCAGACCTCGAAGAGCACGAGCGGATCACTGCGCAGGTGAGGGAGTGCCTCGGGGCGGAGCGTTTCGAGGCACTCCGCGCTGAGGGTCGTGCGCTCTCGCTCGACGAGGTCATCGCTGTCGCTCTCGGCTGAGGCCACACATCGCCGGAGACATGGCCCCCCGAACGACGAACTACAGGCGTACACACGCCGGGAGGCCGGCGATGTTGGCGCACACTTCGACGAAGGGTGCGAGCGTCACCGATGCGCTGGCGATGGTTTCGCAGGATCCGTCACGACACCATTGCAAGTCGGCCGAGC
>DATKCX010000448.1:0-8476 GCA_035512975.1 Ilumatobacter sp.
TGGTGAGTCGATTCGCCCGAGCGCGGCATCTTTGATCGGATTCAGCAGGTTCTGGGTGGGTGCGGTGGTCGTGACGTTGTGTGGTACCGCACTGTGGTCACGGTCCGGGTCCCGGTGGTCATGGTGGCCGCGACGTCGGCGCGAGCGGCAACCTGCCGACGTCGCGACGGTCGGGGCCGCGGCGTTGGTGGCGCTGATCATGGTGGTCACTGCAACCGTAACGATCGCCGCGTTCGAGCCACCTCCGTTTCGATACCTGTTCGGTCCGCTTCAAGCTGTCGGTGTCTTTGCATTGATGGTGGTGCTCTGCTGGCCACTGCGATTGATCGCCGACCGAGTCGCAGATGATCGGTTACTGGTGCGCGCGTCGGTCGTCGCGCTTCCTGGCGCCGCACTCGTGTGGGCCGCGATGTTCGTGGCGGTGCCCGTCGACGACCACGAGTCTGCGGCGCGCCGAGCGTTGGGCGTCGACGCCGCGGTCGAGCAGTTCCTGGAGGCTCATCCCGCCTGGTCAGCGATCGAGGTGGTCGGTCTCGACATGACCGGCGCGTTGCTGGAGGACGAGGTGGCAGTCATCGCGTATCGAGCCGGACGTGAGGTGCGGATGCGACAGTTCGGCCTGGACCTACCGACGCCGCGAGGCGATGAACCGGTGATCGCCGTGGCGATGGGACAGGCGTTCGAATGCCTCGACCTCGCGGTGGCACGCGTCGTCGTGTTGACGGGCACCATCGGATCTGAACCGGTGGGAATCTTTGCGCTCGAGCCTGCCGCGGAAGCGCTCAACCGCTGCGGGGTTCGCTGAGCACCACCCAGCGGCTCGAAGGCCGTCGCGCGGCGACCCGCTGTGATGTTCGTCACCTGACTGTAATATTTGGAGCGCTCGTGGCACACTGAGTGGCGTGAACCGGATCGTTGATTTCGTCAGACTCTGGCCGGCACCCGTGCTGGTGGTAGTGGGCGTATTCCTCGCTGCGTACGTCACCACCCGCATCTCTCGCGTGATCGTTCGCCGGTCCATTCGAACGTTGGCGTCGAGGAGCTTGCGGCCGGGATCCAGCGGTTTGTGGCGAGTTCGCGCGGCTCGTGGCGACGAACACTTCGCCGACGTGTGGGAGCAGCGTCGTCGTCAGCGCATCGAAGCCGCGTCTCGGATGGTGAATCATCTCGTGTCGGTGGTCGTCTGGCTCGTTGGCACGATCGTGGTCTTTCACCTGCTCGACGTCAACCCGGCGTTCTTCCTGTCGAGTGCCGGGTTCCTCGGGGCCGGCTTGGCGATCGGTGGCCAGCACAAGGTGAACGATTACCTCACCGGGCTGAGCGTTCATTTCGAGGACCGCTACGGCATTGGCGACGAGATCGTCGTCGAAACCGCAGGGGGCAGCACGGTGCGCGCCGTGGTGGATCATGTCGGGCTCTTCTCCACGCGACTGCACGACGGTGAACGCACGTTCCACTTTGCCAACTCCCACATCGAGCGTGTTCGCAACGAGTCTCAGCGAGCGGCGGTGTCGACGATTCGGCTACACGTGCCGAACGACACGCATCCCGACGAGGCGAGCGATCTGTTGCGGGGGCTCGCCGGATCAGATGGGTTCACCGAGTTGGTGTTCCTCGGTGACCTGGCGGCCCACCAGCCCAACACCGGTGAACTCGAAGTCGAGGTGCGGACCCGCCATTCGTTGGACGATCGCACCCGTAGCCGACTCGCGAGTCGAGCCGAGAACGACCTGCACCATCGTTGACCTAAATTGGCGTTGACCTGGACCGGCGTTGACCTGGACCGGCGTTGATCTGGACCGGCGTCAGCCGACGGCGCGGTTGGCGCGGCGGGCTGCTGCGCGCTTGCGCCGGATGACCCGACGTTCTTCTTCTGAAAGGCCGCCCCACACCCCAGAGTCCTGGTTCGTGTCGAGCGCAAAATCGAGACACTCCTTGGTGACCTTGCATTCCCCGCAGACCCGCTTGGCATAGTCGATGGAGACCAATGCCTGACCGGTGGTACCGACCGGAAAGAACAGGTCGGGATCGGTGTCACGACACAGTGCGTGGTCGCGCCACGCCTCAGCATCTTCTATGGGGGTCAAGCTGGACGCAAGGATCGTCACTCGGGGAGCTCCTCGTTGATTTGTGGGGGCCTCGTCAGCGTTCTGAGGGCCGATGGCAAATTAGAACAGCTGGAGTCGCAATGCAAGAAGATCAGATAGAACCTCGTTGACTATCTGTAAAACAGATAGGCGAGGAGCGGAGGTTTCGACGCGGCCGCACTGGCCTCGATCTGAAAGAATCTGACGCGTGTCGTTGGTCATTGCTCATCGCGGAGCGTCGCGTGCTGCCCCCGAAAACACGGTGACTGCGTTCGAGCTGGCGGCTCGCCAAGGCACCGACGGCGTGGAGTTGGATGTACGCCGCACTGCGGATCACGTTCTCGTCGTCCATCACGACCCGGCGCTGCCTGACGGGCGGACCATCTCGGAATGCTCGGCTGCCGATCTGCCTGCGAGCGTTGCGACGTTCGACGAAGCACTCGATGCGTGCGCCGGGATCTTCGTCAACATCGAGATCAAGAACGACCCGAGCGAGCCCGACTTCGACGCGACCGAATGGGTCGCTCAGACAGTGGTGGCGCGCCTTGCGCGCCGCGGCGGTGGCCCACGCTGGTTGATCTCGTCATTCCGAGTGGAGACGGTGAACCGGGTTCGCCAGCTGCTCCCGTCGGTTCGGACGGGCTGGCTGGTCAGCGAGATCTCCGACACGGTGCTCGATGTGTGCGTCGACCGTGGTCACGCGGCAGTCCATCCGTGGGTTGGTGCGCTGACCAAACCGCAGGTGATCGCGGCGCACGGCCGTGGCATCGCGGTGAACACCTGGACATGTGACGAGCCCGCCCGGATTTCGGAGCTGTTCAGCTGGGGCATCGACGGTGTGTGTACGAACGTGCCCGACATCGCGCTGCAAGTCCGTGCGTCAAGACGAGGCACTTGACGGGAAGACGAGCTGGACCGCGTTGGGGATGTGATCGAACTCGAGTCGGTCGACGGATCCGAGGTAGTCGCCGTCGACTTGGTAGGGGAACGGTTCGGAATGTTCCACCGCGAAGCGACGCACGTCGCGCCACTCGACCAGGTGCTCGCTGGGGGTGACCCCGCCGCCACGTAGCGCCGAGCCGAGTCCGCGAAGAATCGGCAGCACCTCGAGCGTGCGGAAGGTCACCACCACCAGGCCGCGGTCGAGCGTCGCTGCCGGCGACAGATCGAGCGGACGGTTTCCCAAGTAGGTGTAGGGGTTCGTGTTGAGCACGATCGAGAAGTATCCGTCCTCGATGGTGTCGCTTTCCCCAGTGCCCGGGTCGGTTCGTTCCAGGCGAAAGTGCGGAGACTTCCTGTCGTAGCCCCGCAACCAAGTGGTGAGCCCTGCAGAGATGAACAACGGGTGGCCCAGCCAGCGTTTGAGCGAGGCGCGTTGTTCCACAGCTCGCACGACCGCAGCATCGAACCCGATGCCGGTGTGAAAGCAGAAGAAGCGGCCGTTGACCCGCCCGAGCCCGATCGGACGGAAGTCGGCGGCGTCGATGCCACCAGCCAGCAGGTCGGCGGCAGCGACCGGGTCGTTGGGCATACCGAGTGTGCGCGCGAACACATTGGTCGAGCCGCCGGGGAGGACGCCGAGTGCGGTGTCGCTCCCAGCGATGCCGGTGGCCACTTCGTTGAGGGTGCCGTCCCCGCCGTACCCGATGACCACGTCGACCCCTCGACGCGCCGCATCATGCGCGAATCGCGTGGCGTGACCGCGCCGGTTCGTCTCGACGATCTCGACGTCGTGTCGTTCCGCGAGGCGTCGATGCACCACCACCGTGTTGCGCGCGGTGACCGACGACGCAAACGAATTGACGACCAACAAGATTCGCAAGCCGCCGACGGTACTCAAGAATTGTCGCGCGGAAGTGACCGGTCGGTAGCTTGTGAATCTATGAACGTGACCGTATGCGTGAAGCAGATCCCCGACCCGGCACTGCCGGGCGAGCTGGATCCATCGACGAACGCGCTCAAGCGCGATGGCAAACTCATCCTCGACGAGTCCGACAGCTATGGCGTTGAAATGGCGCTGCAGCTCGTCGACAAGGCGGGTGGCGGCGAGGTCAGCCTCGTCTCCATGGCCCCGAACGGTGAGGTGTCGGGCCTGCGCACCGCACTGGCCATGGGCGCTGCCAAGGCCGTACTCGTGTCGGATCCCGAGCTCGCCGGCTCCGACTCGCTCACCACCGCCAAGGTGTTGGCCGCAGCCGCCCAAAAGCTCGGCCAGGCCGACCTCATCATCGCCGGCACCGAGTCGTCAGATGGCTACACCGGCACCGTGCCAGAGCAGATGGCTGCCGTGCTCGGCCTGCCGTCGGTCACGTTCGCCAAGTCGGTCGAGGTCGACGGCGACACGCTCAAGGTCAACCGCCAGACCGAAGACGGCTACGACGAGGTCACCTGCTCGTTGCCCGCCGTGGTCAGCGTCACCGCTGGCGTGGTCGAGCCCCGTTACCCGAGCTTCAAGGGCATCATGGCCGCCAAGTCCAAGCCGGTCGACACCGTCACGGCTGCCGACCTCGGCGTCACGCCGGTCGGTTGGGCCGGTGCCAACCAGAGCATCACGCAGGTCGCCCAAGCTCCTGCCCGTCAGGCTGGCGAAGTCGTCGAAGACGACGGCGAGGCGCACCTGAAGATCGTTGCGTTCCTCGAAAATCTCAAGGTCATCTGAGCCGGCTGACAGACGAGTACATAGAAACGCGACTGGAGAAATCATCATGGCAATCAGCAACATTTGGGTCTTCGCCCAAGGCAACAACGGTGCGCCCACCACGGCCACCCTCGAACTCCTCACCAAGGCCCGCACCCTCGGTGGCAGCGTCACCGCGTTCGTCGCTGGTGACGGAGCTGGCATCGCCAGCACGCTCGGCGAGTACGGCGCCGCAAAGGTGTATTCCACTGGCGATCTCGGTGGCAACCTGCCCGGCGTGGCCGTGTCGGCGGCAATGCAAGAGGTCATCAACGCGGGCGACGCCCCCGACCTCGTGCTGTTCCCACAGAACTACGAAGGCCGCGACGTCATGAGCCGCCTGTCGGTCGCGCTCGACCGCACCGTGCTCACCAACAACATCGACATCGCCGTCGACGGCGAGTCGGTCAGCGTCACCACACCGGTGTTCGGCGGCAACACGCTCGTCACCACCACGTTCACCGGCTCGGGTCCGTTCCTCGCAGCGTTCCGTCCGAAGTCGTTCCCGGTGGAAGCCGGCGGAGCGGCCGCGGGTGAAGTGGTGTCGGCTCCGGTTCCCGATCTGGGCACTGTCGGCTCGGCCAAGATCGTCGCCGTGCACGTCGAAGAGTCGACGGGTCCGAAGCTCGACGAGGCCGCTGTGGTCGTGTCGGGTGGCCGCGGTCTGGGCGAGGCATCCAAGTTCGAAATGGTCGATCAGCTTGCCAAGCTCCTCAAGGGTGCCGCCGGTGCCTCGCGTGCGATCGTCGACGCCGGCTGGGTGCCGTACTCCATGCAGGTCGGGCAGACCGGCAAGGTCGTCAAGCCCAACGTGTACATCGCCGCCGGCATCTCGGGTGCCACACAGCACATGGTGGGCATGAAGGGCTCGAAGCACATCATCGCCATCAACAAAGACCAAGAGGCACCGATCTTCGGTATCGCCGACCTCGGCATCGTGGGCGACGTGCACAAGGTGATGCCCAAGCTCATCGAGGCGTTGCAAGCTCGCTGAGTACATCGCACTGAGTCACCAACGACGCCCGGGTCACCAACCCGGGCGTCGTTCTCGTTTTCACGGCTCGAGTACCCGTCCAAGCGGCCCTTCGGTGATGTTCCAGCCGGTTTGGCGGCAGGCTTCGGCGACGGCTCGATGGTCGAAGTGCTGCAAGTCGATTCGCTGCTCGCCGCCCGGTGTGACCAGCTCCCAGTGGTACTGCTGGCCGCCTTGTCGCGAGAACGCGCCGGGAGCGATGTGGATGATCAGGTTGTCGCCGGTCGATCGGTCGATCGCCGGAGGGTCGGCTCGGGCGACGCCCTCCCAGCGGATCGAGTCGGCGGTGACGACGATCGTCGAACGTCCGGCGCGGACGAGATACACGCAGAACCCGAGCGCCGCCAAACCCACCAGCGACAACAGCACCGTGGCGATCATCGTGGCGGTGGTGCGTGAGCCGCCGAACACGACCCTGGCGACAGCCGCCGCGCACGCGAGGGCGACGAAGCCGGGGGCGACGAAGCGCGAGCCGCGCTGCTCGGTGACGACGTGAGCGGCCGCGCTCACGTCGTCCAGCCGGTGAGGTCGAGCACGTAGTCGGCATCGGCGAGCGTGTAGATGCACACCGTCCCGAGGGGCGACAGCTTGACCACCGCGTTGTTGGCCACGACGAGCCCAGCTTCGGCGTAGTTGACGTTGCTGGCGTTCGGCAACGGGCCGCACGGGTAGAGCGTGGCGAAACCGGGTTGTCCGGGGTAGACGGCCACCAGGTTGAGCAGGGCCGCCGTCGCGCCTGCCGGCACGTCGGCGCGGCCGGTGACCTGGACCTCGACGTGTGTGCCGGCGGCGACCCTCCCGGTACCTGTGGCCACACCGTCGACGAGCGCCTCACCGGGTCGCGTGTCGGCAAGGCGGGCGGGCGTGCGCGTGATCAGGCGTGTGGCGGCCGCGGTCACGTACCCGGCGACGTCGAGCACGACGTCGGTTGCGGCGAGTGTGTAGTAGATGCACAGGCTGCCAGCGGGGGAGAGTTCGATCACGGCGCCGTTCGGCACGACCTGACCGCCGAAGTAGTTGACGGTGCTCGTCGTCGGCAGCGCTCCGCACGGATACAACGCGAGAAAGCCCGGCTCGTCGGGAAAGACCGCTGTGGCGTTGACGATCGCCGTCGTCGCCTCTTCTGGTATCGCTCCACGCCCGGCAATCTGCACCTCCACGACAGCACCGGCACCGACGCGTCCTCCACCTTGGGATTCGCCGTCGAACGTCGCCTCCGAGCGAGTGTCGAGATACCGGGTCGGCGTGATCAGCCCGGCCGGTGAGGTCGCGGGCACGTATCCGTTGACGTCGAGCGCGAAGTCGGCTCCACGAAGCGTGTAGACGCACACCTTGCCGGTGGGATCGAGCGGGACGACGGCGTTGTTGGCGAGCACTTGCCCGGCGAAGTAGTTGAGGTGCGAGGCCTGCGGGGGCGTGGGCGTACACGGGAACATCGTTGCGAAACCGGGCCCGTCGGCGTAGATCACGGTGAGGTTGGCTACCACCCCGGCGGATCCGCTGGGAACCTCGCCCCGTCCGGCGATCTGAATGGCAAACGTGCTGCCTCCGGCCAGCCGGCCGGTAGCCCTGAACTGACTGTCGAACGTTTGCTCCGGCCGCGTATCCCAGTACCTCGCCGGCTCGAGCGGGATGACGACAGCGTTCGCTCCGCCGCCTCCTCCGCCGCCTCCGCCTCCTCCTCCGGTGGGGTTCGTGACGGCGACCGGTGCAGTGAGCGCGGACCATGGCCCACGACCGACCGAGTTCACAGCAGCCACGCGGAATCGGTAGTCGCCGGCGGCCAGGCCGTCGAATGCGAGTGACGTTCCGGCACCGACGGTCGACTCTGTCAGCGACCAAGTCGCCCCGCCGTCGCTCGACGCCTCGACGACGTAGTACTGAATGATCGCCCCACCGTCGTCGGGCGGTGCCGCCCACGAAAGCGCTTCGCTGTTCACGCCGCCAGTCGGAGCAACGGCCGTCGGTGCCGTCGGTAGCGTCACCGGCCAGGCGACGATGACGTCGGCGATGAGGGGTGTCGACGGCCCAGATGTGTCGTAGACGTTGGCGGGGTCGCCGTTGCCGAGCGTGCCTCCGTTGTTCGATCCGAAGCAGCGCAGTTCCGATTTTGGAGTGATCAGGCATGTACTCACCGATCCGGCGACCATCCCGAGCTGGCGTCCGCCAGCGGCGATCGCCACTGCGACGCGCCCGCCCGGCAGAGCGACCGGTGACGGTGGCGCGTCTACATCGGGGTGCGAGCCATTGCCGAGCTGGCCGCTGGAGTCGCTGCCCCAGCACGTGACGTTGCCATCGTCGAGGAGGGCACACGAGAACGAATCGCCCGCGGAGAGTGCTCGCGCCTTCGCGCCTCCTGGAAGGTCGATCGCGAGGCGCGGGCGGGTGACGTTGGCGATCAAGAGGCTCCCGTTGCCGAGGGCACCGTACTGGTCGCTGCCCCAGCAGGTGACCTGCTGTTCGGCGAGGATCGCACACGCGTGCGCGCCGCCGAGCGCCACCACGCCGGCCGCGCCGCGGGGCGAGCCCGGCAGCGCGCCGCCCTCGAACGCCCCATTGTCGTCATGATTCCCTCTCTCGTGACGGCCGACCTCTCGAGTCGGCGGCCACAATCTGCTGTGGTGTTCGGTGATCACACGATCTCGTCGTCGGCGAGATGGGACGTCGGTGATGTGGACT
>DATKCX010000449.1:0-29616 GCA_035512975.1 Ilumatobacter sp.
GCGTACACCAGGTAGGCAAAGCTCACCGAATGCGACTCGGGAAACCCATAACTCGAGAACGCCTTCATCTTGAGGTAGATCTCCTCGGCGATATCGCCGTTGATCCCCCGCTCGGCCATGCCGGCGAACAATCGCTCGCGCAACTTCTCCATCCGTGCCTGCGATCGTTTCGAACCCATCGCCTGGCGCAACTCGTCGGATTCCGATGGGGTGAATCCGGCAACGTCGATCGCCATCTGCATCAACTGCTCTTGGAACAAGGGCACACCAAGCGTCTTCCCCAACGAGTTCTCGAGCAGCGGATGCAGGTACGTCACGGGTTCCTGGCCATTGCGTCGCCTGATGTACGGGTGCACCGAACCACCCTGAATTGGGCCGGGTCGGATGAGCGCCACCTCGACAACGAGGTCGTAGAACCGGCGCGGTTTGAGGCGTGGCAGCGTGGCCATCTGCGCCCGCGATTCGATCTGGAACACACCCACCGTGTCGGCCCGGCACAACATGCCGTACACGTCGTCGTCTTGAGGAATGGTCGCCAAGTCGATCTCGTAGCCCCGATGTTCGGCCACCAGTTCAATCGAATACCGCAACGCCGACAGCATCCCCAGGCCCAATAGATCGAACTTCACCAAACCAGCACGGGCACAATCGTCCTTGTCCCACTGCAATACCGACCGTTTGTCCATCCGCCCCCACTCCACGGGGCACACCTCGATGATCGGCCGGTCACAGATGACCATGCCGCCCGAATGGATGCCGAGGTGGCGCGGTGCATCCTCGATCTGCAGTGCAAGGTCGAGCACCGACCGCGGGATGATCGACGCCTCACCACCAGCATCGGCCTCCGCTGCCGTGCTTTCCAGATTGCCCCACCCGTCGACCTGCTTCGAGAACGCATCTTGCTGGCCGGTGGAATAGCCAAGCGCCTTGGCCATGTCGCGAATGGCCGAACGCGGTCGATAGGTGATGACGTTGGCGACCTGAGCGGTGTGATGGCGGCCGTGCTTGTCGTACACGTATTGGATGACCTCTTCGCGACGGTCGCTCTCGATGTCTATGTCGATGTCGGGCGGGCCGTCGCGTTCGGTGGAGAGGAACCGTTCGAACAGCAACCCGAGCGACACCGCATCGGCGTTGGTGACCCCCAGCGCATAACACACAGCAGAGTTCGCGGCGCTGCCGCGCCCTTGACAGAAGATGCCATGGCGACGGCAGAACTCCACCAGGTCCCACACCACCAAGAAGTACCCGGCGAAGTTCAGCTGCTCGATGATCGCGAGCTCACGATCGATCGTGGCCCACGCCCGCGCCCGCAACGACAAGTCTTCGTACGACGACGGTCGCTCGCCATAGCGACGCTGACCGCCCGCCTCTGCCAGCGCACGCAAGTACTCCATCTCGGTCAAGGTGCGACCATCACGGATGGGGCAAGGGAACGGCGGCAAGTTGGGGGCGACGAGTGACAGGTCGAACGCAGCGGCCCGACCGATCTCGGCGGCGAGTTCTACCACACCCGGGTAGCGAGCGAAACGGCGATCCTGCTCGGCCCCAGACCGCAGGTGAGCGCCAGCACCGGCGGGCAGCCAAGCGTCGACCTCGGCCAGGCTGCGCCGCGATCGCACGGCCGCGATGGCAGTGGCGAGTTGGCGTTGGGCCGGCGAGGCGTAGTGCACGTTGTTGGTGGCCACACACTCCACGCCCACCGCATGGGCCAAGGTGACCAGCGCGTCGTTGCGGTGACCGTCGAGTGGGTCGCCCTGATCCCACAGTTCCACCAGCACCCGGTCGCGCCCGAACGCGTCGACCAACCGCCCCAGTTCACGCCGCCCGGCCGATGGGCCATCGTTCATGAGCGCCTGCACCACCGCCCCTTTGCGACAGCCAGACAACACCCAACTCACACCGCTGACAGCATCGGCTACGTCTGCGAACGCAAACTGTGGCGCGCCCTTCTCGCCTGCCAGGTGGCCGAGGCTCAGCGCTCGCGACAGGCGCGCATAGCCCGTTGGCCCGTCGGCCAGCACCAGCAGATGGTCACCGTGGGGGTCGGGGGCATGCGAGTCGGGCAGCTCACCGGTGTCGACGTGGTCGAGCGTGTCGTGTTCAGCGCGAATCACGCTGGCGTCAGCGCCCAATCCCGGCGTGAGCGTGATCTCGGCCCCAAAGACGGTTGGCAAGCCGACTGCCCGAGCCGCTTCGGCGAACCGAACGACACCATAGAACCCGTTGTGATCAGTGAGCGCGAGTGCCTCCAGCCCCAGTCGTGCCGCTTCGGTGGCCAGTTCTTCTGGGTGCGACGCCCCGTCGAGGAACGAATAGTTCGAATGGCAATGCAACTCGGCATACGGCACTGAACCGGCAACACGAGTGATCGTTGGCTCGAACGGTTGACGCTTACGGCCCCACGCGGGGCTGTCACCACCCGAGTTCCACGATGGGCTGCCTGCCTCGCGGCCGTCGCGCCGAAGCCGGGCACGGCGCGCAGCATCGCCGTCGGACAACACCGACTCCAGTTCGCTCCAGGTCCACGAGGGGTTGTTGAAACCCATCCCGCGAGTATCGAACAAATGTTCGTACACGTGCAAGCGCGGCGCGGCGCTCTTCTCTTCTCACGGTCGCAGCGACGTCAACGCCGACTTGAGGCGGTCGTCACTCGCCCGCTCGATCGCGTCGTCCCAACCGAACCAACCGATCTCCTGGCTCTCTCCTTCGGGCGGGGTCGGGTCTGCGTCACCGCCGTGCAGCAAATACCTCAGGTCGAGATGCGTGTGCCCGCGGCCACCTTCGTGTACGTCGACGTGTACGAGGCGTGGTACGCCGAGTACCTCGTCGATGTCAGCGAACGACACGGTGAGCCCGGTCTCTTCTTCGGCCTCACGCAACGCACCGTCCCAAGGTGCCTCACCCGCATCGACATGACCGCCCGGTTGGAGCCAGAGCCCGAGCCGCTTGTGTTTCAGCAACACCACGCCTCGCGGGCCAGCCACGATCGCTGACCCGGTGACGTGCACCAGGTCGCCGTACTCGTCGAACGGGTCGCTCAAGCGGTCGAGCTCGGCGAGGCAGATCTCGATCGATCGCCGCTCAGCGTGGTCGATGGCCAACCGCTCAGAAACGGATCGTCGAACCAGTTCACGAAGCGCAGGCATCTCCACACGGTACGCAGACAAAGTTGAGACATCCCACTTGAGTTCCGGCTGATGCCTGCCGATGAATCAGCACAGGCGCCTTCCCACTACAGCCTGACCCCGACGTATGGAACCCACCTCGCAGTTCGCCCCAAGAGTGCTCCTGGCCATTGACGATCTTCGTCTGCGCCGGACCAACGAAGCCAGCCTGCGCGCCGCAGGGTTTTCTGTCAGCGCCCCCGGCGACGCTGCCGCAGTGAGCATCCTGGCCGAATCGTTTTGCCCAGACGTGCTCGTGATCGACACGATCATGCACGACTCCGAGCATCGCCCGCTGTACCAGCGTTTGCGCCGCACCACCGACAGCTACCTGCTGTGCATCGAGTCGGCGGGGCGCGATCGCGCCCGCGTCGAGATCTTGCAGTCCGGTGCCGACGACGCAGTCTCCATACCGGTCACCCCGGACGAGATCGCCGCACGCTGCCACGCATTGATGCGTCGACCACGGGAAATGCGCGCCGATTGGGATCCAATCCAGCAATCGGTGATCACGCTCGGTCCACTCACCATCGATACCGGCCGTCACGAGATTCGACTGAACGGTCTCGAGGTTCCTGCCACCCGCATCGAGTTCTCCCTGCTCGAGCACCTCTGCCGTCGGCCCACCGAGGTGGCGTCGCGCAAGGACCTGTTGGAATCGGTGTGGGGCGTCAACTGGGTGGGAGACACCCATGTGGTCGACGTTCACCTGTCGAACCTGCGCCGGAAACTCGACGAGGCGCTGCCACACATGCGGGTGGTGCACACCGTTCGCGGCGTGGGCTTCCGGATCAGCAACGAAGTGCTCGACGCCGCCGAGGCGAAAGCCGCAGCGCAGGCGCACATCCACCTCACCGACGTTTCCCTCGCTGTCTAGTCGTTCCAGCTCGTCGTTCCAGTTAGTCGTAGCGGGCGAGCACGCTCCATCGTTGGTGTTCGATACCGATGAGATACGCCGCGCCCTGTTCGGTGACCACTTGGAGCCGAGCGATCCGGCGAGATTCTCCTGGCAACCACCAACGTTGTTCCACGGGCCACGGCCCCGCCCATGCCGCCACCCGATGACGGACCGAGCCAAGCACCAACTCCGTGGGCGGTTCGCTGACTTCACCACGACCGCTCACGCTGATCGGCTCGCCACCTTGGCCGAATAGTTCCGCAGGCACCGCCTCGGTATGGACCGTTGCCGGCGACGGGGTAGACAGAGCTCCCGGCCATGGACCCTCTCCTCGGTCGAGACGATCGTCGGGTGATTCCAGATCGGCTGATGCTGCGGGCACCAAGCGATACCGCTCACCCGGCAAACGACCACCGCTCCACGAGGGGACGCGAACTGCGTGATCGCCGGCGATGCCGCTGAGACGAATCACTGCGCGCGCCGCATCGGCATCGGCACGCGACCGACCGCCCCACAACCCCGGTTGCACCCCATCGTCGCTGCGCACTTCGTCGGGCACGAACCGCAGCAATGCAACACCGCCGCTCAACCCGCCAGGTTGTGCCGCCCACCCTTCCAGTTGCCATCGCACCCGTTCCACCATCGCCATGGCGGCCAGCCCATGGTCTCGGTACCACACCCGTTCGCTGCGCTCGCCGTGCTCGGTTTCCACCGCCACGACAAGACGCGTGCACACACGCCCCTCAGCCGCAAGGCGCGCCACCAACTCGTCGGCGAGTCGTTTCGCGATGAACACCACCGTCTCCAGTTGCTCGATTGGCTCGGGGAACACGTGCTCACACCACCACTCGGGTGGCGGATCCACCGCTGCCGATGGACGCTCGTCGGCGGCCGAAGCGATGCGGTGAGCGTGCAGACCCTCGGGGCCGAAACGTGACAACACATCACCGGCGTCGAGGTGTGCGAGCGCACCGAAGGACCGCAAGCCGAGCCGGGCGAAGAGATCGACCAACTCGGGCGTGGCCTCGCCGAGCAGCCGCAACCATGCAACGGGCAACGGTTCGAGGAACCCGCGCGCCTCCCCCGCCGCCACCACCATGGTGCCCGCAGCCGTGCGCGCTGCCCGGCGGGCGGCGATACACGACGCGGCTCGTCCCTCGGCGATACCCACGCCCACCGCCGCACCGACCCCGGTGATGTCGAGCACCACGTCGATCATGCGGTCTGCCAGCGCCGCATCGCCTCCGAAGTAGCGCGAGGGGCCACGCGCCGCCAGGCATAACCAGCCCGGTTCCACCACTTCGACACGCGGAGCCATCTCTGCCACGGCGCGCACCACCGGTTCGAACTCGCGCCCGTCGCGGTGTGGATCGTGGTCGAGGACGGCGAGCGTGGGGCACGCCCGTTGGGCCATTCTGCGTCGGTCACCAGCGTTCACTCCCGCCGCGGCCGCCGCTGGCGTACGCGCGATCACCCGGTTGGCGTGGAAGACCGCGGCAGGTTCATCGAGTGGCACATGCGCAGCGACCACCGGCCAGTCGGCGCACCACACGGTGACGAGACGGCTAGCCAACCCGACCGGGCCGCCCCTCTGGACCCGGCAACCACAACTCGGCTCGCAGGGGGCGGGGGGAACGCCGCCCGTTGGACGTGACGCTGACTCGGCGCCCGACCAGACCGCCGTGACCCGTGCCGATACCCAACCATTCGACCGTGAACGTGGCGAGTTCCACGTCGCATGCGAGGCGGCCCTGACGACTCGCCACATCATTCGCTGCATCGCTCACGGCCACGAGCACCACCCCGCGCGCCTGTAGCCGTTGTTGCACCTTGCGCAACATTCGTTCTGCCCCGTGCGGCGGGCGGGTGAGGATGATCTCGAATCCGTCGGCGGCAGCCCCGACCCGTTCGGCCCAGCTCGCGGCCGGCTGTGACTCATCGATGTCGACGAGCACCAAGCGAGCCAATGGCACTCCAGCTTCGGCCGCAGCCTCCACGCCCAGCGTGGGCATGCCCACTGCAGCCACCCAAGCGCCTGCGGTTGCTGCTCGAGCTACCACCGCGAGAGCCAGCGATGTGGCGGCAGACCCCGAGCATCCGATCACATGGCCGCGTTGCAAGCCAGCCGCCGGGAAGAGCGATGCGAGCGCTTCGTCGACTGGCAAGACACGGTCGTGCCGGGGCACCATGTCGGCCAGCGTGGTGACCGCACCAGCGGTAGTGGCAAGCGACGACATGTCGTCATCGTATCGAACGGGTGTTCGATACGATGACGCGGTCAGCCGTTGTTTGCCTTCCAGCGTTCGCGTGCGGCGCGGCTGCGCTCCAGCAGGTGTGGCGGTACGAGTTTGGCGGCCGCCGACAGCTCCACACCGCCATCTGCCTCACCACCGCCATCAGCGGCAGACTCTTCGGGCTCGACGTCTTCGAACACCGGTGGCACCACGCCAGGCTTCCAATAGCGGTACATCTCGCGGACGATGTCGGCCAGACCGTCTGACGTGAAGCCCTTCTCCAGATCGACCGTGACGATGTTCGAATGGATGTGCACCGATGCGACCTTGCCGGTAGACAGCAGCTGGCGAGCGAGCGACGACGACGGCGTGGTGGCGTGGGTATCGAGCAACGACACGAACCGTTCGTGCCCCATCCCCGACAACGTGCGGTTCAACTCGTAGCGCACAACACCAGGTGCTGTACTCGGCTTCTCGACGACTCCAACGAGCTGACCCATAGGCGAGTCAGGCTAGCGGGTAGCCCAAAGGACGAGGAAGCTGGCTATCGTGCCGCCGTGGGCAACCGCAATCCGCTGGAAGCGATACGTAACCCGGCCCAGCTGGTGCTGCTGGGCTTCGTGCTGCTCATCCTCAGCGGCGCACTGCTGCTGAGTCTCCCCTTTGCCACCGACCCAGGCGTCAACGCTCCCGGTTTCCGACACATGTTGTTCTGGTCGACGTCTGCCTCCACCGTGACCGGGTTGGCCACCGTCGACATCTCGATATTTTCGTTGTTCGGCGAGCTGGTCCTCCTCGCACTCATTCAGATCGGCGGATTCGGCATCATGACCGTCGGCTCGGTGCTGGCCATCGCCGCCTCGAAGCGCCTCGGGCTGCGCCAACGCATGTTGGCGCAGGCAGAAATCGGTGCCACCGACATGGGCGAACTCCGCTCGTTGATCCTCGGCATCGCCAAGGTCACGATCGGCGTGGAGTCTGTCATCGCGCTCGTGCTCTTCGTTCGGTTCGCCACCGGCGACGAGGTCGGGGTGGTACGCAGCGCATATCTCGGCATCTTCCACGCGATCTCGGCGTTCAACAACGCAGGTATCGGGTTGGCGTCCGACAACCTCGTCAGTTACGGAGGCGACCCGTTCGTCATCCTGCCGATCAGCTTCGCGTTCGTTCTCGGAGGCTTGGGCTTCCCGGTGTTCATGGAACTCGGCCGCCGAGTGAGGCATCGGCGCTGGACCCTCCACACCAAGCTCACGGTGTACGTCACCGCACTCTTCTTGACGATCGGGCCGCTCTTCGTGTTGATCGCCGAATGGAACAACCAGAGCACACTCGGACCGATGGGTGTGTTCGACAAGTTGTTGGCAGCATGGTTCCAGGGGTCCGCGCCGCGCACCGCTGGCTTCAACACCATCGGTGTCGGCGAGCTGCGCGAACCCACCCTGAACTTCTCCACTGCGCTCATGTTCATCGGTGGGGGGTCGGCTTCGACGGCCGGTGGTATCAAAGTGACGACCTTCGCGGTACTCGGGTACGCGATGTGGGCAGAAGTGCGTGGCGACGAAGACGTCAACGTCTTTCGGCGGCGGCTACCAACCACCGTGGTCCGTCAGGCCATGACGGTGGCGTGTCTGTCGATCGGCATCGTCTTCGCCACGGCCACCGCCCTCACCGCGGTGAGCGGTTTCTCGCTCAACCAGACGTTGTACGAGGCCACGTCGGCATTCGGCACGGTCGGGCTCTCCACGGGCATCACCGGCATCCTGCCGGCCAGCGGGCAGTATCTGCTGATCGTCGTCATGTTGCTCGGCCGAGTGGGCCCTGTCACCTTCGCCACCGCGCTGGCACTGCAAGAGCGCCGACGCGCATACCGTTTTTCCGAGGACCGACCGCTGATCGGCTGATCGAGCGGCACGTTCACGACAAGGAGAGAAACTGATGGCTCTGAAGATCATGCATTCGGTGATGCGAGGCCTGTCGCCCGACTGGACCGAGCATCGCGGTGAGATCGTCGTGATCGGTCTCGGTCGCTTCGGCTCGGCACTGGCTCACACGTTGGTCGAGATGGGGTACGAAGTGCTCGGCGTCGACGTGAACGACGAAATCGTGCAACGCCACTCGGGCACGCTCACCCACGTGGTGCGCGCCGACACCACCGACGAGCGCGCGCTGCGCCAAATTGGAGCAGCCGACGCCATCACCGCAGCGGTGTGCATCGGCAACGACATCGAGTCGAGCGTGCTCACCGCCGGCGTGCTCGTCGACCTCGGCGTGAAGAACATCTGGGCCAAGGCCATCACCGAAGCTCACGGTCGTATCCTCCAGCGCGTCGGAGCGCACCACGTGGTGTTTCCAGAAGCCGAGATGGGCAACCGCGTCGCTCACTTGCTCACCGGTCAGATGATGGAATACATCGTCCTCGACGACGATTTCGTGATCGTGGAAACCACCGTGCCCGCCGAGTACGTCGGCAAGACACTCGGTACGTCGAACATTCGCGCCCAGCATCGCGTGACGGTGGTGTGTGTGAAACCGAAAGACGGTCAGTTCACCTATGCGTCGCCCGACACCGTGCTCGGCCTGCACGACCTGATCGTCATCGCCGGCCACCGCAACGACGTGGAACGCTTCGCCATGCGTCCATCCTGACCAGTCGACCACCAGTTTTGGTCTGGAAGCAGACTGCTCAGGTAGTCCAGAATCCGACCAGAACTAGCGCCGCTCGAGTGCCTCGGCCAGAACGTCGGGGAAGCGATTCGGTGTGCAGGCCATCACTGTGGCACCGCGTTGGCTGAGTTCGGCCGCGAGCACCTGGTCGTGGACCGGCGCGCCGTCGTCGCTGAGCGCCAAGAGACACAGAAGCTGAACGCCCGACTGCATGAGCCGACCGGCTCGCGCCAGCATCAAGTCGACGTTGCCACCTTCGAACAGATCGGAAATCAACACGATCACGGTGTCGTTGGGGCGCGACACCAACTGTTGGCAGTAACCGAGCGCCTTGGCGATATCAGTCCCCCCGCCCAACTGCACGCCGAACAGCACGTCGACCGGGTCGGCCATCAACCCTGTGAGGTCGGTGACCGCGGTGTCGAACGCCACCAGGTGTGTGCGCAGCGACGGCATCTGAGCGAGGACAGAACCGAACAACGACGCATACACCACGCTGTCGGCCATGGAGCCGGACTGGTCGATGGCGACGATGACGTCCTTGGCCAGGCTGCGCCGTCGGCGGCCGTACCCCACGAGTCGTTCGGGAATCACCGTGCGCAGTTCGGGTTGGTAGTGCTTCAGGTTCGCCTGGACCGTGTGCATCCAGTCGATGTCGTTCGGACGCGGCCGCCGCGACCTGTTGGCCCGGGCGAGCGCTCCGTGAACCGCAGCGCGGGTGCGATCGGTGAGACGCTGCTCGAGATCCTCGAGTACCTGAGCAACCACACGGCGAGCGGTGGCGCGGGTTTCATCGGGCAGCATCTGGTTCAGTTCCACCAACAACGTCACGAGATGCAGGTCGGGTTCCACCGACTCGAGCAGTTCGGGTTCGAGCAGCAGTTGGCGAAGATCGAGCCGGGTGATCGCATCGCGCTGCATCACTTGCACCACTTCGCGAGGGAAGTACTTGCGAATGTCGCCCAGCCACCGAGCCACCCGCGGTGCGGATCGACTGAGACCGCCCGCGCGCCCGGAACCACGCCCGCCGGTGCGCCGGTCGGCGGCCGACACGTCGTACACCGCGCCGAGCGCCGCGTCGATGCGAGCGTCGTCACCACCGAGTTCGTGACCCGTTCCGTCTGCGTCGCCGCCGCCCAGAACGAGCCGCCAGCGCCGAAGCCGTTCGCTGTCAGAAACACGCTGCGTGAACTCTTGCTCGTCCGGAGCGCCGCCATCACTCATCGCCGCCACCTCCGATTATCCGTGCAAGTGACGACACGTCGAGACCGAAGATGTGGCGGACGGTGGCCGTGGCCGCCAGCAGACGGTCGACGTCGAAATCGTCTCCCACCAGGACGGGCACCTCACGATGTTCGCCGGCGACGAGCCGGCCGATCTGGCGACGCTCGGCGGGTTCGAACCCACCAAACGTGCGCCGCAGGAGCGGGATGACCTGGTCGAACGATTGCGGAGGGAGTGCCGACAGCCAGCCGTCGACCACCGTCAACAGGTCGGCGTCGTGCACCAGCACCGTGCCGCTGCCCGCGACGAAACCCTCCACGAACGCTGCCCCGACGGCGGGTGGCGTGCCGCCCGACAGGGCCCGGCCCAGACGGTGCTCGACCTGGCGGGCAGTCCACCTGCCGGTGTCGTGCAGCACCCTGGTGGCGCGGCCCTGCACCAACCCGTGGCCCGAGCCGTCGGACAGTTGCTCGAGCACGTCGGGAAACGCGCGTCGGCGCGCCGGGTGGTCGACCAGTGCCAGCGCCTGCTGCATGGAACTGATGCGTTCGACCATGGCGGTCGCGGCGTCGTCGTCGAGCGATGTGCACGCCACGACCAAGCCAGCAAGTACGCGGACGACGATGCCGTCGAACACGGCCGCCACCGATGCGCGATCGGTGGAACGCACGTCGCCGTACCGCTGCGCGTGTGCGAGCGGGCCGAGGGCCATCATCAACTCGGCGATGTCGGGGTCGGTGGCAGCCCGATCAGACAGCACCCGGACGATCGGGTCGACGGCAGCAGGAACCGACGCGAGCAAGGCCAGGTCAAGAGCGCCAGCCACTTCCACGATGCCGCGAGCGTTGCCGGCACGTTCCGTGAGGCGGTTCGCAGCCGCCACCTCCACCGTGGTGCCGTACCCGGCGTGCTCGACGATGCGCACCGACCATTCCGGCGTCCAGTTCAACCGCCAGGTTTCGCGAAACGTGCCGCTGGAACCGCGACCGTCTTCCAGCGCTCCCCATGGAACACCGATCGCGTTCAGCTGATGCAGCAGATGGCTGCGCCTGAGGCCGTTGGGCGTTCGCAGATCGAGCTCGACCAGTTGCTCGCCTGCCGCAGGCTTCAAGCGAGCCGCACGCTGCTTGACCGCGAGGTCGCGTGCCAGCGGCACCTGTGGCGCTCCGTCGGGCACCGTCCCGATCGAGTCGCCCACCACCAGCTGGCGGCGCACCAACGAGATGCCGCCCATCACCGTCTCGGCAGCGTCGAGCACCTCTCGGAGACCAGCCTGTGGCCGGCCGCGCATGGTGGACAGCGCATCGGCCATTCGTGTGGCGGCGATGAGGTGATCTGGTGACGCTTGGATATCCGCGGCGCGCAGCACGTGCGCAGCGTCGACGAAGAACCTGGCCACGCCGTCGGTACCGGGATGACGAAAGACGTGGTCGTACCAACCAGGGCTGGGTACGCCCGCGCCGTACCCGCTTGCCGCAGCCAAACGGGCATGGGTCCACGGCACCCAGCTGATGGCGACCTTGACCTTCGGGAGGCCGCGCAGCGTGGCGGCGTCTGCGGCCACTGGAAAGGTGGCCGGGCTGGACGTGACGTCGAGCGCTGGCACGTGCCAGGCACCGCACACCACTGCGATCTGTTCGTGGCCCGCCTTGATGGCGGCTCTGATACAGCGCCGCATGTGGGCCTCGCGGCGAGACTCGCTGCGCGTCGGCACGGTTCCGGCCCGCACCGCCGACATCGCCTCGCTCACCGCGGCGAACGCGTCGACGCCGCTGCCGGTGTCTGCTTGGTGGGCCCCACGGTGTTCGATGACATCTTCCCACCACCGCTCGGCGTCGGGTTCGCCCGCAGCAGCGGCCAACGCACCGATGGGGTCGACCGGCGCGCCACCGAGTTCGAACTCGGCGTCTGCACCAAGATGTGCAGCGAGAGAGTTCGCCAGCGGGAGGTCGATGGCTTCCACCGGCACTCCGTGTGAGTTGGCCCAGGCGACTGCCTGCCACTCGGGGCTGAACGTGGCCAACGGGGCGAAGACCGCCCGACTGGGGTGGTCGACGACGTAGCCGAGCAGTGCCACCGGTGGTTCCAGGCCCATGCCGATCCACGTGAACGCCGGGGTGGATTCGGCGGGCGACTCGACGAGCACGATGCTGGGTTGCACCTCGTCGAGCGCGTGTGTCACCGCTCGCGCTGAACCCGGCCCGTGATGCCGGATGCCGAACAGGTGGACCGTCATGACGCGAACGTGCAGCTCAGTCGAGGGCGCGACAGGAGTGGTAGAACTCGTCCCACGCAGGCCGGTTGGCGACGACCGCTTCGAGGTATTCACGCCACACCACGCCGTCATGGGTGGGGTCGCGGACCACTGCGCCCACCACACCAGCGGCAACGTCGTCAGACGACAGCGAGCCGTTGCCGAAATGCGCAGCAAGCGACAAGCCGTTGGTGATGACCGAGATCGCTTCGGCGGTTGACAGCGTGCCGCTGGGGACTTTCAAGCTGATGTCACCCGCCTCGGTGACCCCCGCACGTAGTTCGCGGAAGACGGTGACGACCCGCCTGATCTCGTCGGCGGCCGGGTTGATGGCCGGCAGCGCCAAAGCCGCGCCGAGTTCGTTGACGCGCTGGGCGACGATGGCGATCTCTTCGTCGGCGGTTTCCGGCAGCGGCAGCAGCACCGTGTTGAACCGCCTGCGCAGCGCCGACGACAACTCGTTGATGCCGCGATCACGGTCGTTCGCCGTGGCGACGAGGTTGAACCCGCGCACCGCGGCGACCTCGGAGTTCAGTTCCGGGATGGGCAGCGACTTCTCGGACAACACGGTGACGAGCGCGTCTTGCACGTCGGACGGCATACGGGTGAGCTCTTCGATGCGAACGATCGACCCCGACTCCATGGCCCGGTAGACCGGCGACGGCACCAGTGCAGCGGCCGACGGGCCTTCGGCAATGAGGCGGGCATAGTTCCAGCCGTACCGCAATGTTTCTTCGGTGGTTCCGGCGGTGCCTTGCACCAGCAACGTGGAGTTGCCGCTGATGGCCGCTGCGAGGTGTTCGCTCACCCAGGTTTTCGCGGTGCCCGGAACGCCGAGCAGCAACAGGGCTCGATCGGTGGCCAACGTGGCGACGGCGATCTCCATGAGCCGACGACGGCCCACGTACTTCGGCATGACGACCGTGCCGTCGGCCAGAGGCCCGCCCAACAGGTAGTGCACCACGGCCCACGGCGACAGCCGCCAGTTCGGCGGGCGCTCGCGATCGTCGGCGGCCGCCAACGCCGCGAGTTCTGATGCGTATTGCACCTCGGCGTGCGGGCGCAGGGCAGCTTCAGGCGCAACAGTCATCGCCCGTGACGCTACCCAAACGGTGTCGCAGCGAAGGCCCTGCATGGGCAATCGTCGAGGCAGATCACCGCGCGAGAACCTACGCACCGACTTCGACGCTTTTCTCGAAGGCCTACAACATCGGTGAGCGGTAGCTTCGTGTCATGGAATCGGAGCAACGGAAGACTTGGCGGGCCGACGTCGAGAAGTTTGCGCTCTCGCTTCCCGAAGCATGGTCCGACGAGCCGTGGGGCGACTCGGTGGTGAAGGTTCGCAAGAAGATCTTCGTCTTCCTCGGTACCGTCGACGGCGACCCGGCCACCGGCGCGATCTCGGTGAAGCTCACCGACTCCCTCGATCACGGGCGCAGCATCCCAGGGGCAGCGCCAGTGGGATACGGCCTCGGCAAACACGGCTGGACCTATGTTCCGTTCGCCGGACTGGGCGAGACCGAGGGAGATGTGCTGTTCGACTTCGTCGAGGAGAGCTATCGGGCCGTGGCCCCGAAAACTCTCGTCAAACAACTCGACGCGCGGTCAGACACCGCCTGACCTACGGTCGGGCGATCGCCGGAACGCTGCTGCACCGACAACCCGGGCGGAGCGTTCCATCTGTACACGTCGCTCGGCTTCGAGCTTCGACGATTCAGTGCCGTCTACGAAAAATCGGTGAGCATGCGGTGACGTAGCCGGCACAGATCGCTCATGGCGAAAGCGAGGCCGAAACCCACTCGTGACAGGGCTTCGGCGGTGTCGAGCAGCACTGCTGGTCTGCACCGGGCGAAGAGGTTCACGAGGACCGCCTTGTGCGCGGCACCGTATTGCAACGACTCGAACCCGGGCAGAATGCGACCCACGAACGTGTGCGCGTCGAGTGCCAGCAGTTCAGTCAGCTCTGGAGGCATCGCCAGGTCGGGCAACATGGTGACCGCCTCGACCGGCGGCGGCCGTTTCGACGCTGGGGCGAGGCTGGGAACGTGTTCGGTCAGCCACGCAGCCACGGGGCCACCGGCCAGTTCCACACGAGCACGCCGAACCGCATCGCCGCGATGGCGTTGCAGCAACTCCACGAGCACGTCTGGCGGCACGCGGTGTCCGCTGTCGATGACGGTGAGTACCCACTCGTCTTCCAAGACCGGCCACTCCGCGATGATCTCACGCCACGTGTCGACCGCCGCTGTGGAGCACCACGGTCGAGCGTCGGCGGCGGGAGGTTGCAACTGCGGAGCGGGCGGCAACGGCAAGAATGCCGCCCGACGCGCCGCTGTGACCACACCCACTTCGGCGAGCAGCCGGGCCGCAGGGCTGGGCGGCATGGCATCGGCCACGGCATCTGCCAGCGGACCAGCGGGCAGCTCGGGCGGCTCGCGTCGATCGGTCCCCAACAACGCAACGGTGACCAGCTCGCGCCAGGTCGCCTCCACGCTCATGCGGTGGCTCCGGACATCCCACGCACGAAGGTGGGGTCGGCACGCGGGCCGACGTCGATGGTTCGACTCGGCAGATGAACCGTCAGGGGGACCAACCCGCGGGGCGTCCACTCGACGGTGACGATCGCATCGGTGCCGCACGATGCCGCCAACAGCGAGGCGCGTGACCGTTCATCGGCCAACAACGGCAACGCTCCGCTACCGTCGCTGAGCAGCCAACGGCCAGCACAGATGGTTGGCGAGGCGCTGACCGTCACGGCAAACCGATCGAGCCACGGTTGCTCGGCGACGGCGCGGCCGACGTGATCACACGCCTCCGAGATCGACACGCCGACCGGCACGTGGAACGGCAGCGGGTCGGCCTCTCGACGCCCAGCGAGCGCTCGCAACGAACCGCCCGGATACCGGTGAAGATCACCCCGAACCACCGTGCCCACCGTGAACGAGTCGTCGAGCACCTGCTGGTACGCGGCGAACGACAACAACATCGCCCACCGCTTGGAACTCTGGCCCTGCAGCCAGATACGACGCACCTCGATGCGATCCTCGCGAACGTCGCTGCGACCGGCGACGAACCAGTCATCGGTTTCTGGCACCCCGGCGAGCACGTCGGCCTGTCGCACCTGCCAGCCCGACGCGGTGGCCGCCGAGTCGCCCAGCGGGCCGGGCAGATCGGGGAGCCGCTGACCCGCTTGCGAGATGAGGTGCAAGATGCCCAGCTCGGCGAGCACCTCGGAGTGCCAGTCGGGGCCGGCACCGACCAGGCCGGCGAGACGTCGAACTCTGTTGGCGAGCGCGCCGGCGCGGGCGTCGACCAACCGCGCCGCCAGGTCGTCCCACGTGGCGTACCGTGCCAGAGCCGGATCGGCCAACCCGTTGCGCATGCGGTCTTCCAGCCATCGTTCGAGCTCCATCAGCCCTGCCATCATGCGCGCGACCCGGTCGTCGCGCGACTGGGTGAGGTCATCACGATCCGGTTGGCTCGGCGGGTCGGTGGATCCGTCCCCGGCACCATCGCCGGCACCATCACCCGCACCAGGACCGGCACCGGCACCGGATTCGGAACCTGGCCCGGGAACCGGGGCGCTCGCGGCACCGCTTCGGACATCTCGCGCGTCGATCCATGCGCCCACGCCGGCAGGGCGCGGTTGCACCGTGACCGAGCCTCGGGCCCACAAGAGCAGCAGCGCAAGGGCGTGCTTGCACGGCAGCTTCCGGCTGGGGCACGAGCAACGCCACGCTGCGTCCACGTGATCCACGATGGTGTCGTAGGGCTCGGCACCCGAACCGCGGCACCGTCCCCACAACGCACGGTCATCGCAGCCGCTGCTGGCCCAGCGATGCGTTGCCGCAAGGGGTTCGGCCGTAGCCACCGCACGCGGCGACGGGGCGACCGCCGCCACCTGCTCCACACTCCACGGTTCCACGGCCCCAGTCTGCCGCAAGCCTGTTGCACAGAGCCGGGTACCCTGAGCGCATGTCGAACGCCGAACGTGTCCTGTCGATCGCCAGAGACATCACGGCACCGGCCACGACAATTTTCGATCTGCTCGCCGACCCGGCACGGCATGGCGAGTTCGACGGGTCGGGCACGGTGCAGGAAGCTCGCGGTGGCACGGCACGACTCACACTGGGTTCGAAGTTCGGCATGGACATGAAAGTGGGCCTGTTGCCGTACAGGATCACCAGCACCGTGGTGGAGTTCAGCGACAACGAGTTGATCGCTTGGGAACACTTCGGCAAGCATCGCTGGAGGTACCAGCTCGAGCCGCTCGGCGACGGGACGTCGACCCGTGTCACTGAATCGTTCGATTGGTCCACGGCTCGTTCGACGAAGTTCATCGAGTTGATGGGATACCCCAAGAAGCATCGCCCGAACATCGAGCGCACCCTGGCCCGACTCGCCGAAATCGTCGAGGCGTGATGAATGCATCCACGTCGGATTCTCCAGACGCCGTTCACTTCTATTGGCGGCCGGGCTGCCCGTTCTGCATGATGCTTCGACACGGCCTCGACAAGCTCGGCATCGTCACTGTCAACCACAACATCTGGGACGACCCGGCAGATGCGGCCGTCGTGCGACAACATGCGAACGGCAACGAGACGGTTCCCACTGTGGTGATCGGCAATGTCGGCATGGTCAATCCGCGAGCTGGTGCCGTCGCACAACAACTGGCGGCGCTCGCTCCACATCTACTTCCAGCCGACAACGAACCCACGCGGCCAGGGCCCGTGCAGCGTCTTTTCGGCGGGGGCTGACGCGTCTCATGTCTCACACCGAATCGCCGCTCGAACGGCCACTCGAACGCCCACTCGTCGTTGCCGCCAATCGGTTGCCGGTCACACGCACCGAGGTGGGTTGGACCACCAGCCCAGGCGGACTCGTCCGCGCTCTGCTGCCGATCGTCCAAGCGTCGAACGGCGTCTGGGTGGGCTGGACCGGCGAGATCGATGGTTCGACCGACCCGATCCACGCCGATGGCATCGATCTTTACCCGGTGCCGCTGTCTGCCGAGGAACACGAGCGGTACTACGAAGGATTCTCGAACGACACCCTCTGGCCGCTCTACCACGATGCACTCCGCGACAGCGGCTTTCACGCGGCCGAATGGGATGCCTATGTTGCCGTGAACGAACGGTTCGCCGCCCGAATCGCGGAGGTCGCACCGCACAACGCGGCGATCTGGCTGCACGACTACCACTTGCAACTCGTCCCTGCGATGCTTCGACAGCTGCGCTCAGACGTCTTGATCGGCTGGTTCCTCCACATTCCGTTTCCCCCAGTGGAACTGTTTCAACGACTGCCGTGGCGCACACAGATCATCGAAGGTCTCCTGGGTGCCGACGTGCTCGGATTTCAACGCAAACGCGGTGCGACGAACTTCGTGTCCGCTGCCGCGCTGCTCACCGAAGCAACAGCGATCGACGATCACCGCTTGTCGGTGGGTGACCGAACCGTCACCGCCGACCACTTCCCGATCTCGATCGACGTCGACGACTTCGCGCTGAAGGCCAGTGGTCGGTCCAGCCGTCAGCGCACGTCGCAGATCCGCACCCGGCTGGGTGACCCCGAAGTGATCTTGCTCGGCGTCGATCGCCTCGACTACACCAAAGGCATCGGCAGCCGACTTCGGGCGTTCGGGGCGCTGCTCGACCAGGGACGGCTCGACCCCACCAGGCACGTGATGGTGCAGATCGCAACGCCCACCCGCGAGGGCGTCGAGATGTACCAAGAGGAACGGCGCGACATCGAACGGGTGGTCGGCGAGATCAACGGCCGCCACAGCCGTCTCGGGTTCCCGGCGATCCACTATCTGCATCAGGTGTTGCCCCTGGAAGAACTCGTTCCGTTGTACCGGGCGGGCGACGTGATGCTGGTCACCCCGTTTCGTGATGGCATGAACCTGGTCGCGAAGGAGTACGTCGCTGCGCATGTCGATGGAGACGGCGTGCTCGTGCTGTCTGAGTTCACCGGTGCCGCCGACGAACTCACAGCGGCCTTACTGGTGAACCCGCACGACGATGCGGCGTTGCAGGACGCCATCGTCCAGGCCGTCGAGATGCATCGCGAGGAACGGCGCGAGCGGATGAACTCGTTGCGTTCGTGTGTCGAGGGCGCGACGGTGTCGATGTGGGCCGACTCGTTTCTCACCACGTTGCTCGCCACATGACGCAGCTCGTCACCCCGCACGAACTCGTCGATCTCCTCCAACCCGTGCTCGAGCACGGATTGATCGGTTTCGATGTCGATGGTGTGCTGGCACCCATCGTGGATCACGCTGATCAGGCGCAGCTCTCGGCTGGTGTCGCAGAATCGCTCACCAGCCTGTCGCAGCGAGCCAGCGTGATGATCCTGTCGGGGCGATCGCTCGAGAGTTTGGGACGGCTCTTCGATTTCGCACCGCAACTCCGTGTGGTGGGCAGCCACGGCCTGGAAGTGCGTGGAGCATCGCCGATCGCGCTCGACGACCGGGAACAGACGATCTACGACCAGCTGAGATTCCTCGGCGAGAAAGCCGTCGAGGCGGTGGGTCGCGGCGGCTGGCTGGAGTTCAAACCTGCGAGCGTCGTCGTGCACACGCGCAAGGCAGACGACGAAGTCGTCCAGCCGACCATCGAGGCGCTCGAGAACTTGGCGTCGATGATCGAGGGATCTCACGTGAAGCGCGGACATTCGGTCGTGGAACTGCTGGCGCGCACTGCCAGCAAAGGCGACGCCTTGTTGGGTTTCGCCGGCGAAACTGGGCGGGCCCCGCTTGCGTATCTGGGCGACGACCTCACCGACGAAGATGCGTTCCAGCAGATGTCGGCCAACGACGTATCGGTTCGCGTCGGCGAGGGCGACACTGCGGCACGCTTCCGCCTCGCCGACACCGCGGCGGTGTCCAAGCTGCTCGGCCTGTTGCGCTGACGACCTCGCAGCGCGTCTACGACCGGGGCGAACGCTTCAACGGTCTGCCACCATGTCGGCGTGACCGCCGGTGATCCCGATCTCCAGGACCTCCAAGCAGTGGTGCTCGCACATCTGCCACACGCCACGGGCGTCTCTGGAGTGACGCGATTGACGGGAGGGGCGAGCCAGGAGCTGTGGCGAGTCGATGTCACGACATCCACCGGGAACGTCCGCTTGGCGCTGCGTCGAGTCGATCCGTCCGCCGACGTCGGTGTGGGCGAGGCTCAGCGATTGCACTTGTCGACCGAGGCGATGTTGATCCGTCGAGCCGCTGCTGTCGACGTTCCGGTACCCGACATCGTTCATGTGTGCAATGAGGCGACCGACGGCCTGGGCGAGGGATACCTCATGTCGTGGGTCGACGGCGAAACGCTGGGCGGCCGAATCGCCAAGTCGTCGGGATTCGAGGCCGTCCGACCGTCGCTGGCCTTTCAGTGCGGCGAACTGCTCGCCCGCATCCACTCGATCGAGGTCGACCCCGAGATCACGTCGCGCCTCCAGACGTTCACCGCCGACGAGCTCATCCACCGCACATGGGACCGATATCGCGCCTACGCCGTGCAGCAGCCGATGATCGACTACGCGGCTCGTTGGCTGCTCGACCACAGCGCATTGTCGAGCCCTGTGCTGCCGCGGCTCGTGCACGGCGACTTCCGCAATGGCAACTTGGCCGTCAGCCCGACCGATGGCGTGGTGGGTGTGCTCGACTGGGAACTCGCGCACCTCGGAGATCCCATGCGCGATCTCGGATGGCTGTGCACCAACTCGTGGAGATTCGGAAACCGAGATCTCCCCGTCGGCGGATTCGGCATTCGTGCCGATTTGTTCGCCGGGTACGAGTCGGTGAGCGGCGTGCGCGTCGACCCTGACCGTGTGAAGTTCTGGGAGGTGTTCGGGTCGTTCTGGTGGTCGATCGGATGCTTGACGATGGCCGACCGCTGGCGGCAAGGCGGCGAGACCAGTCCCGAGCGGCTGGTGATCGGTCGCAGGAGTTCCGAATGCCAGCTCGACCTCGTGCTCGACACGATCCCCACCCCCGTTCAGCCTGAGGTGGCCGCCGAACCGACCACCGAATCGAGCAACGACATGCCCAGTGCCGATGAGCTGCTGGCGGGCGCGGCCGGGTTCTTACTCGCTGACATCGCCTCGGACGAAGGTCTCGGCGATCGATCGCGGTTTCTGGCCAGAGTGGCGGCGCGATCGCTCGACATCGTTCGCCGCGAGCTCGCCATCGGGCCGGCAACCCGTGAGCGCGAGCACGCACGGCTGAGTGCTCTGCTCCAGCGCACCGGCTCGCTCCACGAGCTGCGCGTGCTGTTGGTCGGGGGTCTGCGCGACGGCTCCATCGACATCTCGAACCCGCAGCTCGCCGATCACCTGCGGGCGACCGTGGTGGATCAGGTGCGAATCGACCAGCCCAGCTACGCGGCCCAGGCGAATCTCTAGAGCGGCAACTCAGAACAGCGTGGGTTGTTCCGGTCGATAGATGCGAGGAACTCCCGGCCAGGGAACATAATTGTCCATGAACACCCACGTACGACGGTGGATCGCTGATGGGCCGTATGCCTGCAGCGCCCACTTGTGAACCGGGCACGGGTACCCCTTGTTCGTGTGGAACGACCAATGGGGGTAGTGCTCGGCATGCTCACGCATCTCCCGGTCATGCACCACTTTGGCCAAAATGCTGGCCGCCGCCACCGACAGGCAGTCGCGGTCTGCCTTCACGCGCATCTCCACACGCTTCACTGTGGGAGCCACGAAGTTCCACTTGCCGTCGCTCACTGCCACGTCGGGCACGACGCCCAATCCGTCGATCGCTCGCTTGCAGGCCAGCCGTTGGGCGTCGGCCATCCCCAACTCGTCGCATTCGGCCTGGCTGGCTGCGCCCACCGCCCACGCTTCGCACCAGTTGGCGATGCGGTCGAACAGTCGTTCACGGTCGACTTCGGTGAGGGCTTTCGAGTCGCGCACACCGAGCACTCGACGTTCTCGCGGCAGGATCGCGGCACCCACCATCAGCGGCCCGGCCCACGATCCTCGACCCACTTCATCGATTCCCACGATCGAGGTATAGCCCTGACCCCACAGCTCTTGTTCGATCTTGCGGGTCGGCGCTCGACCGCGGGACGTCATCACCGGCAAGCTACCGCGACGAGTCGTCGATCGTTACCGCAGCACCACTCCCGACCGCCCGTTGCCGACAGGTTGCACGTGGCCAACCCGCCAGAACCCTGCAGCGGCAAGGTCTGCTTCGGCGTCTGACGACACCGAGGCCAGCAAGCCACCCGATGTTTGCGGATCGAAGCACAACGCCTCGGGGCCAGCGGCCGCGCCAGACTCGAGGTGATCGGCGACGTACTCGCGGTTGCGCGGATCGCCACCGGTTCGAAGCCCACGTTCCGCAGCTTCGAGGGCACCGGGGTAGGCAACGATCGTCGCGGTGTCGATGACGACCAGTACGTTGCTGCGTTCAGCCATCTCCCAACCGTGCCCCGCGAGGCCGTATCCGGTCACGTCGGTCACGGCGTGTACGGCGGTGCCCAGCGACCGCAATGCTTCGGCCGCAGTGCGGTTGAGCTGTTTCATGCCGTCGATCGCGGCTTGTTTGTCGGCGTCGGTGCCGCCGGCCAGGGCGAGCGCCGTTCCAATGGGCTTCGACAGCATCAGCACGTCGCCGGGCTGTGCGCCTGACTTGCGAAACACTCGATCGGGGTGGACGACGCCTTGCACGGCGAGGCCATAGATCGGCTCGGGATTGCGGATGGTATGGCCACCAGCCACCGTGCCACCTGCGGCGGCCACCGTGTCGGCCCCTGCGGCGAAGATCGCTGCGATCGCATCACGCGGGAAGTGCTCGGGGAAGGCGGCGACGTTGATGGCCAGCACGACCTGGCCGCCCATGGCGAACACGTCGGAACACGCATTGGCCGCAGCGATCGCACCGAAATCCGACGGGTCGTCGACGAGCGGTGGGAAGAAGTCGGTGGTGGACACCAACGCGACTTCATCACTGACCCGGTAGATCGCGGCGTCGTCGAACGGGGCAAGGCCCACCACGAGGTTGGGGTCGAGCGACACCGGAAACTCGGCCACCAGGTCTTTCAGCAGTCCCGCACCCCACTTTGCGGCGCAGCCACCGCACGACGTCCATTCGGTGAGTTTGATGGTCACGAGAAGCTCATTCCTTCGTCGGGGCGTTCGATCGTCACGACCTCGGGCACCTGCCAGAGCGCTTCGCCTTTCACCGCTGTGGTGCTCCAGGCGCTGTCGACCACGGGGCCGCTCAGCGTGACTGGTTCGCCGTGCTGCTCCCACAGTGCCGCTGGTCGCTCACCATGCCAACGAACAGCGAACGACACGGCCGACACATCACCGGTGGGCACGTTGTACACCTCGAACGACTGGCCGAGCCAGGGCGTCGGGATCCCGAACGGCAGCAACTGGCCACCGGTCGCGAAACCGTGCTCCAACCAGGGAACCAGACCCACCCCGGCGGGCGGTGTTGCAGGACGCAAGGACGGCACGCGTCGATCGATGATGCGTTGCAGGTCGCGTCGAGCGCGCCGTTCGTCGGAGGCCACCAGCACCCGCCCGGCGGCGGTCAGCGCGACGTCTGCGATCCATCCCACTGTGCTGCCCAGTTGCTCCACGGCGTCGGCGAGCTCGGGCACCCAATGGTCGGGAGACTCGCCCATGCGTACCAGTTCACCCAACGCGATCGCGTAGCCCGCTGCATCCTCTCCAGCACTTGGGATCGACCCGAGAGCCAACTCGCACCGTTGGGCGCGAACGCGGTCGACCAGTGCGGCACCCGTGTCGCCGTCGGGGAGCACGAATCGGCTGGCCCGGTCGGTGAGCGACAACCACCCACGAACGACCGACGCCGACGGCGACACCCGCGGCAGCGGCCCCGTCGCCCCGGGGTTCCCGGCATCTCGACGGTGAGGGATACCCACCCGCAGTACTGCAGCGTGCCCCAACGGCATCACGAAGGATCCGGCGGGTAGGTCGATGCCATTGATCGGCACGTTGGCAAGCGGGCGCTCGGTGAGCAACCACGGCTGGTCGAACGCGATCGCCACTGGCAACGTGGATTCGTTCTCCACTTCGATCACCGTGATTCCACCGGAGTCGGCCACGGTGTAGACGCGTTGTACCACGTCGCCTTGCGGCACCCGCACCCGCGTCTCGGTGACCGGTGTGCCTTCGAGACGAACTTGCCGCACGGTGGATTCCTCCGACGGGACGTGCCACCGGTCGTCGGCCGCAACGAACCAGTTCACCGCAGCCGAGTCGTCGTCCCACGGCAGCACCGACCCCGTTCCGGTGATCGACGCGCGCCAGGTCTGGCCCGTCGCGCCGGTGGTGATCATGCTGGTGATCGTGCTGGTTTCCGTCGTTGCCATCAGACCAGCAAGTGAACCCGATTAGGGTGCGGCGCGTGCAATCAGCCGTCTTGATCCCGGTGAAGGCGTTTCATGCCGCCAAGGCTCGGCTGCGCGGTCATGTGCCCGATCCGGACCGTGCGCGCCTCGCCCAGTGGATGGCCGAACGCGTGCTCGACGCCACGGTCGATCTCCCCACGTTCGTGGCGTGCGACAACGATGAAGTGGCCACGTGGGCGTCGAGCCGAGGTGCCAAAGTGTTGTGGGGCCCTGGCCTCGGCTTGAATGGAGCGATCGACCAGGGCGTTGCCACCATCGGCCACTTGGGGTTCGAACGTGTCACGATCGCCCACGGTGACCTTCCTCTGCCAACGGGGATTCCGGCCGTCGCCCGCGCCAGCACCGGCATCGTCCTCGTTCCGGATCGTCGTCACGACGGCACCAACGTTCAGTCGATTCCGTGCAATGTCAACCTTCCTGCACAGTACGGCGCTGCGAGTTTTTCCGCCCACCTCGCACAAGCGTTGGCCTCAGGGGTTCCTGTGACGGTTCGCTTCGACGAACGCCTCGCCCTCGACATCGACACGATCGATGACTGCCGCCACCCGCTCGTCGCTCGATTGTTGGAACCGATGTTGTTCGCGAGCGCGCCGACGTGAGCGCCAACGAGCCCGGCCAACCGGTACCGATCGCCACGTCGCCGCCTCCGTCGTTCAACCTGCCCACGCCACGCACTGCTCTTGCCATCGGAGCGCACCCCGACGACATCGAGTTCGGCTGCGGTGCAACGTTGGCCAAGTGGGCAGCCGACGGGTGCGTGGTGCATCATCTCGTCCTCACCGACGGCTCGAAAGGCACATGGGACGTGTCGGCCGACACGGTCGCGCTCGCCGCACGTCGCCAGCTGGAACAACGCGAGGCGGCCCGGCGGCTGTCGGGAGGCCGCGCGGAAGCCGGTGAGGTGCGGTTCCTCGAGTACGTCGATGGCGAACTCGACAGTGACGTGATGACACGCAGCCGTGTCGCCAAGGTGATCCGTCAACTCCGACCAGACGTGGTGCTGGGGCACGACCCGTGGAAGCGGTACCGCCTGCATCCCGACCATCGTCACGCTGGGCTGTTGGCTTGCGATGCAGTGGTGGCCGCACGCGACCCGCACTTCTTTCCCGAGCACGACATCGCCCATCACCGACCCAACCATCTCCTGTTGTGGGAGGCCGATCAGGTGCATCACGTAGAAGACGTCACTCGGTGGGTCGGGTCGAAACTGCACGCGTTGGCCGCTCACGAAAGCCAGTTCGAATCCACGATGCACGCCGTCGATGGCGACGAACTCGAAGCGTTCCGCGAGCGCATCACGCATCGCCTCACCGGGCTCGGTGAACCGTACGGCTTCGGCGCAGCCGAGGTCTTCGCTCGAATCAGCGATCTCTGAAGGCGTCGACCGAAAAACGACAAACGGGCGCTCACCCCGCAGGGTGAGCGCCCGTTCGACGACGGGTTACTTGCTGTTGAGTGCCGTCTTCAGCGTTGAGCTGGCGGTGAACTTCATGGCGGTCGAGGCCTTGATCTTCACGGGCTCGCCGGTTTGTGGGTTGCGACCTTCACGGGCGGCACGCTGGGTGGTTGCGAATGAACCGAAGCCTGGCCACGTGATCTTGTCGCCCTTCTTCGTGGACGCCACGACGGTGTCGAAGAAAGCGCCAACCGTGCGCTCTGCATCAGCCTTGGACACACCCGCGCTGGCTGCGATGGCGTCGATGAGTTCTGCCTTGGTCATGTTGGGATTCCTTTGGTCGAAGTATCGGAGACACAGGTTTGTGTTCCCCCCGAGCCCGGAGGCTACGACACCATCAAACGCCTCAAACTACAATCATGCAACTCGTAATCTGATTGCAGATGCAACGATGGGTTCGCGGAGGCCATACAGCGCAACGCTCTGAGGGGCACCTACCTGGGGTGCAACGCCTCGACCGCGTCACGAATGCGCTGCGCGATCAGGTCGTCTTCACCCACTGAATACTTCTGTCGCGGCCAGAAGAAGCCGCGCAAGCCGTCGCCCTTCGTGCGCGGAACCACGTGTACGTGGAGGTGCGCGACGCTCTGGCTGACGATGTTGTTGTTCGCGACGAACGAGCCTTGCGCTCCAACCGCAGCCGGAATCGCGGCGGCGAGTCGGTGTACTCGCTCGAAGAACGGACCCACCTCATCCACAGCCAGATCGGTAAGCGTGATCGCGTGACGCCGCGGCACCACCAGCGTGTGACCAGGAAACAACGGCGATCGGTCGAGGAACGCCACCGCGACCTCGTCGGCAAGAACCACCGTGCCGGTGGCATGGGCTCCGTCAGCAGAATCGATGATCTCGCAGAACGCGCACATGACGTTCATCTTCCCATCACACGGGGGCTCCCCGGACAACGGCCGACCGCGTGCTACAAATAGCTTGCGACTCCGAACCCTTCCATCTCATCTGTCCGTCTCCCAACTCACACAGGGGCACTAGTGACCGAACTCCTCTCGAATGACCACCCTCTCGCAGGGAAGGAGGCGACCGGACACACCCCACCAGCTGACACACCACCGGCCGACACCCCACCAGCTGACACCCCACCGGCCGACACCCCACCCGGTGGAGTCACTCGGCTCGCCGAACGAGTGGTCATCGACACTTCGGTGTTGGTCGCCGACCCGCATTGCATTCATTCGTTCGGTACTGCGGCGCTGATCATCCCGTTGACGGTCATCGAAGAACTCGACAGTCTGAAAGCCCGCCCGGACGACGTGGGTCGCTCGGCCCGCACGGCGTTGCGCGCCATCGAGGAATTGCGCGTGGCCAACGGCGGTTCGCTTGCCGACCCAGTGCCGGTGGGCGAGGGGACCCTACAGATCGAGATCAACAACATCCAGAAGTCGATGTTGAGCGAGTACGGCCTCAGCACCGACGTGCCCGACAATCGCATCATCGGCGCGGCGCTCGGGCAGAACATGATCGGCCGCACCGTCATGGTGTCCAACGACGCAGCACTGCGCATCAAAGCCGCCCATCTGGGCGTGGAGGCCGCCGAGCATCAGCTCACCAAGCGTTCTCGCGACGAACGGTCGATCGGTTGGTCGGTGGTCGAGACCACACACGAGGTCATCGACTCGTTGTACGCGGCGGGCGCAATCGCCGCCGACGACATCGACGATGCCCCCGTGATGACCGAGAACGAGTTCGCTGTGTTGAAGGCCGGGTCGCAGTCCGCGCTCACACGACGAGTCGGCCCCGACCTGCGGGTGCTTTCGCAAGCGACCCCCGAGGCTTGGGGCTTGCGCCCACGCAACAAAGAGCAACGGTTTTCGTTGGAACTCCTCCTCGATCCAGACATCGCCGTGGTCGCCCTCGACGGGCGCGCCGGTACTGGTAAGACCATCTTGGCGATCGCCGCCGCGCTCGAGCAAGTAGTCGAGCAACAGCGCTACGAGCGCGTTGCGGTATATCGACCACTGGTGCCGGTAGGTCGGGCCGACGTGGGGTTCCTGCCGGGCGGCTTGGAAGAGAAACTCGATCCGTGGATGTCGGCCATCCACGACGCGATCGTTGCACTCACCGACCGCAACAGTTCTCACGATGCCCGCCACCTCATCGAGGAACTCACCACGCGTGGGCAGCTCTCGCTGGAGTCGGTCACGTTCCTTCGTGGTCGCTCGCTGCATCGCCAGATCGTGGTCATCGACGAGGCCCAGAACCTCGAGCCCACGACACTCAAGACGATCCTCACCCGTATCGGCGAGGGCACCAAGGTGGTCTTCACCGGCGACACCAGCCAGATCGACGCCCCGTACCTCGGCGAGACCAACAATGCGCTCGCCGTGCTGACCAATGCGTTCGCCGATCAGCGGTGCTTCGGCCACGTCACCCTCACCGCATGTGAACGCAGCGACGTCGCCAGCCTCGCTGCCGAACTGCTCTAGCGCGAGCCCCGCGCGGTTGTCACACCCACGGTCTAACGTGCGGTGCATGGATTCGTTGCCACGATTCGCGGTGGTCGACGTCGAGACGTCGGGGCTGTCCACCCGACGTCATCGAGTGCTCCAAGTGGCGGTCGTCACGGTCGAAGATGGCGAGATCGTCGACGAGTGGTCGTCGCTGGTCGGGTTGCGCTGGCCGCTCCAACGGGTGGGCCCCCGCCGTATCCACGGCATCAGCCGAGCCGACCTCCGCCACGCACCCCGTCAACGCGAGGTGTTCACCGAGTTCGGCCGTCGCCTCGACGGTGCGGTGTTCACCGCCCACAACGTCGATTTCGACTTTGCGTTCATCGAGCGCGCCGCCCGCAAGTCTGGTGCGGTGTTCGCTCCGTCGGCGGCGCTGTGCACGCTGCGCATGTCTCGCAAGCTCGATCCCGAGCGACAGTTGTCGCATCGCCTCGTCGACGTCGCGGCGCGGTACGGCGTGGTCAACGATCGACCCCACGACGCCCTGTTCGATGCCCGTGCTACCGCATTGGTGCTGCGCCACCTGCTTCGTGAGTACCACGTGCAGTCAGTCGCAGACCTCGAGCCGCTGTATCGAGTACAGCGCTAGCGATATCGCGCCAGCACCCGTTCTGCCGACGCCCGAACGGCGGTTGCCAGCTCCGGGAAGTCAAGCACCTCGGCGTCAGGGCCAAGCCGCAACAGTGTCCGTTCCAGCCAGCGTTCACTGGCCACCGCCAGCCGAACCGTCACGTATCCCTTGGCGTCGGGTTCGCTCACATCGTCCATCGGGTATCTCTCCGACACCCATCGAGCGGCCGGGGCGAGTCGCAGCGTCACCCGACGAATCGAACCATCGGCGAACCACTCGCCCGGCGGCGGCAACGGCTCATCGGACGGTGTGACGATTCGACCAGTTGGCGACATCGACTCGATGCGATCGACGCGGAACGTTCGCACTTCGCCAGACCGATCATCGTCAGCGCGCACGTACCACTCGCCGCGATCGGAGAACAGCTGACGCGGCACGATCACCCGCGTGGTCGATTCGTCGCGCGAGGCGCTCCAGTAGTCGATGCTCACCTCGGCCCCAGCTTCCAATGCCGCAGCCACGTCGTCGGTGAAACCCGGCCGGGCAAGGTCGACTCGCAACACGCCGGTGTCGTCTTCACCCAAGGCCCGTGCCAACTTCAGCAAGCCACGACCGAGTGGGCCTTGCGCGTCTGCCCCTGGCAGCTGCATGGCGGCTCTACCCGCAGCCAAGAGTTCGAAGGCTTCCACCGAGTTCAACCGCAACGGACGCACGAACAGACGCGGCACTCCGACGTAGATGACACCCTCGTCGATGTACACATCGATCAGTTCGTCGACGAACGGCGGTAGACCGCACATCGACGCGAGTTCGAGATCTTTCACCACTTCGGCCTCGGTGAGCGCGAACCGGTTCGCAACTTCCACAACCGGTACCTCGGCGCGTTCCATCAACCACGGCAACATCACGAGGAGTCGGCGCAAGCGTGCCTCTGCCGGCCGTGGGCCGCGACGTTCGGTGGTCATCGTGCAACGCCTTCCAACCAGCTGACCACGGCCTCGCGCGCCTCGCTCGGTTCCAGCACCTCGGCGTACTCGCCGTACCCCAACAACCACGAGCGGAACGCATGCACGTTCGCGTACGGCACCAACACTTCCACCGACCGATCATCACGGGTGGCGACCACACGGTCCACTCCGAGTTCCGCCACAGCCGCCGCCGCTCGGTGCGGGTCCACCAGCACTCGCGCGTCTGGGACGTTCGGGTCGGCACCGATGAGCTTCGGGTCATCCGGAAACGCATCGTTTGCGTCGAACCCCGCTGGGCGATCGAACGTGGAGCCCAGCA
>DATKCX010000450.1:0-2368 GCA_035512975.1 Ilumatobacter sp.
CTTCGATGACGACGACCACCGAGCCGGCATCGACGGACTGACCAGGCACGACGTGGACTTCGGCGACGACGCCTGGGAACGGAGCCGCGATGGCACCGGCCACGCCGGCAGCATCCAAAGGATTCGGTGCCCATGCATCGCTGCGTTCCAACACGGTGAACTCGTGCGGATATCCGAGATGGCGTACCCGCACGATCCGGCGGTCTACGTCGACGGTGCGTGCAATGGGCTCGGTTTCGGTGTTCGGCGGGAACCCGGTCGGACTGATCTCGTGGACGACGCCGTCGAGCGCGCGCAGGATGACGGGCGCGTTCGATCGGTGCGGGGTCAGCCGGAAGCAACCCTGGTGCCACGGGTCGTGCAGTTTCGCGGCGCCGCCGAAACGGCCCTGCAGCGACTTGACGTCGCGCCAGATCGCTGCGGCAGCCGGTGCTGCGAGCGCCGGATCGGCGGGAACGTCGGTTTCGTCGAGGAACCTGGTGGTCACTCGCCCAGCGATCACCGGCGGCTGATCGACCAGCCACCGATGGAATGGGGCCGTCGTGACGAGACCGTCGATCCGGAGCGCGTCGAGCGCATCGCGCATCGAGGCGAGCGCTTCGGTGCGGCATTCGTCCCACACGATCAGCTTGGCGATCATCGAGTCGTAGAACGGGGTGACCTCATCGCCCGAGCCGATCGCCGCGTCCCATCGTTGGCGGCTCGCCGCGCCGGAGTGAAATCGTTCAGCTCCACCGTGCGCAAGAGCGGTCACTTGTCCGATCTGTGGCGTGAACCCGGTCGCGGGATCTTCGGCGTTGATGCGGGCCTCGAACGCGTGGCCGGTGAACGTCACGTCGTCCTGAGTGAGGGGGAGTGGCTCACCGAGCGCCGAGTTGATCATCAGTTCGACGATGTCAAGGCCGGTGATCTCCTCCGTGACCGGATGCTCCACCTGGAGACGTGTGTTCATCTCGAGGAAGAAGTAGTCGCCGGTGGCGTCGTCGACGATGAACTCGATCGTGCCCGCCGAGTCGTACCGCATGGCGTTCGCGAGCTTGATCGCCGCGTCGTGCAGGCCGACGCGCGTGGCGTCGGGCAGGTTGGGTGCTGGGGCTTCTTCGAGCACTTTCTGGTAGCGCCGCTGCACGGAGCACTCGCGTGTGCCCAGGTGGATGGCGTTGCCGTGGCGATCGCCGACGAGTTGCACCTCGACGTGACGCGGGCGCTGGATGTAGCGCTCGACGATCATCGCGCGGTCGCCGAACGAACGCTCCGCCTCGGTGGCGGCTTCGGCCAACGCCGCAGCGAAGCCGGCAGCTTCGTGCACGATCCGGATGCCCTTGCCGCCGCCACCAGCCGCGGCCTTCACCAGTACCGGGTAGCCGATGCGCTCGGCGGCCGCAGCGAGATCATTCGGTTCTTGTGACTCGTCGAAGCCGGGAATCACCGGCACGCCGGCCGCCACGGCGATGCGGCGCGCCTCGATCTTCGAACCCATCCGCTCGACAGCTTCAGGGTGCGGGCCGATCCACGTGCACCCGGCGGCGACCACCGCGCGTGCGAACTCGGCGTTCTCGGCGAGGAACCCGTACCCCGGATGCACGGCGTCGGCGCTCGTGTCGGCGATGGCCGCCAGCAGCCGGTCTTGGTTCAGGTACGACTGGGCCAGGTCGGCCGGTCCGAGACGGTACGACTCGGTGGCCCCGGCGACGTGCGGCGCGTTGGCGTCGGGGTCGCCATACACAGCAACGGTGGTGTGCCCGAGGCGGTGAGCAGTACGGATGATCCGGCATGCGATCTCGCCTCGATTGGCGATCAGAATCTTCACGATCCACCTTGTGTTACGGGGGTGGTTGGGGTTGGCATGTGGATCACATCCGGTAGACGAGGGGTCGGGACGGGGGTGCGTCGTCTTGGCGGGCCGCGAGTGCGAGGCACAGGCCGAGGGTGTCGCGGGTGTCGACGGGGTCGATCAAGCCGTCGTCCCACAGGCGCGACGTGGCGTAGTACGGGTTCGACTGGCGCTCGTACTGCTCGCGCACCTCGGCCCGCAATGCCGCCACGTCTTCGTCGCTGGTGTTCGCGCCCTTCATGCCGGCGAGGCGGATGTCGACCAGCACGGTCTGTGCGGTGTCGGCCGACATTGTGGCGATGCGAGAGTTGGGCCAGGCGAACAGGAACCGCGGGTTGAATCCGCGCCCGCACATGCCGTAGTTGCCCGCGCCGTACGCACCGCCGGTGAGCACGGTGAAGCGCGGCACCGTGGCATTGGCGACCGCTGCCACCATCTTCGCACCGTGCTTGGCGATGCCGTCCGCTTCTGAGTCGCGGCCCACCATGTATCCGGATGTGTTCTGCAGGAACAACAGCGGCACCCGGCGTTGTT
>DATKCX010000451.1:0-3980 GCA_035512975.1 Ilumatobacter sp.
GCTGTCCCAAGCCTCTGATGGCAAGCCGATCTACGTCGTCTATCTCGGCCCGTTCGGGTCAGCCAACGCTGCCTGCGAAGCACGGTCGCGCGGCCCGCAAGGCTCGTACGCAAGGCAACTCAGCAACACCGTAGGCCCCGACCACTTCGTCGACTGTTCGTAGTCCGCTCCCCGGCAAGAAGGGGGTCAAGAAGGGGTCAGAACCCTTCTTGACGCACTCTCTGCCGCAACGGAGCCGTCGATGTCCACAGTGGCGAGTATGGCGCAAAGCGTGATGATGACAGGTACCAGCCCGGTCGTTGAGTTCTGCGGTGAACTGCGAACGGTCGACACGGGCAGCCCGGGTGCCTTCACGATCGGGCGCGACGCCGACCTCGTGCTCGACGACGACAACCGCTTCTTGCACCGGCACTTCCTGGCGCTCGGTGAACAGCAGGGTATGTGGCTGCTCCACAACGTGGGATCCCAACTCACCGCCACTGTGTCTGATTCCGAGGGGCGACTCGAGGCGTTCCTTGCCCCGGGCGCGGTGCTGCCTCTCGTGTTCGCCCATACCATCGTTCGGTGCACCGCTGGGCCAACCACCTACGAGTTCTCGATCTTGTTCGACGAGCCTGCGTTCAGAGTCGGCCGTCGCGACGACAATCCGGACGGCACGCGCGGACCGACTGCTGACACCACCGACGCCACGGTGGGCCGCGTCGACCTCACGCCCGAGCAACTGGTGATGATCGTCGCCCTCGCCGAGCCCGCCCTCAGGGGCGACGGACGCGCATCGACCATGCTGCCGAGTTCCACCGATGCCGCGATCCGCCTGGGATGGACCATCACCAAATTCAATCGCAAGCTCGACAACGTGTGCTCGAAGCTTGCCGCGAACGGAGTCCGCGGGCTGCACGGCGACGCCGCTCGTTTGGCGTCGAACCGGCGCGCCCGACTGGTTGAATACGCGCTCGCGGTGCGGCTGGTCACACGCGCTGATCTCGAACTGCTCCACGCGATGCCTCGCGGGTGACGATCGGTGACGCCGATGCCTGATCAGCCTGAGATGAGCGCAACCAAGGCGACGACGTTCGCCCCGGCCGTGCAGGATCGACAAGAATGACTCTCTGGCCGACAGCGCGGGTTGAGGCCGGTGGAGGATTTGGTGTGATCGAGATCGACGGATACGGCACCTGTGTGCCCATCGGTCGGGGCGGGGTGGGAGCGGTCTACCGATCCACGCGCCTGTCCACCGGTGCCGATGTGGCCATCAAGGTCTTGCATCAAGTGTCTGACGAGTCGGCAGCGTGGCGGCGCACCCGGCGCGAACTGGCTGCCATGGTGGCCCTCGCCGGGCACGCCCATGTGATCGGCGTGCTCGAAGTGCACGACCTGCCAGACGGGCCTGCGCTGGTGATGGAGTACGCACCTGGCGGGTCGGTGGGCGATCTGATGGCTCAGCGGTCGGCACCGCTGGCTGTCGGCGAGGCGGCGTTCATCGGCGAGCACGCGTCCAAGGCGCTGATCGCCGCACACGCCCGCGGCATCGTGCATCGCGACGTGAAGCCGCACAACCTGCTGATCGATGGGTTCGGTCAGGTGAAACTGTGCGACTTCGGTATCGCTTCGCTCGCCCGGTCCGACGAGTTTCGCCTGCACACCCACTCGGTGTCGCTGCGGTACGCCAGCCCTGAAGATCTCGAGGGCGACGACACGGTGGGCCCGAAGACCGACATCTATTCGCTCGGGGCCACGCTGCTGCACATGGTGCATGGAGCACCGCCCAGTTGGCGCGACCGGGTGGCGTCGTGGGAGCCGCCGCCTGCAGCACCCGGTAGCGACATGGCTGCGATCGATTCCGTCATCGTGGAATGTTTGCAGGTCGATCCCAATGATCGTCCGGCCGCTTCCGAGGTGTTCGACCTGCTCGAACACCTCCCGTGGAGCGGATTCGATCGCCGCAGAGCAATTGCGGGTGCAGTGCCTACACCTGCACCGCCTACTGCTTTCGCGGCAGCTGACCCAAGGGAGCGTTCAGTCAGTTCCGAGTTCAGCCGTACCGGGGCTCGCGCTGGCGTGGCGGTGGTAGAAGAGATCGACGGTCCCAATGAACCCACCATCGCGCGTCCCACGGCGATGAACACGGCCGCTCTGGCTTCCGCTGTTTCCCAAAGCCCCGCTCCTGCGCAGCGTTGGCAGCGCTGGTTGCCCATCGCCGCTCCAGCCGTGGTGTTGATTGGCATCGGAGTGCTGTTCGTGTGGCAGCGGCTCAGCCACGATCCGCCGGCAAACGCGCCGGCGGCGCAGTCAGTTGAGGTGGTGGAACGACCAACCGATCTGGTTGAACTCACTCTTCTGGCATGGCCAACCGGCGCGGTGGGTGAGTGCCTCGTGCAACCAACGTCTGGCGACTCCCTCGAGAGCGTGGAGTGCTCGGCCGCCCACGATCTGCAACGCGCTGCAGTCGGCCATCTGGTGCCGCTCGACGTGGCCGCGGACGATGGCGCGCTGACAGCATCGGTGAACGAGCGATGCGCCGACGCATGGGACGTACTCGTGCAACAACGCGGGTTGGTGTTTCCTGCCAACGTGATCGGCCGCCTGCAACTGTCCAACGTCCGGCCGTCGGCCAACGCTGCAGCGGAGGGTGCTGCCGGCTATCAGTGCTTCATCGGTGTGCCTGGGGAACGCCTCGTTGGCAGTGCGCTGGGATTCACGACCGATTCATAGAAGACCATCCATTCGTCAAAGTCGACTCAGAGGCGCGGGACGTGAGTTCGCAAGCGTCATAGTCGCGCCTGACGGCTTCAGAGCACTCGGAGTTCCAGGGCAGCCCGTCCGGTGCTTGCGGCTACTGACCGCAGCGCATGAATGGCTGGTTAACACGCGGTGGAATGTCGCCTCGAAGGAGTCGTGGCGATTACCGTCCCTGCCGATGCGATCCCGCCGCGCTCGCTCCACTCCCGATGTGGGCGGATTGCCACTCGACGGATCCGATTCTGGTCGGTTGGCGTTGCCGGTGCGGTCACACGGAGCGGCGCCGGCTTTGCGCCGACTCGTCGCGATGGAGTTCGTGTCCGGCCTTGGCGATGGCATCTTCTGGGTGGGTCTGGTGTGGTTCCTCATCGACCGAGGGACTGGATCGGCGGGGCTCGCCGTTGCCGCCGCCGCGAGGCTCGGACCGAGGGCACTGCTCGGAGCATCCGCGGGGGCGCTCGCGGACCGGGTGGATCGGAAACGTTTGCTGGTCGGGCTGGATGTGGCGAGGATGGTCACCACGTTGGCATTGTGCGTCGCGATTGCCAACGGCGCTGGCGTGCCCGTGGTGATCGCGGGGGTGTTCGTCACGTACACACTCGCTGCGCCGTACCGACCGGCGCTCACGGCAGCACTTCCGGCGGTCGTGGGCGCGGGTCGGCTCGCGTCGGCCAACGCAATAGTCGCTACGACTCGGCAGGTGATGACATTCGTCGGGCCGATCTTCGGAGCGGCCGTCATGAGCTCTGCGTCGCCCGCGGTTGCCTTCGGGCTGAACGCAGCATCGTTCGCAGCTTCGGCGTTGCTCATCGGGTCGGTGACAGGGCTCGGCGGTGCCGTTCGGCAGCTTCGTCGGGGCGCGCGGCGAGTCCAACGGTCGCGCTGGAACACCGAGGTGTCCGAAGGCTGGTCAGAGATCACCGCCACGCCTGGTCTGTCCACGGTGATCACGTTGGTGTTCGTGATGTACGCGGTTCGAGGAGCCGAGATCATTCTGCTGGTGCTGATTGCCGACGACCAGCTGGGCCTCGGCTCCGCAGGCGTGGGCCTGCTGCTTGGCGCAGTCGGTCTCGGCGCATTGGCGGCCTTGCCGTTCGCCAACCGGATTGCCGACTCCAAGAATCCAGGACTGGTGATGACCGCGTCGGTCGCGATGACCGGCCTGCCTTTGATCGCCCTCTCCCTGACGCGCTCCTCCTTTGCGGCGCTCGGGGTGTTGATCGTTCTCGGTGTCGGGGTGG
>DATKCX010000452.1:0-3894 GCA_035512975.1 Ilumatobacter sp.
GGGTGCCAACGCCTCCCGTGACGACGTGGGAAGCGCCGCCACCGCCGTGCGGTTCGCGACGTTCAACGCGTCGCTCAACCGGTTCAACGAGGGCGCTCTCGCCGCCGAGCTGGCCGCTCCCGGCAGTTCGCAACCGGCCGCCGTAGCCGAGATCATTCAGAACGCCCGTCCCGAGGTCCTGCTGATCAACGAGTTCGACTACGACCCGGCAGCACTCGACCTGTTCCGACAGAACTACCTCGAGGTCTCCCAGAACGGTGCCGACCCGATCGTCTACGAGCACGCGTACATCGCCCCGTCGAACACGGGCGTGCCCTCCGGCTACGACCTCAACAACTTCGGTGGCGTGGGAGGTCCCGATGACGCGTTCGGCTTCGGCTTCTTCCCTGGCCAGTTCGGCATGGCGGTCCTGTCGATGCATCCGATCGACACCGCCGCCGTGCGCACCTTCCAGCACTTCCTCTGGGCCGACATGCCAGGCGCGCTGCTTCCCGACGACCCGAACACCGCTGAGCCGGCCGACTGGTACGACGCCGACGAGCTCGCCGTGTTCCGGCTCTCGTCGAAGAGCCATTGGGACGTTCCGATCGAAATCGGCGGCACCACCGTCCACTTTCTCGTGAGCCACCCGACGCCGCCTGTCTTCGACGGCCCAGAAGACCGCAACGGCACCCGCAACCACGACGAGATCCGCTTCTGGGCCGACTACATCGGACCCGGTAAGAACACCGGCTCGTACATCTACGACGACGCCGGGACGTACGGCGGCCTCACACCGGGAGCCAAGTTCGTCATCGCCGGCGACCTCAACAGCGATCCGAACGACGGCGACAGCATCCCCGGCTCAGCGCAGCTCCTCCTCGACCATCCGCTGGTGAACACCAAGTTGACGCCGTCGAGCGAGGGTGCCGTCGAGCAGTCGGCGCTGCAGGGCATGGCCAACCTCACCCACCTCAGCGACCCGCAGTACGACACCGCCGACTTCGCCGACGGGGCACCCGGCAACCTCCGCGCCGACTACGTGCTGCCGCGCAAGAACCTCCGGATCGTCGACGCCGGCGTGTACTGGCCGCTCAGCACCGACCCGGCGTTCGCTCCGGTCGGCATCTTCCAGTTCCCCTCGAGCGATCACCGCCTCGTCTGGATCGACCTCGCCCACGGTTCCTTCTGAGCCGCACGAAACGATGAAGGAGCCGGGTGCTCGGTAGGTTGCCCCCATGCGTTCGGGCATCCGGATCCTTCAGGTCAGCGACTCGCACCTGTCGCGGCAAGCACCGCACGCCGACGAGAACTGGCTGGCCGTGGTTGAGCATGCCCGCGCGACTCGACCCGACCTCGTCGTGCATACCGGTGACGTCACGCTGGATGGCGCGTCGAGCGCGACCGACCTCGAGCATGCTCGCGCGCTGGTCGACCGCTTGCCAGTGCCGTGGTTGACGGTGCCAGGCAACCATGACATCGGTGACGTTGGCGACACCCAAGACCCGGTGACGGCCGCCCGGACAGCGCGCTACGGCGAGACGTTGGGCGAGACATCGTGGACCCGAAGCGTCGGCGGTTGGCAACTCGTGGGAGTGGACCTGCAAACGCTGCTCGCCGACCTCCCGAGCACCGAACCGTTGTGGGAGTGGCTCGAGTCCACACTCGACGGTTCGTCGCCGACTGCGCTGTTCTTGCATCGTCCGCTCGTCCCGCTCGCCACGGATCACGTCGATGAGCCGAGCCGATACGTGACCGAGCCCGGGCGTGGGCGGCTCATGCAGCTGTTGGCGGCTGGTGACGTGCGATTGGTCGCCAGCGGGCACGTCCACCAATGGCAAACCGCCGACGTCGGACCGGTGAGACATGTCTGGGCACCGTCGACGTGGGCGGCTCTACCCGACCGCATCCAGCCGGTGTTGGGCCGCAAGGTCGTCGGCGTGGTGGAGCACACGCTGTACGCCGACGGGCAATCCACGAGTGTGCTCGTGCAACCCGAGGGTGTCCGCCAGCTCGTCATCGCCGACGACTTCGAGTCGCCGTACTCTCACTAGCGCACAGGTCTAGCACTGACCCGATGGGATGACGACTTCCGGCAGAGGCGCTGGCTCTGGTTCAGCCGGGTTGGTGCCGAGGAGCGAATCGACTGACCGTTGGATCGCTTCGGGTGTGGTATCGAGCACGGACGTACCACCGATGCCGATCGTCGTGGTTGCTGACGAACGTTCCGACCGATGTGGGCGTCAGCTGGCGACTGTGGTGGGGAGCACAGGTAGTGGTGGGCGCGCTCGGGCTGCTGTGGGTGTGCTGGCCGTGGTCATACCAGTTCGTCGGATACCTGTGGGGCCCCCGTTCAACGTGCAGTTCCAGGCGCGCGCCCAAGTGCTCGACATGGACGACCCCGAGATCACCGCGCTTCTAGCGACCGGTGAGCTGAAAGGAATCACCAGCCACGGAGAACTGAACGAACCAGACGGTTGCTTTCTACAGATCACGCCGAACGGGCGCATTCACACCTACGGCATCGGCGTGTCGGTTCTGGCCGTCGCCAAAGACCCCCTGCACGTGGGGCCTCGCTCCATCGACATCCACCCCGAAAGGTCAGACTCCCTGTAGCCGACCGTTGATCGATGACCTTGGACTCGGTCAGAGCGCGTGCAGTTGGTCGGGTGTCCAGACGGGCCAGCGCGACATGTAATCAGCTACGCCGTATCGGTACGAGGCAACTTCGATCGGCCCGTGGTCAACGGAGTTGTCGTAGAACACCGCACGGTAGCAATGCGGTACCGCGCTCACGACATGTAGCCACAGCCGTTCGAAGCGCGTCTTCAGCTTCGCGGCCGGCACGTCATGGCCACCGGCCGCGAGTCGGGCTGCGACGCGTGGTGCTGACAAGGTCAACGGAATCATCACGACGTGGAGCACGACGTCGTAGTCGGCGCCGACCGCCGTGGTGACCAGTTCGACCTTCGACTCATGCGAGAACACCGTCTCAGTGCAGAAGTCGAGGCGCGCTTCGATCAGTGCCGCACGGGTCGACGCAGCGATGCGAGCAGCGTCGTAGGCCCGCTCGAGTTCATGTCCGGGAAATCGGTCTCGGGCGATTCGATCAGCATTGACGAATGGCAGCCCGGGCCGCCCAGGTGCGATGACACGCTCGAACAGCGTGGTCTTGCCGGCCCCGTTCGGTCCGGCGATCAGATCGAGACGACTCACAAACGTCGGCGGGTACCGTCGGCCGCGATCTCGATGAGGTTGCCTTCCTCGTCCATCGAGACGGTGGCGTGACCTGCAACACGGGCGTCGGCGCCGAAGCGTTGCTGAGCGACTCGTTCCGCGATACGAGCGTCGACCAACGCGTGGGCGACAGGTCGTTCATCGGGTTCGAGCGTGGAGAACTGCGCTTCGCCGGCGGCAACAGCCAAGACTCTTCGGTTGGCGACTGATCCAGCCCGTTCCACCTGCATGCCGATGCGGGCCCAGTGGTTGATCTGTTCGCTGACGGAGCGGCTTTCGGTTGGTGCGACCGATGCGGCCGTGGCGGCCACGTCAGCTGCAACTCGTGTTGGTGTGGACAGACCCTTTGCCATGACCAGCTCCTGTGTCGCTCTGCAACAACTGTAGCAGTATGCGACAGCCTAGCGAGCGGTGATCTCGTGGTAGGCGTCGGGTCGGCGATCGCGGTAGAACTGCCATCCAGCTCGCACTTCGGCGATGGCATCCATGTCGAGGTCGCGCACGATCAGCTCCGGCTTGTACGGGTCGCCGATGTCACCGACGAACTGGCCGCGCGGGTCGACGAAGTAGCTCTGGCCGTAGAAGTCGTCGTCACCCAACGGTTCGATGCCGACGCGGTTGATCGCGCCGACGTAATACATGTTGGCCACGGCAGCGGCTGGCTGTTCGAGCTTCCAC
>DATKCX010000453.1:0-14572 GCA_035512975.1 Ilumatobacter sp.
CTCACCGTGTGGCGCACGATTCGACCATGAACTGCTAGACACACCGGGATGGAGGATCCGCTTGACCGGCTCGCTCGCGACAGTCTGTTCCTGTCTTGGGCACGTGCCTTGGCATCGGCCGGTTGGCTGATACTGCTCGGATATCTCATGTTTCTCGTGGCCCTGATCCGACGGGCTTCGGCGATCTCGTCGTCGAGTTTCGAGGACGGCGTGTGGGGGCAACGATTCGAGGTGGTCGCATTCGCCGCGCTCCCCCAGAACGTCGCCATCGTTGTCCTCGCGGCCGCCGCAGCTGTCGGCGCTTCGGTGTTGGCGAGTGGCCGCGTGGAGCCGGCGACGATGTGGATCACCCAGCTGGTGCGCACGGTCGCTGGCACGGCGTACGTGGTCGCTCTGCTCGGAATCTTGGGGATCGTCGACGAGTTCTGGCAAACCCCCGACTCGATCAGCGGCACCAGTTCCATGCTCAACCGCGTCGGCGGCCTGTTGATGGTGTGCTCGGTGATCCGCCTGTGTTTCCAAGCCGAACGCGGGTCGAGTTCCTACACCCCGAGGTCGCCCAAGTTGTAGTGCCGTCGGCACAACAACTCGTACCGCACGAGGTCGCCGAAGATTTTCTGGTCGCCGCGGTTGGCCGTGTCGCCGACCACCACCGTCTCACCTTCGTACACCACGAAGTCGTTGACGACGCGGGCGTTGTGGGTGGCTCGAGCGCCACACCAACACCGAGCCTCCACCTGCAGCGCGACTCGCTCGTCCGCGATTTCGAGCATCCGTTTCGTTCCGTCGAACAACTCACCGCGAAAGTCGGTGATGAGCCCGAACGCATACACGTCGACTTCCATGTCGTCGACGATTGCCGCGAGTTGGTCACATTGCTTGGCCGTGTAGAACTGCACCTCGTCACACACCATGTAGTGCAAGGGCCAGTGGTTCATGGCCAGCTGGTGGATGTCGAGGTCTTCGTGCACTTGAATCGCCGGAGCAGCGACTCCGAGGCGGCTGGTGACCTGCATGCCCTCGCGATCGAGCTTCGTGAGCAGTAGGCCATACAACTCGCGAGCCGACAGGTTGTGATGGATCTGCAGCGCGAGCGTGCTCTTGCCCGAACCCATCGTGCCGAAACTGAAACGAAGCGTCGCCATGCCGCTCCGGACCCTAGCGTCCCGGCCCGCGGAGGAGAGACTGGACCGAGTCGATGGTGTCGGCGTTCGACGCCGGCTTGTCATCGCGGTATCGGCGAACTCTGGCGAAACGAAGAGCGACGCCACCTGGGTACCGCGACGACACCTGAACCCCGTCGACCGCGATCTCGACGACCTGTACTGGCTGCACGTGCACGACGTGCGCTGCGCCGTCGGTGCCATCGCCGATCCGGAGGGCTTGGAACCGCTCGGTCTGCCATCGCAACAACTCGTCGGTGAGACCTTTGAACGTCTTGCCGACCATGACGAACTCACCGTCGTGTCCGCGCGCTCCGAGGTGCAGGTTCGACAGCCAGCCTCGTCGCCTGCCGTGCCCCCACTCGACCGCCAGCACGACGAGATCGAAGGTGTACACCGGCTTCACCTTGCGCCATGCCCCACCGCGCCGACCCGCCTCGTACTGAGCGGCGAGGTCTTTCACCATGACGCCCTCGTGCCCCGCAGCGAGCGCCGCATCGAGAAACCGTTGAGCTTCGGACGCGTCCGCGGTGACGGTGGACGGGAGCCGACTCGTGACCGGCACCAACTCGCTCAACACATCACGCCGCGTGGCCAACGGCTCGTCGACCAACGGCTCGCCAGCGTGCAGCACATCGAAGAAGAACGCCTGCAGACCGGCACCACGCGGCACACCATCTGGCAGCCCGTCCGAAACCGAAATCGACCCAGAGTTCAGGCCGGAGTTCGACCCGGATTTCGAGTGGGCACCGAAGTCGCCCATGGTGTCTTGGAACCGTCGCGGGGCACCGTCGAGGTCGAGGCCGAGCACCTCTCCGTCGAGCACCAAGTCGCCGCCTGGCAGACCGGCGACCACGTCGACCACACCCGCCAGCCGACCGGTGATGTCGTTGAGGTTGCGAGTGAACAACCGGACTTCGCCACCACGCCGGTGCGCTTGAATACGTGCCCCGTCGAGCTTCCACTCCACCGATGCCGGCGCGCCGCCGATCGCTGCGAGCGCCTCGTCGACGCTGGCAGCGGGGGAAGCGAGCATGGGTTGTACCGGAGTGGACGGGCTGAGCGACACCAGCGACAGGCCCGCTCCACCATCGGTCAGTGCGATCCTGGCGGCCTGGGGCAGAGAACCCAAGAACATGGCGGCGCGCTGCACGTCGCCGACAGGCACCTCGGCGGCCTTGGCAACCGCTGCTGTGACGACTCCGTCGAGCGCCCCTTGGCGGAGTTCGCCACCGATGACGGAGCGCACGAACTCTTGCTCAGCCTGGGTTGCCCGGCCCAGCAAACCAGCCAAGGTTTCGCGTCGTAGGGCGGTGGAACCGGTGCCATCGATGCGGGCCAGCTCACCGAACACACCGGCGACTTCCGCGACGTGCAGTGTCGCTTCGAGCGCAGGGGCCGGACGAACATCGCTGAGCGTGGCCCAACCGACACCGACACGACCGACGAGCGAGGCACCCGTTGCGAACGCCACCACTGCGGGCACCTCGTGCGGATCAGCGCGACGAAACAACTCGGCAAGGGCAGCGACCTTCTCAGAGCGTTTTGAGGTGCGGGCGACAGCCTGAGAGGTGCTCGCGATGTGAGCGAAGAGCATCGTTCGCGACCTTAGCGAGGGGGTGCGACACCGGGATTCGACAGATGTGGGCCGTGCCAACACGCTCATCTGACACGCGAACGCTGCGACGCTGCGAAACTCGGCGTCGATGACGTCTGATCGGGAGTCCACCGACCCCACCGACCCCACCGACCCCACCGGCCCCAACGACTGGCTGAGCGCGATCGGCGTCGTCGCGCGGGCCGACATCGGTCTGGCGGTTCAGTCCGGTGTGGGCATTGGGCTCGCCACGCCCACCGGCTGCCACGGGTTCTCGGGCGAGCCTGCTGAGCTCGTGCGAGCGATCGATGCCACCTACTCGCCGCGGTGGGTGTGGTGGGATCGAACCACGGCTGACCTACTGGCCGCCAACCACGTTGCGGTCAGCCGATGCTGGGACGTGCTCACGGTTCACCGACTGCTGCACGGGGGCTGGCGAACGTCGGTCCCCCACGTGTGGGCGTGGCTGCACGAGTTGCCGAGCGACGGGATCCCCCAGATGGGGCAGATGGACCTGCTCGGCTCGCTCAGCAGCCGCTCGGGCGACGAAGGCGACGCCGACGACCCGGTGCGCCCCGACGGGTACCTTCGGCCGGAGTGGGCAGCAGGCGGCTTCAGCCACAGCCCCGCACGCCTGGCACGATGGGCGGCCACCGCTGTGAACGCTGCCATGATGCAACGAGCTCGAGTGGATGCCCGGCCAGATCCCGGCCGGACGCTGTCGGCTGCGCACAGCGAGTCCGCCGCTGAGTTCATGTGTGCGGAGCTCGCTGCTCACGGCCTGCCGATCGACCGTATCGCCATGGTCGAACTGATTGCTGACGCCGTCGGTCCGCGGCCGGCGAACTTCGGAGACGAAGAGCGTCTGCGCGCAGAACGCGACCAGCGAGTGCTCGAACACGTGCCACCGGGCCCACGCGTCGACCTTCGGAGTCCTGCCGACGTGAAATCGATGCTGCGTCGCGTGGAGGTGGACGTGCCCGACACGCGTGCGTGGAGACTGGAGGAACACCGCGATCGACACCGCGTGGTCGAGGAACTGTTGCGTTGGCGCAAAGCAGAACGCATCGCCACCACGTACGGCTACCGGTGGCTCGACGAGCACGTGGCGACCACACCCACCGGGGGTCGCCTGCGCGGCGATTGGTCCAGTTCCGACGGCGCAGCGGGCCGTATGACGGCCTCGGCAGGATTGCACAACCTTCCCGCCGAACTCCGGCAGGCCGTGGCCGCAGACCCCGGCCACCTGTTCGTGCGCGCCGACCTCGGCCAGATCGAACCGCGTGTGTTGGCCGCCGTGTCGGCCGATCCGGCCCTGATCCAAGCGACCCGTGACGATGATCTGTATCAACCGATCGCGCAACGACTGCGCGTGGAACGGTCAGTCGCCAAGGTGGCCGTACTCGGTGCCATGTACGGTGCGACGACCGGCGAGTCGGCCCATGCGCTGCGGCGATTGGAGCAGGCGTACCCCGTTGCGATGGCCTTCCTCGAGTCAGCCGCCGAGCAAGGTCGGCGCGGCGAGTCGGTGATGACCGTTGGCGGGCGGCTGATCCGCATGTGGTCCGACGATCCGAACGGCCAACACTTCGATGCCGCCGGGGTGGGAAGTATCGACCGCGCCCGCCAGGTGGCCGCCGCCCGCGGCCGGTTCGCCCGCAACGCCCTCATCCAAGGCGCGGCGGCGGAGTTCTTCAAAGTGTGGGCGATCACGTTTCGCGCTCGCGCCCAACCACTCCAGGCCCACATCGTGCTGTGTTTGCACGACGAACTCCTGATCCACGTGCCGGCGGTGCATGCCGAGGCGGCGGCGCAACTGGTCCACGATGCTCTCGCCGAAGCGGCGTTCCGATGGTCGCCGGTGCCAGATGTTCGATTCACCGCTGATGTGAGCGTGATCTCGCGCTGGTCCGACGCCAAGTAACACACGTCAGCATCAGCAGCACCAGGCGAGAACACCGGTAAACGGCACCAGTCGCGGCAGCTGGTTCAAAAGTTGCGTTCCCACTCCGCGATGTCGTGACCGCGCGTCGCTATGGTGAGGTGCAACAGATACGAGCTCGGCAACGGCGCCGGGCGAGGGGGAAACGCTATGACCGACACGCTTGATCGGTCGGGTGCGGAGATGTCATCGGGGGATGACGCCGCTGTGCTCGACAGGCTCGTGGTTCGCTTTGCCGGTGATTCCGGTGACGGCATGCAGCTCACGGGAGATCGATTCACCTCGGTGAGCGCGTCGTTCGGCAATGACCTGTCGACGATGCCCGATTTTCCGGCTGAGATTCGAGCACCGGCGGGAACCGTCAACGGTGTGTCGAGTTTCCAGGTGCACATCTCGGACCACGACATCACCACGCCAGGCGACGAGCCCAATGTGCTCGTGGCGATGAACCCTGCCGCACTGAAAGCCGATCTGCACCGCTTGGAAGTGGGCGGCACGTTGATCGTCAACGAAGACGCGTTCGACGAGCGCAACCTCGAAAAAGCCGAGTACACCTCCAACCCGCTCGACACCGACCTGGTTGCCGGGTATCGCGTGCTCAAAGTCCCGATGACGAGCCTCACCAAGGCGGCCTGCGAACCACTCGGCGTGAAACCTCGCGACGCAGAACGGTCGAAGAACTTCTTCGCACTCGGCCTGGTGTCGTTCATGTACACGCGGCCGCTCGAACCCACGATCGAGTGGATCGACGAGAAGTTCTCGAAGAACGAACAGGTCGCCGCGGCGAACAAGGCGTCGCTGCTCGCCGGCTTCCACTTCGGCGAGACCACCGAAGCCGTCGGTCACCGCTTCGAAGTGCGCCCGGCTGTGCTGCCCGCCGGCGAGTACACCTCGATCACCGGCAACATGGCGCTCGCCTGGGGTCTGGTGGCCGCAGGTCAGCTCGCCAAGCTGCCGATCACGCTGGGCTCGTACCCGATCACTCCGGCAAGCGACATCCTGCACGAACTCAGCAAGCACAAGCACTTCGGCATCCGCACCGTGCAGGCGGAAGACGAAATCGCTGCCGTGGGCATGGCGCTCGGCGCGGCGTTCGCCGGACACCTCGGCGTCACCACCACCAGCGGACCCGGGCTCGCACTGAAGAGCGAGACGGTGTCGCTGGCGATGGCCATCGAACTGCCGCTGCTCATCGTCGACATCCAACGCGGCGGGCCCTCCACCGGGCTGCCCACCAAGACCGAAGCGGCCGATCTCAACCTCGCCATGTTCGGTCGTCACGGTGAAGCGCCGATTCCCGTCGTCGCCAGCTACTCCCCTGCGCAGTGCTTCGACGCTGCCATCGAGGCGGTACGTATCGCGTTGAAGTACCGCACGCCGGTGATCCTGCTGTCCGACGGCTACCTGGCCAACGGTTCCGAACCCTGGCGGCTGCCCGAGGTCGATTCCCTTCCCGACATCTCGGTGCCGTTCACCACCGAGTTCAACGGTGTCGACGACGACGGCGAACCCATCTACCTGCCGTACCTGCGCGACGACGTCACGCTGGCCCGCCCGTGGGCCATCCCGGGCACCCCGAAACTGATGCACCGCGTGGGTGGGCTCGAGAAAGCCGACAAGACCGGCAACATCGACTACACGCCGGCGAACCACCAACTCATGGGCGACCTGCGAGCCGAGAAGATCGCCAGGATCGCCAACGACCTGCCAGAGCTGGAAGTGCAGGGCGATGTCGACGCCGACCTGTGCATCCTCAGCTGGGGCTCCACATGGGCGGCCATCCATGCCGCCGTGCAGCGTCAGCGCCGAGCGGGCAACAAGTTGGCATGGATTCATCTCACCCACCTCAACCCGCTGCCGAACGACTTGGCCGACAAGCTCAGCCGGTATTCCACGGTGCTGGTGCCCGAACTCAACAAGGGACAGCTCTGCAACATCATCAGAGCGAAGTACCTCATCGACGCGAAGTCGATCAGCAAGGTGGCGGGCCTCCCGTTCACCACCCGAGAACTCGAGCAAGCGATCGAAAGGAAACGGCCGTGACCGACACCGCGGTGAACATCACCTCCAAGAAAGACTGGTCGTCCGACCAGGAAGTGCGCTGGTGCCCGGGCTGCGGCGACTACGGCATCCTGCAGGCGGTACAGACCCTCATGCCCGACCTCGGTGTCGCACCGGAGAACACCGTGTTCATCTCGGGCATCGGCTGCTCCAGCCGGTTTCCGTACTACATGAACACCTACGGCATGCACTCCATCCACGGCCGGGCACCAGCAATCGCCACAGGTCTGAAGGTGGCGCGACCCGACCTCGACGTGTGGGTGATCACCGGAGACGGCGACGGGCTGTCGATCGGCGGCAACCACCTCATTCACCTGCTGCGCCGCAACGTGAACATCACGGTGCTGCTGTTCAACAACCGCATTTACGGCCTCACGAAGGGCCAGTTCTCACCCACGTCGGAAGTGGGCAAGGTCACCAAGTCCACACCGTTCGGCTCGATCGACCCGCCGTTCAATCCGTTGTCGGTGGCGCTCGGTGCCGAGGCGAGCTTCGTCGCGCGTACACACGACCTCGATCGGCAGCACATGATCGACACGTTCCGGGCGGCGCACGACCATCGGGGCACGTCGTTCGTGGAGATCTACCAGAACTGCAACGTGTTCAACGACGGCCAGTTCAACGACATCACCAAGCGCAACGTGCGCGACGAGATGATGATCAACCTCGTGCACGGCCAGCCGATCCTGTTCGGTGCCGAGCGACAGCGCGGCGTGATGATGGGCACCGACGGCTACCTGAAGCTGGTGGAGGTGGCCGACGTCGGGCTCGACCGGATCCTCGAACACGACGCCCACAACCCGAAACCGTCGTTGGCGTTCGCCCTCGGACGCTTGAACACCGACGACCACTCCCCCACGCCGTTCGGGATCTTCCGCGACATCGAGCGACCCGAGTATGCGTCGGCCGTGAGCGCCCAGGTGGCCGCTGCCAGCGAACGCAATGGCCCCGGCGACCTACGCGATCTGCTCCGCAGCAACGGCACGTGGACGGTCGGGTGACCGGCTACAACGCTTGGTTCAGACGACGAGTAGGACGACCGCACCGAAGTGCAGCGCCGCGGCGACCACGGTGAACCCGTGCCACACCTCGTGGTAGCCGAACACTTTGGGCCACGGATCGGGCCGTCGGAGGAGTAACACCGGGAAGCCCACCGTGTACGCGACTCCGCCAGCAGCGATGAGTGCCATCTGCAACCCGGTGAGGTTCGTGCGAAGCGCCGGAAAGGCCGCAACTGCGGCCCACCCCATCAGCGGGTACAGCACGTATCCAATGGTGTTGAGCCGTCGGATTCCCGCAAGTTTGATGACCATGCCGAACAGCCCCATGGCTCCGACCACCGCCAACAACGGTATTCCCCACGCTGGTGGCAGCGCCACGAGGCAGATCGGTACGTAGCTGCCAGCGATGAGCAGGTAGATCATCGAGTGATCGAGGCGTTGCATGATGGCCCGAGAGCGATACGACTTCGCCAGACGGTGGTATGCCGCAGAGGTACCGAACACGGCCAGCAGCGAGGCGAAATACACCGACGCTGCAGCCTTGCCTTCGGCGGTACGTGCAGCGATGATCAGCAACACCCCCGCAGGGATCGCGACGATGAACGACCACTTGTGCAGCCAGCCGCGCATGACGGGGCGTTCGGCGACCAAGTAGTCGATCCGTTCGCTTCGCACAGCTGCTTCGGTCGTCATCACGGTGTCACCGTACTTCGCATGGCTCTCTATCGGCATGCGCGCACACAGAGTTCATCATGATGTGGCAACGTTCACACCGCTGGCACATGCGGTTCACCTCGTTCGCGTTGCGACCACACGCGCGTGACGAACGTGGATGCGACCAGGATCATCAGCGGCTCGTAGGCCAGGCGATAGCGGTAGTTGCCGTAGTACAGGAATCCGTACAGGAACAGCGCCGTCAGAAACGACGCAGCGATGCAGCGCGTCGCCGGGGTTCTCCAGAACCGCCGTCCCAGAACTGCAGCCCCGAGGATCGTGAATCCGAGCAGGGCGAAGTAGGCAGCGTCGGCGAGTACGCCGATGCGTTCCACGTTGATCGCACTGACCGGTGGCGCTTCCCCAGCCGGCACCGCATTGACCCAGTCGAAGATGTACGAGTCGCCCCGGTTCAGGTGAATCAGCTTGAGCGGAATCAACTCCAACTCACGCAACGGATGACTGAACATGTAGCCGATCGCGTCGCTGCGAAGCGCCTTCGACGACTGGAGTTCCCGCGCCGGTGACTCGGTGGAGAACTGATCGTCGTAGCCGGCCGGCGGGTACACCTGACCGCCGGTCGCCGCCGGATTGTGGCCAGCCCACAACGTATGACTGGCGTTCGTACCGGTAGGAAGGAAGGCGTCCATCACGACGGCGTTTCGAACCGTCCACGGGATCAGCGTGGCGATGGCGACGGCCCCGATGAGCGCGACACGCCTGAGCAGTTCAGGGCGCGAGGACGTGGACCAGAAGAACACGATCGGCAACAGTCCCCACACCATTGCTTCACCGCGAATGTTCGCACCGATGCCGATGATCAGACCGATCGTCACGAGCCATATCGGGGCGGGCTTCGCATGCGCCAACACCACGAACAGCCCGATGAAGATCGTGGTGAACAGGGTCTCGCTGACGAGCACATCGGTCCACATGATCGGCCCAGGCATCACGGCGAACGCGATGCCGGCCACGACCGCGGTACGCCGATTGACGAGTCGTTCGACCAACATCATCAGCAGCACGACCCCGATCGCACCGACGAACGCATTGAGGAGCTCGCCGGCCTGCGGGCGGACACCGAACACCGCATACACGGCGGCGAGAACAAGGCTGTAGCCAGGCGGCCATTGGGCCGAGACGCCGCCCCACGGAGGCCGGAATCCGTCTCCGGCGGCGATCGACTCGGCATTCGCGTGGTACAGCAGGGTGTCATTCAGGACGAAGCCGGTTCGGTCGACCCAGAGCACCCACGCCACTCGCAACACCAGGGCCAGGGCGAACGCGGCAAGGTGCGGCCCCCACCGATGACGATCGATGGCTTGGCCGACCGTCACCAATCGACGGCCCACAGAACGCATGCGTGCGATTGTCGCACGCCGCATCGTCTTCATTGCGGCTCGTTCATCGCGGCGTGGCCGCAAGCACCGACGCGACGACGCCCAACACATCGTCGCCGTACTGCTCGAGTTTGACGGCACCGACACCTTTCACCTGCAAGAGTGCCGAGTCGTCGGGCGGCAACGCCGCAGCGATAGCGGCCAGGGTCTTGTCGTCGAAGACGGTGTACGCGGGCTTCCCGTCGGCAACGCGGGCCCGGAACCGTCGTAGCTCGTCGAACGCCACGACGGATTGATCACTGACATTGCCCGGCCGAGGGCGGAGCTTGCCCCGCTGACGGCCGCGCGTCTCGACTGCCTCGCCCACCGCGAAGCGACGTACTGCGGTGCCGCGTTCGGCAACGGCTGCCTCGGGTTCCAGCGCGAGAACGGTCCACTCGTGGCCCTGGTCGACGAGGACGAGGCCGGGCACCGCGTACACCGTGTCGCGCGATATCAGCGGGTGATCGGCTCGCTCGGGCCGTTTCCCACCAGACGCGGTGGCAGGCGACGACTTTCCGACTCCCCCCGGACGCGCCACCAGCTCTGCCGACGCCGGAGCGTGCGCCGCCGGTTCCGTGGTGAGTTCCGCGATGAACGGGCTCGGTGTGTCGCCGGCAACGACGCTGACGTGGCCGCTGGTGCGGGTGATCGCCACATGAAACAGCCGCCGCTCCTCCTCAACGTTGTCGGCGAGGCGATGCGGGAACTGATCGGCGTCGGCGAGGTGGACCACGACGTTCGGCCATTCTTGGCCTTTCACGCGGTGCACGGTGGAGAGCAGCACCCCGTTGTGCGACTTCGACGCCGACAACTGACGACGCAAGCTGGACTCGAAGGTGGCTGGGTCGGGCAAGAGTTTCGCCAGGAACGCCAGCGCCGACAAGTCGTCGCTTTGGGCCGAACGATTCATGCCGTATCGGCCGTCGTCGAGCGTGGACACCGAACCCGCCAACCCCAGATCGTTGGTGAGTGCCGCCACGAGTTGCGACGTGGTGGCACGCGTGGCGGTGAGCCGTTGGAGTCGTGCGATGTCCGCGGCAAACGAACGGACCTTCGTGGCGTCTTTGTCGTTGGTCAATCGGCCTGCGAGCCGATCGAGCGACGCGAGGTCAGTTTGCTCGGCCACCCAGTCGCGAACCTTCGGGTGCAGACCCCGTGTGGGACGTCGCAACGCCTCGGCCATGTCGGCCGAATCGAATCTTCTGTCTGCGCCCAGCCGCAGCCATGCCATCGCGGCGCGCACCGCCGTGCGGTTCAAGAACTCCACGCCGACGCCGCCGTCTACGCCGACTCCTGCGAGTGTGAGCGCCACCTGAACGGGAGCGAGGCTGGCATTCACCCTGGTGAGCACCGCAAAGTCGCTCGGCGTTCCACCGGCGCGGAGACCGTCGTCGATGATCTGGAGCGTGGCGGCAACCGGGTCGTCGCCCTGGTGCACCGACCAACCGCCGGGGTTCACCGACGCCGCCCGAATCACCTTTGGCACCCGACGCCGGTTGTGGCGCAGCAGACGATCGGCAACGTCGACCACACCGCCCGGGCAGCGGTAGTTGACCTCCAACGGGTGGTCCTGTGCTCCGGGGAAATGTTGTGCGAACTCGATGAGCCAACGCGGGTCGGCTCCGTTGTAGCCGTAGATCGTTTGGTCGTCATCGCCAACGCCGAACACGGTGCCGTGCGGCCCTTTCAAGAGGCGGATGAGGAGAATGTGCGCCGGGGTGAGATCTTGGAACTCGTCGACGAGCAAGAACGTGCATGCCCGCTGCGCCGCGGCGCGTGCCACCGGGTCGCGGAGCAACAATTCGATCGCGCGGACGATCTGCTCATCGAAGTCGACGGCGCGTGCTCGATCGAGCTCCGCTCGAAAGACCGGGAAGATCTGGGCAAACCCGGTGATGTCACTGCCGACCATGGCTTCCACATCGACCGGGTCGACCAACCCGAGCCGCGCGACCGATAGAGCGTCGATCCAGGTGGCGATCGGGTCGACGTTCAGTTTCTTGGGGGTGGACACGAACCGGTTGAGCAGCTTGCGTACGTCGAGTTCATCGAGCGTTCGGAACTGATCACGAGTGGGCGCAAACGGTGCGACCCCGTTGATGATCGACAGGCCAATGGAGTTGAGCGTGCGAACCTGCACGCCGGGAAGGTCAGCGATCCGCGTGGAGATCTCCACCTGGGCCCGCTTGTTGAACGCAACGACGGTCATCGAATCGACCGGTACTCGCCATTGCCGAGCGAGGTGCCGCGCCCGCTCCGCAAGCACTCGCGTTTTGCCGGAACCAGCAGGCGCGATGATGCGAGCCGACCCGCCGGGGTGGGTCACAGCCTCGAGCTGATCGGGTGCCAAATCGGCCGTGGTGGAGTTTCCGAGCGGCAGCTGGAACTGCCCGAATGCCAGCTGCAGAGCGCTGATCACCGGCACCCCATCGATGGGTTCCAGATAACGCGGCGGGCCGGCGTCAACCCACGCACGGGTGCCGTCTGGCAGCGTGAGGTCTCCCGGTGGGTCGGTGTCAGGCTCGCCGCTGTTGGCGGTTGCATTGCGGCCATCGACCGAGTTCGACCACACCAAGTGCCGCAATTCGTCGATCCAGAACTGGTGTGTCGGGCCCACCTCGTGCAACGGCCGCCGTTCGATCTCTCTGGGGACCGAGTTGTCGCCGAACTGCTCGGCGATGTCGGGTTGGATTCGGAACACGTTCGCGCATCGTCGTAACGCGTCGTCGCGCAAGCGCTCCACCACGCTCGCAGGCTCGGCGAGTGTGATGCCATCGACCACGGTCACCGCCGCCCCGGCCCAATTGGGGGGCACGCCGATGTCGCCGACCACCACGAGGTTGCGCCCGAGTTCGGGGTGGCCACGCCGTTCCAGCACCACCGGTTTCAGTACCACCGGTTCCCGCACACGTCGCGACGGTTCCGTGGACCGAAACAGCAGCCCGTGTTCGGCTGGCGCGGGTGGCTGAAGAACGGGAACCGAGCCGCCGGCCTGGTGATCTGTCGTTGCGACCTCATCGCCGCCCGTGCGAGACCAGCACTCGCGAATATCTGCAGGACGCGCATGCTCGGCACCGCAATACACACAACTGATCACCGGGCCGACCCTACCGACTGGGTGCGACATCGGCCGGCGCGACTGCCGGTCAGGAAGGTACAGACCGGCCGATCTGTAGGCCACGAATGGCCAGGAACAGCCAGACCGCAAGCGCCGCGGCGAGTCCGCTGATGCACCCCAGCACCAACTCGTACCCCACCGCCCGCGCCAACGTAGACGCCACCAGTGGGGCCATCATGCCTGCATACGCTGCCGCGTAGAACGAACCGGTGAGTGCGCCGCGTTGCGTGGGATCGACAAGCTGATCGATGAACCGCAGGCCAGACGTCATCGAGATTCCCGACGCCGTGCCCAGCAACATCGAGGCCGGGAACAGCACTCCCCACCAACCCGAAGCAAACGCGACGAACCCGAGCAGCGTTCCCACGGCTCCGAGCGCCAGGCCGACCGGAGCGGCCCGATACTGGCCGACCCTCCCTACCCAGAACTGGGCCGGGAGGATCAGTCCCATGGCAAGCACGAACACCAGCCCGGTCACGAATACCGCGACGTCTGCCATCTGAGGGCGGAGCAACACGGGGAACAGGCCGAAGGCAAGCGAGGGAAAAACGAACACACCAATGGCTGTGGGCACCACGATGCGCCAGAACTCAGCGCTCGCTTCGGGCGGAATTCCCCAACTCGGACGGACGTTCGCACCGCTCGGTACCACCGTCTCAGGCACCTTGCCGATCACCACCAGCGCACCCGCGACCAACGCGAGATGGATCGCATACGGCCACACGAGAGGGCGATTCGACCACTGCCCCAAGACGCCGCTCACGAGAGGCCCCAGCCCGAAACCTGCGTACATCAGCAGCCCCAACGACCGCGCGATCCGCATTGGATCGGCATCACCGATCTCCTGCATCCATGCGCTGGCGACGACGAGCACGATGCCCGACACTGCACCGAGCAGCAGGCGACCGAAGAACAGCAGCCACAACGAGTCGGCCCCCACCATCATCACCAGCGACGCCGCCCCGGACAGCACGATCCCGGGCACGATCAGCCGCCTCCGACCGAGTGCATCCGACGCCGGACCGGCGTACGCAAGTGCGGGCGCGAGCCCGATCGGGTAGATCGCGAAGAGCGCAGTGACCGTCCACCGCGACAGGCCGAGGCGCTCTTCGTAGATGAGGAACAGCGGTGTCGCCACCTTGGTTCCGAACGACACAGCAAAGAGCGCGAACGCCAAACGTCGCCGGCCCGAGGTCATCTGCCAACCGTCACGCCGTCAACGTAAGCCATGGGTGACCTGACGTCGCTAGCGGACGGCTCAAGCCAACGGCCCGATGCGCCGAAAACAGTTCAGTGCATCGTGGGCCTACCCTGTGGCTGCGGCGGACGGTGCACGTCCAACTTTCGGAGACACCGCCCATGAATACCCTCACAACGAACCCCGGCACAACGAACCACGTCATGACGCGCGACGGTTCCATCCGTAGCGGTTCACCGCATCGCCGATCCGGTCGGCTCTTGCTCGCCGCGGCTGCGATCGTCGGTCTCTCGTCGTTCGTCAGCTCGCTCCACGCTCCCGTCGTCCATGCCGACGACCCGTGGACGGTGCCCATTCCCCCACCGCGGTGTACCAAGCAACAGGCCGACAGCGGCA
>DATKCX010000454.1:0-4075 GCA_035512975.1 Ilumatobacter sp.
GGCTCGCGTAGGCCGCAGTGAGCGCGGTGCCCGCTGTCTCAACGTCGGCGACGAGCTCGTGCCACGGGCGGCCTGCGCCGGCCTCGATGTCGGCGTTGCGACCGTCGGGCCCGTTCGGATATTGCGACAGCCCCGACAGCATCGACACGTGGCTGTCGGCGTTGCGGGCGATGTGGGTGAGCACGTGGCCGATCGACCAGCCCGGCAGTCGCGACGGTTGCGTCGGATCGACCGGAGCGAGTTCGGTGAGGAACCTCACCAGGCTCTCTTCCGATCGGGCGACCGACTCCCGCGTCGCAACCAGGTCTCGCGTGTCGCTCATGTCACTCATGTCGTGAAGCTAGCTCGCACCTGCCAGGCTGTCGGGATGCAACTCGGAATGATCGGGCTCGGACGAATGGGTGCCAACATGGTGCGGCGGTTGATGGCCGACGGCCACGACTGCGTGGTGTACGACGTCATGCCAGACCCCATCGATCAGCTCGCGGCCGAGGGCGCTGCGCCCTCGTACACCCTCGAGGCGTTCGTCGAGTCGCTCGCCACGCCTCGCAACATCTGGGTCATGGTCCCAGCCGCGTTCGTCGAGGGCACCGTTGCCAAACTCACCCCGCTGCTCGCCCAGGGTGACACCATCATCGACGGCGGCAACTCGTGGTACCGCGACGACGTTGATCGCTGCGCACCGCTCGCCAGCCTGGGCATCAACTACCTCGACGTGGGCACCAGCGGCGGAGTCCACGGGCTCGAACGTGGCTACTGCCTGATGATCGGAGGCGATGCCGAAGCCGCCACCCGCCTGTCGCCCATCTTCGACACACTGGCACCCGGTTTCGAGTCGGCCGAACGCACTCCCGGTCGAACTGGCGAACCGTCAGCCGCTGAACGGGGTTGGCTGTACTGCGGCCCGTCCGGGGCTGGTCACTTCGTCAAGATGGTGCACAACGGCATCGAATACGGCCTGATGGCCGCCTTCGCCGAAGGGCTCAACGTGCTCGCGAAGGCGAACATCGGTGCCGAGTCGCACGCGGCCGACGCCGAGACAGCGCCGCTCGCCGACGCCAAGTACTACCAGTACGACATCGATCTCGCTGCGGTCACCGAGGTGTGGCGTCGCGGTTCGGTCGTGTCGAGTTGGTTGCTCGACCTCACCGCAGAAGCACTCGTCGACGACCCGCGACTCGACGAGTACGCGGGTCATGTCAGCGATTCAGGCGAAGGCCGATGGACCATCAACGCCGCGATCGATGAGGGCGTGCCAGCACCGGTACTGTCGGCAGCGCTGTACCAACGATTCAGCTCACGGGGGCGCGCCGACATCGCCGACAAGGTGCTGTCGGCCATGCGAGCCGGATTCGGTGGGCACCATGAACGGAAAGACTCCACACGATGACCGCATTCACTTCGTCGCAACCACCCGCCGACGCACTCGTGTTGTTCGGTGCCACCGGCGACCTGGCGAAACGCAAACTGTTCCCAGCGCTCTATGACCTCGAGGCGCGAGGGCATCTCACCGTTCCCGTCATCGGAGTCGCCCGGTCAGACTGGACCGACGAGTCGTTCTGCCAGCACGCCCAGGAGGCCATCGAGGACGCCAAACCTGATGCAGACCCAGCGGTCATCAAGTCGCTGATGAAGCGACTCGACCTCATCCAGGGCGACTACTCAGACCCCGCGACGTGGGACTCGCTCCGCTCGACGCTCGATGCCAGCAACTCGGAGCAGGCCGTGTACTACATGGCGATTCCGCCATCGATGTTTCCCGAAGTGGCGACGTCGCTCGCCTCGGTCGGGCTCAACCAGCGCGGCCGCATCGTGGTGGAGAAGCCGTTCGGCCGCGACCTGGCCTCAGCGATAGAGCTCAACGCCACCCTGGCCGAGGTCTTCCCCGAGGAACGCATCTTCCGCATCGACCACTACCTCGGCAAAGAGAGCGTGGAAGACCTGCTCGTCTTCCGTTTCTCGAACACGATGCTCGAGCCGGTGTGGAATCGCCGATACGTCCGCAGCGTGCAGGTCACCATGTCGGAGACCATCGGCGTGGAGGGTCGCGGCTCGTTCTACGACGGCGTCGGCGCGATCAGAGACGTGCTGCAGAACCACCTGTTGCAGGTGGTCGCGCTGTTGGCCATGGAGCCGCCCGCCGGCAGCGACAGCCGGTTCCTCCAGGACGAAAAGGCGAAGGTCATGGCGGCGATGCGGCCGATCGATCCCAGCCACCTCGTACGCGGCCAGTACGTGGGCTACCGCGACGAACCCGGGGTCGACGCAGATTCGTCGGTGGAGACCTACGCCGCGGCGCGCATCGAGATCGACTCGTGGCGTTGGGCCGGCGTGCCGTGGTTCGTGCGTGTGGGCAAGGGTCTCACTCAGGCCGCCACCGAGGCGGTCATCGAGTTCCATTCGCCGCCACGCCTGCTGTTCGACGAGGCAGGCGGTCCGGCGCCCGATCGCAACCTTGTTCGATTGCGGCTCGGCAAGCACGACGGGGTCACGTTCGGGCTGCAGGCCAAGACCCCCGGGCCGCACCTCGACAGCCAGATGGTCGAGGTGTCGGTCGACTTCGCGGCCGCGCTCGGGGAGCGTTCCGAGGCGTACGAACGCTTGCTGGGCGACGCGATCGCCGGTTCCACCCGCCGGTTCGCTCGCCAAGACGTGGTCGAAGCCACGTGGCGCGTGGTGCAGCCGATTCTGGATCACCCAGGCGTGGTCCACCCCTACTTCCGGGGGTCATGGGGCCCGGCTGAAGCCGAGCGCCTGCTCGGCTCGGGTGATCACTGGTTCGCACCAAGTGCCGACGCGAGCGGCTAGAGTTCTCATTCGACGGGACATACGTCCCAACCTGTGAGACACCGGGAATGCTGACGGGAATGCTGACGTGCTCTGGATTGTGGTGACGATTGCTGCGGCGACGTGCCAGATTCTGCGCACCTCACGCCAGCACGAGCTTCGGTCGCTGCTGTCCACCACGTCGGCCGGTTTCGCGCGCTACGCCTACGGCGCCCCGCTCGCGCTCCTCACGAGCCTGTTGATGTTCGGCCTCCTCGGCCGACCACTTCCTCATGTTCCCAGCCGCTTCTGGCCCACGGTGGTCGCTGCCGGCATCGCCCAGATCATCGCCACCATCGCCCTGCTGCGGTCGTTCAAGATGCGCGACTTCGCCGTGGGCACGGTGTACAGCAAGACCGAGGTGCTCATCGTCGCCGCCATGGGTGCGGTAGGGCTGGGCACCGCGATCGAACTACCCGGATGGATCGGCATCGTGATGGTCACCGTCGGAGTGATCGCTCTCGCGTCGAAGGGATCCTGGCGCACCGTGCTGCGTGGTTCAGGTGACCCCGCCGCGATCATGGGCATCGCCGCCGCGGCTGGATTTGCTGCTGCGGCAGTGGGAATCGGAGCAGCGTCGAAGTCGCTCACCGGGGCACCGTCGTTCGACCGAGCATTGCTGACACTCACGGTCATGCTCACCCTGCAGACCCTCATCAACGCCATCTGGTTCCTCGCCACCGACCCGACCCAGATCCGTCTCACGGCAGCCGCCTGGCGGCCAGCGATGTGGGTCGGCGTGTTCAGCCTGCTCGGCTCGATCGGGTGGGCGTGGGGCTTCACACTCGAGAGCGCCGCCAAGGTGCGAACGCTCGGACAGGTCGAGCTGATCATCGCCTTCGTCATCGCCCGCCTCACCCTGGGCGAACGCCATCTGCGGGCCGACTACGTGGCCAGCGGGCTGGTGCTCGCCGGGGTGATCGTGGTCACCGTGTTGGGCTGACGCCTGCGTCGTGACGTCGCGTCGCGAGCAGCAACAGCGCCCCGCCGAGCAGGATCACCAGTGCGATCGCTCCGGTCCGACCGGTTGCCCCGCCAGACACGGGCAACCCCGACCCGCCGCCAGCGGTCGTGGTGGTCGTTGCGCTGCCAGCGCCTGCACCAGCGGTAGTGGTGGTCGTATTGCCGGGCGTGGTGACCGAGGTGGTGACCGGCGTGGTGGTGGAAGCGCCCGCAGTCGTGCTCGTCGTCGCGATCGTCGTGGTGGACGCCCCTCCGGCGAGGGTCGTGGTGGTCAACGCCGTCGTCG
>DATKCX010000455.1:0-2478 GCA_035512975.1 Ilumatobacter sp.
TCACCGCATCATTCCCGGTTTCATGGCGCAGTGTGGCGACCCCACCGGCACCGGCAGCGGTGGCCCGGGCTACGCGTTCGAAGACGAACTGCCAGAGGCTGGCGAGTACCAGATCGGCTCGATCGCCATGGCGAACTCGGGGCCGAACACCAACGGCAGCCAGTTCTTCATCATCAGCGGTGCACAGGGCACGTCGCTGCCGCCGGACTACACCTTGTTCGGCACGGTCACCGAAGGCCTCGACACCACGCTGCCGGCACTCGATGCGGTCGGGAACCCTTCCCCCACAGCAAACGGCGTGCCGCCACTCACGCCGGTCGACATCGAGTCGATCACCATCACCGAGTCGTAAACCTCACCGGCCGCTGTGGCCGAAACCGCCGCCGCGGTCGTCATTCGTGGTGGACTCATCGAACGCTTCGACCACGTTCCACGTGACCTCATCGAACCGTTGGATCATCAGCTGGGCGATTCGGTCTCCCCGTCGCACTTCGTAGTCGTGCGTGGCATCGGTGTTGAGGAGCACCACCTTGACCTCGCCGCGGTAGGCCGCATCGATCAAACCTGGGGTGTTCGCCACGGTCACGCCGTGCTTCAACGCCAACCCTGACCTCGGGAGCACCAGCCCGCAGTGACCCGATGGGATCGCAATCGAAATGCCTGTGGGCATGAGCACACGTCCCCCGCCAGCGGCGATCACAGCGCCGTCTCGAGCAACGAGGTCGAGACCGGCGTCGCCTTCGTGCGCGTACGACGGCAACGGCAGGTCTGGGTCGAGTTGAATGAGCTGAATCGAGAGCGACACGCGTGCCAGCGTAGGCTCGACGTCGATGAGCGAGCCCAACGCGTCCCGCCCGCCATCGGTCGACAGTCTGGCCAGATCCCTCGGCCGAACGGGGCTCCCCCATCCCGTGTTGGTCGACGTCGCCCGCAGCGCAATTCGCGACGCACGCGTCGCAAGCGACACAGCGGAGCAGATCATCGAACGCGCAGCGCGGATGGCGAACGAATTCCAGCGATCGCTCCTCACTCCGGTGATCAACGCAACCGGGGTGCTGCTGCACACGAACCTCGGCCGGGCGGCCGTAGCGCCCCGTCGGTGGGAGTCCACAGCAGTGCGCGCCCAGACCGTGGAGTTCGACCTGGCCACCGGCGAACGAGGTTCGCGGCAACGCTCGGTCGGCCAGTTGTTTGCGGCGCTCTGTGGCACCGAAGACGCCATCGTGGTCAACAACAATGCGGCCGCAGTGATGCTGGTCCTCGCCGCCCTGGCCGGTGGCAGAGACGTGGCGGTGTCGCGCGGCGAGGCGGTGGAGATCGGCGGCTCGTTCCGCGTGCCAGAGGTGATGGAGCAATCGGGTGCGCGTCTCGTCGATGTGGGCACCACCAACCGAACTCGCCTCGGCGACTACACCCGCGCCGTCGACCAACTCGGCAACGACATTGCCGTGGTGTTGAAAGTGCACCCCAGCAACTACCGCGTGGAAGGGTTCGTGGAATCTGCGTCGGTCGCGGAACTGTCGAACATCACCGGCGAGTTCGGCATCCCCGTCGTGGCCGACATCGGCAGCGGTCTGCTCGATTCCTCCACGCCGTGGCTGGCTGGCCCGCCGCCATCGTGGCTGACGAACGAACCCGCGGCGCTGCAGACGTTGGCCGACGGTGCGAGCTTGGTGACGTTCAGCGCCGACAAGCTGCTCGGCGGCCCGCAGGCCGGCATCATCGCCGGTCGGGCCGATCTCGTTGCTGCGTGCGCCCGCCACCCGCTCGCGCGTGCGCTGCGCTGTGGCGGGCTGGTGCTCGAATCGTTGCAACACGTCGCACTGTCGTACCTCCATCGCACCGCAGGCACGGACGTGCCGTTCTGGCGGATGGTCAGCACCTCGGTGGACGAGTTGCGTGACCGTGCAGATGCGATCGTCGGTACCAGCGGTGTCGGCACGGTCGTCGACACGGTGGCATTGCCCGGCGCAGGCTCGGTGCCCGGAGCTGAGATTCCCTCCGTCGGTATTGCGATTCCCGGTGACCGGCTTGCGGCACTTCGGGCGCACACCCCGCCGGTCATCGCGCGCACCCGAGACGACGCCACGATCCTCGACCTCCGAGCCGTCGACCCGCTCGACGATCAACTCGTCATCGCCGCCATCCGCAGCTGCTGAGTACCCGGGTCTGAACGCACGATGAGGATTCTCGCCACTGCCGGCCACGTGGATCACGGCAAGTCATCGCTGGTGCTCGCGCTCACGGGTATCGACCCCGACCGCTTCGAGGAAGAGAAGCGACGCGGTCTCACGATCGACCTGGGGTTCGCGCACACTACACTACCGTCAGGCGAGCAGCTCAGCTTCGTCGACGTCCCGGGCCATGTTCGTTTCCTCCGCAACATGCTCGCCGGCGTGGGCGGCATCGACGTGTGCTTGTTCGTGGTCGCAGCCACGGAAGGTTGGAAGCCGCAGTCGGAGGAGCATCTCCGCATCC
>DATKCX010000456.1:0-4667 GCA_035512975.1 Ilumatobacter sp.
GCGTCGTACACCGCCTGCCGTGAGATCGCCCCGATCCGTGCCCGCACGACTTTGTCGATCTCGTCGGCTGTGCTGTGGGGCTGTTCGGACACGGCTCGCAAGACCGCGAGGCGCTGCGCGGTCACGTTGATGCCATGGCTGCGAAGCAGCGCCTCGTGACCGAACGGTGTCCCCCCAGACATGACTTGACCCTAGACCTCGAAGTTGGACCGTGTCCAGATCAAGCCCGACAACAAATTCGATGCCGGGCCGACCCTTGTTACGGAGCGTCCTGCGCGGTGTCACACCGAGGCTGGCCCGCATGTATCGAGGAATGCACTACCTCACCGACGTGGCCGGCTGGTTCGATCACGCCCGTGCCATGTAGATTGTACACTGATGTACATATCTGTACAATCAAGGCATGACGACGATGTCGACCAGCCAGGCCCGCGCCGCGCTGCCTGAGCTGCTCGACCTTGTTGCGGCAGGTGAGGAAGTCACCATCACGCGTCACGGCAAGGTGGTCGCGATTCTCGTCAGGCCAGATGCCATGCGAGTGCGTCGCGCTGACCGGGCCCTCGCCCAGGCTGAACGTCTCCGTGACCTGCTCGACCACGGTCGAGCGAGCCGTCTCGACGCCGCCTCGACGTTGACCCCAGAACGTGCGGAAGAACTCGTCGCGGACGTGCGCGCCTCACGCGCAGCGCGCTGAGTCGACACGTGCTGATGGACGCCTTCGATGCGGACGCCCTGATCTACGCGGCGGTGCCCGACCACCCGCTGGGCCGGAGAGTTCGAGCGCTGTTCGACCCCGAGCCGATGGCGGCCACCGGATCGGTTGCCGGGATGGGCTCGGTGCTGTTGATCCCGGAGTTGTTGACCAAGCCCCTGCGTGAGGATGCGCAGCACGAACTCCGGGCGCTCGCGGTCCTGCTGGCGCGTCTCGATCTGAGACCGACCGACAAGGCTACTGCCGAACTCGCGGCCGCCCTCGGGGCGTCGTACCGGCTTCGTGCCGCAGACGCTGTCCATCTCGCGACCGCCGTCGCCGCTGGCGCTGATCGATTCATCACGAACAACTCGTCCGATTTCACGAAGTCGATCGACGAGATCGCTGTCACGTACCCGGACGAGTTGCCAGACGCCTGACGCCCGCGGTGGCACGCCTTCGTGGATCGACCCCGTCGGGATCGACGGTCTGCACGACCTTCCCCGACACCATCGACGGGGACGTGGCGGGGGTCGGTGTGCCGCCAGGGACGGAGACTGTGGGTCCAATGGCCCTACCGACCAGTAGGGGGGATCTGTACGGTCGACAGCGAATGAGTTCCGACGCCCCCATGCAACTTCGTCCGCGGGTTGATTCGCTCAACGACGTGCGGGCGGCCGTCCCCGATTCGTGCTACGAGCGATCGACATCGCGTGCCCTGTGGGCATTGCTGCAAGGTGTCGCGTTGTACGTCGCCCCACTGGTGGGTTTGGCGCTCACCGACCGGTGGTGGGCACTGCTCGTGCTCTGGCCGCTCGCAGGACTGGGCGTCGCAGGGCTGTTCGTGCTCGGACACGATGCCTCTCACGGAGCACTGTTCGATTCTCGCCGCAGGAACCGGCTCGTCGCCCGGTTGTGCATGGCACCGAGTGCACACGTCGAGGCGGCGTGGGACCTCGGTCACAACCGCATCCATCACGGGTACACCACCCGTCAGGGGTTCGATTTCGTGTGGCACCCGGTCACCCCTGACGAATACCGAGCGATGGGCCGCGCCGCGCGCCTACGACACCGCGTCGAATGGTCGTCGTTCGGTGCCGGCGCGTACTTTCTGCGTTCCGTGTGGTGGGCGAAGATGTGGCGCTACAACGCGCCCGGGAAGCGCCACGGAGCGATCGTTCGCGACAAGATCGCGCTCGGGTCGGCGCTCGTACTCGTCGCGGCGATAGCGGCGGTGTTCGGCGCGTTCCAGGGGGGATGGTTCGCTGCGTTCTGGGTGCCGATCAAGTTGTTCGTCGTGCCGTTCCTGCTGTTCGTCGAAATCATCGGCTGGACGGTCTATGTGCATCATGTGGCACCAGACATCCGGTGGTGGAACCGCCGTGAATGGTCCCAGTTCAGAGGGCAGATGGAGTCGACGACGATCATCGGTGTGCCTGGGTTGGTGAACCGCTTGTGGTTCCACAACATCTTCATCCACGTTCCGCACCACGTGGACACCCGCATCCCGTTTCACAAGCTCCCGCAAGCGGCAGCGGCGATCGCCGCCGCGTACCCGCACACGGTGCGCTCGTCGCGGCTGTCGATCGCCCGGTACGTGCGAACCACCCGGGCGTGCAAGCTGTACGACTTCGAGACCGGGCGCTGGCTGCCCTACACCGAGTCGCGTCGTCGCGATCGCTAGTGCCGCTCAGCGGCTGAGGACCTTTGGTCAACACGTCGACGAGTACGTCGTTGCTGGCGGGGCCGTGCAAGCTGCGGTAGGCGACATGCCCGTCAGGGCGCACGAGCAACGACTGGCTCAACATCTCCGGATCCCCCGCAACCCTGATCCTCGCGATCCTGCTCATCGTGCTGATGTTCGTCGCCCCGTTCGGCATCGTGGGCCTGTTCAAACGGATCGCGCGGCTCGTCGTCGTCATCGAGCCGCGGATGGCGGGCCATCCTCTCGTCGAGCTACCTGTGCTCTCGACCACCGAAGCAGGAGCCGAGCAAGGCAGCAGCGGGCCGGCGGTCATCCTGCCGTGAACAGCCCGATGGCACCGCGGCCGGGGAAGTTGAAGGCGTGGTTGACGAAGGCGTACGTGCCGTCTTCCGCTGTGTTCATCTCGATCACGGCTCCTTGAGCGGGGGACAGATCGACGGCTTGGGCACCCCAGTTGCCTTCGTTGTCTGCTCGGAGGTGGACGCCTTCTTTGATGACTTCGTGGAAGATCGTGCCGACGACGTGGAAGGACGTGTCGATCGATGGGCCGACGTTGAGGACGAACATCCGCACGTCCTCACCGGTCGTGATGTCGATCGGGTTGTCGGCGTACTGTGCGGCGACACCGTTGAACATCTGGAAGTCGGGTGCCGGTGCTGCTTGGTTCGCTGCTGCGAACGAGCCTGGCTCACCTTGCGGGCCGAGGTACCACTCGTGCTGGACGAAGAAGAACTCGTCGTCCACCGGCGGCAGCCCGGCTTCCGGTTCCACGATGACCATGCCGAACATGCCGTTGGCGATGTGGTGCAGCACCGGGGCGGTGCCGCAGTGATACATCCACACGCCCGCGTAGTCGGTGGTGAACTCATAGATGAGGTCTTCGCCGGGTGCGATGGAGGCCATCTCGTCGTCCATCGACACCTGGGAGGCGTGGAAGTCGATCGAGTGCGACACGCTTGCCTCGGGCGGGTTGACCAGGTGGACTCGCACGGTGTCGCCGACCCGTGTGCGAAGCACGGGGCCGGGAACGTCGCCGCCGAAGGTCCACACGAGTTGTTCGAAGCCGTCGGCGACGGTCATCAGCTTCTCCTCGATGACGAGTTCCATCTCGATGAGGTCGCCGCCGTCGGGTGCGCCACCGGGGATGAGTGTCACCCCTTCACCTTCGCCTCGCGCCGGCGGGCGCGGGTCGCGAAGTGCGTATGGTGCAGCGTCTGGGTTGGCTTGTACCGCTGGCGTTGCCGCGGAGGCCACGTGGTCGTCGCCGGTCGGTGGGACGGCGGACGCGGTGCTGCCGGTGCTCACGAAGCCGACCATGCCGGCGTCTTCGTGCCCAGGGATGGAGCACCAGTAGCGGACACCCTCCTCGGGAACGGTGAACTCGAACTCGACGGATTCGCCGGCGGCGGCCACGATGGGTTCGCCACCTTCGAAGGTGATGTCGTGTTCGATGTCACCATCGTTGATGAGTACACCGGAGTACGTGCCGGGCTCGGCGACGAAGTCGGCCGGCGCGAACATGAACTCGCTCGCGTAGAACTCGACGGTGTCGCCAGGCGCGATGTCGCCAACTGGGGCACCGGCACCGGCACCGGCCGCGCTTCCCGCGTCGGGGCCGTCGTCGGCGCACGCTGCTAGTGCGGCGACGGAGAACGCGAGCAGGGCAGCGACCCCGATTCGAGTGAAGTTGCGGTTCATGGCTGACGACCTTTCTGATCGTTCGTACGGTGGTGTTCGGTCGTGATCGAGCGCAGTGACGTCGACGCGAGTTCCGCGGTGAGCGCTGATCGTGCTCGGAGCCAGGTGTCGTGCACCGCGCACGGTTCGGGTGCGGGACACGGTTGGGTGGCCATGACGCACCGCCCGTCGTCGGTGGGACCCTCGACGGCTTCGATGATGTCGAGCAGGGTGACCGAGTCGAGGTCGGCGGTGAGCCGATGGCCACCGGTGGGGCCCGGAGCGGAGTTCACCCATCCGGCCTTCGTGAGCGGACCGACGATGTGCGCGAGGTACGCGGCGGTGGTTCCGACGTGCTCGGCGAGCTGGGCAGCCCGCCAACGTCGACCGTCGGTCAACGCTGCGATCGTTCGCAGCGTGAGGTCCGTTCGAGGCTTCAATTCGAGCTTCATAATCTATGAATCCTAAAGTCATAGATTGTTCTGGGCTAGGGCCGAACGTCCCGTGCCACATCTTTGTTCTAGTTGTGAATGGAAGTATGGATTGGGTTACCATGATGTCGTGAGCGGCATGGTGAGTGGTCGATGAACGGGC
>DATKCX010000457.1:0-21159 GCA_035512975.1 Ilumatobacter sp.
GCCGCAGTGCTGCAAAAGATGCACCACACGATCACCGACGGAGAACGGGGCGTGCAGTTGTCGCTGCAGTATCTCGACTTCGAACGCGACGCACCCGAACCACCACCACTCGATGACGAACGGCCGCCCAGCGGCGGCGGCGAGCACTTGTCCCCCGGTGACGCTGTGCGTGAGTTCATCGCCGGCAGCATCCGGTTGCCGCTCGGCGTCGCACGACAGGTGCGGGAACTGTTGGGCGATCCGTCGAGCATTCCGGCGGCGTCGAACGCTGCGGTGAAAACGGTGAAAGGTGTGGTCTCGCAGCTCTCCGACACCGAGTCGGCACGCTCGCCACTGTGGACCGAGCGTTCTCTGCAACGCCGGGTGGAGGTGTTGCAAGCGCCGTTCCGCGATACCAAAGACGCCGCGAAGCGTCTGGGCGGCACACTCAACACGGCGTTCATCGCGGCCGCCGCGCATGCAGCTGGCGACTATCACCGACGACTTGGGGTGCCAGTGGAGCACCTTCGCACCTCGATGGCCATTTCCACTCGCACCGAATCCTCGGGCGGCAACGCGTTCTCGCTCGCCAGAATGCTGGTGCCGACCGGCGACATGCCCATGGCCGAACGGTTTCAACTCATCCTTGCCGCCACTGTCGCTGCTCGCGAAGAGAACAAGAGTGCCGGTGGACTCGACGCTCTCGCTGCGTTCGCGGCCACCTTGCCGACGTCACTGATCACTCGGCTCGCCCGGCAACAGAGCCAAACCATCGACTTCGCGACGTCGAACGTGAAGGCCAGCCCGGTCCCGTGCTACATCGCAGGTGCCCAGATCCTGGAGATCTACCCCGTCGGCCCACTCGCCGGGGTTGCATTCAACATGACCCTCATCTCGTACTTGGGCAGCCTCGACGTGGGTGTGAACATCGACACCGCAGCGGTGCTCGAACCCGAGCTGCTCACCGAGTGCTTCAACCGTGCCTTCAAGGAGATCGTCGCGCTCTGACCGCCGACCCTACGGCGCACCCGGAGCACATTGACGGGACGCACTGACGGAGCGCGCATCTGGCCTGTTTGGCCGACTCGCTGTTCCAGTTGTTACTTGGTGGATGTGAGAAGTGTGCGCACGTCGAGCAGGAGGTCTGCGACCTCGCCCGACGACACCAGTTCTCGTTGCATCATCTGAGCCAGCGCGCCATCGATGATGCCGAGCGCCTCAGCGAGAACACGGTCGTGATCGACGGCTGGGTCGATCAGTTGGGTTGGGTTGATGTCTTGGTCAGTCATCGCTCGTCACCGTACCCTGCTTTTCTCGATCGCGCGCGCACCTCCCTCTACGATGGACCGCATGCAGGTAACAGGACGACACATCGTGGTGACTGGCGCGGCCGGCGGGATCGGCTCGGCCATCGCTCGATCCATGCACACGGCCGGAGCGCACGTCGTGCTGTCTGACCTGAACGGCGCTGAAGAGGTAGCCAGCGACCTGCCTGGCACGGTCAGCGTTGCCGCCGACATGAGTGTCGAGTCGGGGACGGTAAACCTGATCGAAGCCGCCGAAGCCGCGTTCGGGCCGATCGACCTGTACTTCGCAAATGCTGGGGTGGGCATCGGCGTCGACCCGATGAGCGACGAGGATGCGTGGAACCTCAGCTTCGACGTGAATGTGCACGCCCACCGTTGGGCGGCGCGACGGTTGCTTCCAGGATGGCTGGAACGCGGCGACGGCTACTTCTGTTCCACTGCCTCGGCGGCAGGGCTGCTCGCCCAGATCGGCGGCGCGCCCTACAGCGTCACGAAGCACGCGGCAGTGGCGTTCGCCGAGTGGTTGTCGATCACCTATGGCGGGCGCGGCCTCAAGGTGAGTTGCCTCTGTCCACAGGGCGTGAACACCAACATGATCAAGGTCGCGGACGATCAGTTCGCTGGCGGCAACGTCGTTCGCCAGGTCGCAGCGATCCTCGAACCCGAGGAGGTTGCCGACGAAGTGCTCGCGGCAATTGGCGACGAACGATTTCTCATCCTGCCGCACGCCGAGGTGGCTGACTACATGGCCCTGCGGGGCGCAGATCACGGTCGGTGGTTGGCTGGAATGCGCAAGCTCAATCTCCGGATCACGGGCGTGTGATCCCCGCCCGAATGCTCGCCGCGGTCGGGCTGAAGCCCGGCGAACCGATCCGATTCAAGCGACTGGAAGGTCGGCGCTGGATGATCGGCAAGGTCGTGCGCGTCGAGAACGACGGCAGTATCACCCTGCGCGACAGCGACGGTGCAGCCAGGTCGCACCGCCCAGAGACCCTGCAGGTCCGCCGCCCTCACGGTGCTCGTGGTCGCCTGGTCTGGAAGTGTGTGAGCGACGTTGCGGTCACGTGGGAACAGCTCGAAATGTTCCCAGGTCATTCCTTCGACACTCCACCAAACCGCCGCTGAGCGCCGGCGAAGCCCAAGTCCCTAGTGCCAAAGTCCCTGGCGCGACTCAACGACCGCCCGTGACGTCGACGAACGTGCCGGTGACGAAACTCGACGCTGGTGACGCCAGCCACAGGATCGCTTCGGCGACCTCGCTCGGCTGGCCCCCGCGTTGCATCGGCACCCCCGGCGCTAGCCGGTCGACCCGATCCTCGATGCCGGACGACTCGTGGATGTCGGTGTAGATCAAACCTGGTCGCACCGCGTTGACGCGGATGCCCTCCATCGCAACTTCCTTCGCGAGGCCGATGGTCATCGAATCGATCGCTCCCTTCGTCGCGGCGTAGTCGATGTACTCGTTCGGGCTGCCCAGGTACGACGCCGCAGACGACACGTTGACGATCGTGCCACCGCTGCCGCCATGACGCGTGGACAGGTGCCGCACGGCTTCACGGGCAACGAGGATCGCCCCGATCACATTGACCGCCACCACACTTCGCAGGCGATCGACGTCGAACTCATCGAGTCGCGACGCACGGTGCAGGATCCCGGCGTTGTTGACCACAGCTGCGAGCGGGCCGAGTTGGTCGACGGAGAGCCGGAACAGCTCGATCACGTCGGCCTCGTCGGCCACGTCGCCCCGGACGACGAGCGTGCGTGCCCCGAGTGTTCGACAGGCGGCACTCGTGACTTCGGCCGCCCGCTCGTCGGTCACGTAGTTGATCACCACGTCGAACCCGCGGGCGCTCGCCATCACGGCCGTCGCGGCACCGATCCCTCGGCCGCCACCGGTGATCAGCATGACGGGTCGCGCCGCTTCCGATTCCGATACCTCCATCGTCCGAGTCTGCCAGGCCACTGCAGGTACTGTCAGCCGGGTGACTGGTACCACGGACTCCCCCGCCACCCCCGAGACTGCTGGCTCAGGAGCAAGCTTCGAGCGTTCGACGGCTGACATCGCTCGCGAACACATCCACCTGCGCTCGTCGGTGGGCCAGCCGGCGGTGTCGCCCAACGGCGTTCACGTAGCCGCTGTGGTCGCAACTGCCGACCTCGAAGCAAACGCCGTTCGCAGCCAACTCTGGCTCGATGGGCATCCGCTCACCTCGGGCCCAACAGACAGCCAGCCCACGTGGTCGCCGTGCAGCAGATGGCTGGCGTTCGCGAGTCGCCGCAACGACGACGAGTCGATGCCGACGCTGCATGTGATGCCCATCGACGGGCCTGGTGAAGTTCGCACGGTGTGCTCGATGCCAGACGGCCTGGGAGACATCGCTTGGTCACCCGACGGGAAATGGTTCGCATTCACCAGCCGCACGCGCGACGAGCGATACAGCGCGAAGGACGAGAGTTGGCAATCGCCACGCAAGATCGAGCGCTTCCTGTCCAGATTGAACGGCGAGAACTGGGTGTTCGATCGCCCGCAACATGTGTACGTCGTGGCCGCCGACGGCACAGGATTGCCGAAGAACCTCACGCCAGGAGAGTTCGAGTTCGGCGGGGTGTCGTGGCTCGCCGACTCGTCGGGCCTGGTCACCGCCGGCGGCGCTCACGATCAGTGGGACACCGATCTCGCCGAAGACCTGTACCTCGTGTCGCTGGACGGTGTCCGTCAACGGTTGACCGGTGGCACATCGATCTGTGCCGCCCCGGCGGTGTCGCCAGATGGCGCACACATCGCCTTCATCGGCCAGGACGACCCACTGACGTACCCCCAGAACATGCACATCGGCATCGTTGCCGTCGAGGGCGGTAGCCATCGTTGGATCAGCGCCGATCTCGACCGCACATTCTTTTCAGGTTCCTGCGCGCAAGCTCCCGTGTGGGAGAGCGCCACCACCCTGCTCGCGGTTGCCGAGGATCGTGGCAACGTCCACCTGTTCCGGCTGCATCTCGACGGACGGCCACCCGATCGGATCCTCGACGGTCCGCACGTGGTTCACGGTTACGCGCTGGGCGGCCCGGGTACCGACGACCTCGATGCCGCGGTGTTGGCCACGGTGCGATCTCAGGCACACCACGGCACCGAACTCTGGGTGAACCGCGGCGGCACCGACGATCGCGTGACGAACATCTCGGCCGATCGGTTGGGCTGGGAGAAGCTCGCGGTGCCGTGTACCGACGGCTCGAACGACATCGACGTGTGGGTGATGCTGCCACCGGACCACGATGCGGGAGGTTCGTATCCGGTGCTGCTCAACGTGCACGGCGGCCCGTTCACACAGTACGGCGAGTCGTACTTCGACGAGGCACAGATGCAGGCGTCGGCCGGGTTCATCGTGGTGATGTCGAACCCACGCGGCGGTAGTGGCCGCGACACGGCATGGAGCCAATCGATTCTCGGGCCGAAGCATCCATCTCACCCCGGTTCCGGCTGGGGCACCGTTGACGTCGACGACGTGGTGGCCGCGATCGACGGGGCACTCGCGCGATATCCGTCGGCTGACGCGAACCGAGTGGGCATGATCGGGGGCAGCTATGGCGGCTACATGGCGACGATGCTTGCGGCCCGGTATGGCGACCGGTTCCAGGCGTTCTGTTCCGAGCGCGCCGTGAACAACCTGCTCACCGAGGAGTACTCGGCCGACATCGCCACGTTCTTCCGGGCCACCCACGGCCCGAACGCAGTCGACGACCCCGATGAGTATCTGAGGATGTCGCCGATTCGACTCGCCCACGACATTCACAAACCGATGCTGATCATTCACTCGGAGAACGACTTCCGATGCCCGATCAACCAGTCGGAAGAACTGTGGATCACGCTGAAGTTGTTGGGGAGGGACGTGACCTTCTACCGGTTCCCCTCCGAAAATCACGAGATGTCTCGTTCGGGCTCGCCGGTGCATCGCCAGATGCGGGCTGAGATCATTCTCGACTACTTCCGACAGCACCTCGCCCCGCACTAGCCCCGGCTGGCACCTGAACGTGATCAGCCCGTCTCGCTGAGCCAGGCATCGATCAGCTTGCGCGCGATCGAGATCGACGGCGGGATGTTGGGCAGGCTGTCGCGTCGGTACCAATCGGCATCGACGATCTCCGTCGGGTCGACCGAGATGTCGCCCGACACGTGCGCAGCGCGAAAGCCGACCATCAAGCTGTGTGGGAACGGCCACGGCTGACTGCCGATGTACTCGACCGAACCGACGTTGATCCCCACCTCTTCGTAGACCTCACGAATCACCGCGTCTTCGAGCGACTCGCCGGGTTCGACGAAGCCAGCCAGGCACGAGTACATCGGGCCCTGGAAGGCGACGCCCCGCGCCAGCAACACCTCTTGGTCAGGGCCGGGCTCGCCGCGGGTGACGAGCACGATCATCGCTGGCGCGACCCGCGGAAATGCCAGCAGATGGCACGCAATACAGCGCATGGCACGTTCGCCGAGCGACAACTCGGTGGGCGAGCCACAACGGCCGCAGAAACGGTGGGTTCGGGCCCATTCCACCAGTTGCACGGCACGCCCGGCGCTGGACCAGTGGTGCTCCGGTGCCGAGGCGTGGTAGCGACGCAGGTCGACCGCCGCGCCATAGCTCGGGTCGCTGCCGTCGGGCACGTCGATCGCCCACCAGGCGCAGCCGTCGACCACACCGACGAAATGGTGCGTCCAACCCCCGGAGATCGCGTCGTCGGCCCGATCGTCGACAAAAACTGTGGCCCGTGCACCGCTGCCGACGACATGCACGAATCGGGCGTCGTTGCCGAGATCGGCAGGCGGCGCGTTCATGAAACGGACCTCGAAGCGTGTCATCAGGCCACGTCGGAGATCGCGGCGGCGAGCGCGGCGATCCCCTCGTCGAGTTCCTCCGCCGTGATGTTCAGCATGGGCGCGAGTCGGATGACGTTGCCGTACAGCCCGCCCTTGCCCACGAGCAGCCCGTGTCGCTTGCACGCCTCGTGAAACTCGGTGGTGCGGCTCTTGTCGGGGGTGGTGGTGCCCGGTTCGCACACTTCGAACGCCCACATCAGGCCGCGCCCACGCAGCTCGGCGATCCACGGCGTTGCTTCGGCCGTTGGGGTCATGGCAGCGGCGAACCGCTCACCCATCGCCTTGGCGTTGGCCTGGCAGTCGTGTTCGTTGATGTAACGCAACGTGGCCGCACCGGCCGCTGCCGACAATGGGTTGCCACCGAACGTGGAGAACTGCAGCACGCTGATGGTCGACATGATCTCGGCGCGCGCCACGACGCCTGCGAGTGTGATGCCGTTGCCGACACCCTTGGCGAAGGTGAGCATGTCGGGGACGATGCCATGGGCCTGATAGCCCCAGAAATGCTCGCCGGTGCGGCCCCAACCGGTTTGCACCTCGTCGGAAATGAACAGGATGCCCCGGTTCGCCAACTCCTTGTGGAACGCGCCGAACATCCCGTCTGGTGGAGTGGCGAAACCACCGACGCCCTGAATCGGCTCCGCGATCATGCACGCCACGTCGCCAGCTGAGGTCATGTCGAGGATCTGCACCAGATCACCCACGCACGCATCGATGAACGCTGCATCGGGCAGGTCGCGGAACGGCGAACGCAGGCGGTAGCCGCCTTGCACGAACTGCACCTGTAGCCCCGACACCGCCGTGGACTTCCACGACGAGTGAGACGTGATCGCTTGTGTTTGAAACGAACGCCCGTGGTAGCTGTTGCGAACCGCGAGGACCTGGTTCGACTTCCGATAGCTCGTGGCGAGCAGCAGCGCAGCATCGTTCGCTTCGGAGCCCGACGGCGTGAAGTACACCCGGGCGTCGGGAATGCCCGACTGGGCCGCGACCATCTCGGCAAACTCGATCATCGGCTCGCTGAGGTACAGCGTGGAGGTGTGCATCACCTTGGCGGCCTGAGCCTGCACGGCAGCGGTGACGCTCGGCTCGTTGTGGCCGATCATCGTGGTGAGCACGCCGCCGAAGAAGTCGAGGTAGCTGGTGCCGTCGAGGTCGTACACGTACGACCCGTCACCATGGTCGATCGAGATCGGCTCGGCGTAGTACGGCGACACGAACGACGGGAGAACCCGGCGATATCGGTCGAGCAAGTCGGCGTTTGTTGCGGTGCTGCTCATGGGCCGGAACGCTACCTTCCTACGAACCGCTGCGAGAGACCGGCGCGATGCGCTGAACTACCACGAACAGTCATCCACTTCGTACGATCGATGCCATGAGCAACTCGATCGTGATCGTCGACGCCGTTCGCACCCCGATCGGACGGCGCGGCGGCGGCCTCGCCACCGTCCACCCCGCCACATTGCTCGGTCAGGTGCAGCGGGCTGTGCTCGAGCGGTCGGGCCTCGATCCGGTCGAGGTCGGCCAAGTGGTTGGCGGCTGCGTCAGCCAGGTGGGCGAACAGAGCTTCAACATCACGCGGACCGCATGGCTGGCGGAAGGGCTGCCCATCTCCACCGCCGCGACCACGGTGGACACACAGTGCGGTTCGAGCCAGCAGGCCACCAACCTGGCGGCAGCGCTCATCGGTTCTGGCGTCACCGACGTGGCTGTTGCATGTGGTGTGGAGAGCATGAGTCGCATCCCGATCGGTTCCAACTCTTCGAAGAAGCTCGGGTTGGGCGTGCCGATCCCGAAGACCTACTTCGCCCAACTCGAAATGACCTCGCAGTTCGAGGGTGCCGAGCGGATCGCTGATCAGTGGGGTATCAGCCGCGACGACGCGGACGCGTTCGGTCTGCGCTCACAAGAGCTGGCAGCCCAAGCGTGGGCAGAGGATCGGTTTGCCGGCCAGTGGATCGCCGTCGATGCACCCGACCTCGACGAGGACGGCAAGCCAACCGGAACCACGCACCCCGTCGTTCGCGACGAGGGCCTGCGTGAGACCACCCTCGAGAAGCTCGGCTCGCTCAAGCCGGTGGCTCGCGAGGATGGTGTGCACACGGCAGGCAACTCGTCGCAGATCTCCGACGGGGCGTCGGCGGTACTGATGATGACCGAAGACAAAGCAATCGAACTCGGCCTCACGCCGAGAGCGCGCATCGTCGACAGCTGCCTCGTCGGCACCGATCCTGTGCTCATGCTCACAGGACCGATGGATGCCACGCGTCATCTGTTGGCACGCACCGGGCTTTCCATCGACGACATCGACACGTTCGAGATCAACGAAGCGTTCGCAGCTGTCGTGTTGGCGTGGGCCAAAGAGGTCGGTGCCGACCTCGCGAAGACCAACCCGAACGGCGGAGCGATCGCGCTCGGTCATCCGTTGGGTGCCACCGGTGGCTTTCTGATGACCAAGGCGCTGTACGAACTCGAGCGCACACAAGGCCGCTACGGCTTGATCTCGATGTGCTGCGGTGGCGGATTGGGCACCGGCACCATTATCGAACGTTTGTAAACAGGCATCGAACGTTTGTAAGAGGTATCGAACGCTTGCAGACAGGCATCAGCCTCGGCACTGTGTCGTAACGTACCAGCGTGCCTCCGGACAGCTCAGACCTCGCACTCCGGATCAGCGTTCTCGGTCCGCTGCGCGTCGACGCCGCAGGCGAGAACCTCACGCCTACTGGCGATCTGCAACGCAAGCTGCTGGAATCTCTCGTGTTGGCACATGGTCGTGCTGTGTCGAGCGACGCGCTCGCTGAAGCGCTGTGGATCGACCAGCTGCCAACGGATCACGTCGCCGCATTGCACACACAGGTCTTCCGGCTTCGCAAGCGACTGCCGATGCTCACGATCGATCGAGATCACGGTGGGTACGCGATCGATGTCGATCCGCTTCACATCGACGTCGACGAGTTCGAGCGGTTGGCGGCCGGCGTGTTTGCCCACACCGCTGAAGTCGACCGAATCGACATCGCGATCGCGCTCTGGCGCGGCGAGCCGTATCCGTCACTCGACACCGACGCGGCGCTTGCCGCGCGGGCACGTCTTGATGAGCTACGTCTTCGACTCCTCGATGAGCGATATGAGCGGCGCTCGGGTCAAGCGGATCCCGAGCTCGTCGCCGACCTCGAGTCTGCTTCAGTGCTCCACCCAACCCGAGAGCGCCCGCACCTGTTGCTGGTGCGTGCGTTGGCACAGCAACATCGAGCGGTCGACGCGCTGCGCGTGTACGACCGTTTCCGGCGAGCGCTCGGCGAAGAACTCGGAATCGAACCTTCGCCAGAAATGCGTGCCGAACACGATGCGATCGTCTCTGGCGCGCTCACGAAACCGAGCCTCTCATCCCGCGACGCAACACCCCGCTACGCCACCCCCATGGTCGGGCGTCACGACGAGTTGCGACGTATCATCGCGTTGACGCGCAGCACCCGGCTCGTCACGCTGGTTGGAGTCGGCGGAGTGGGCAAGACTCGGCTGGCAGCAGACGCTGCAGCGGCCCTGGCAACGGAGTTTCACGATGGCGTCGTTTGGTGCGATCTCGCGGCGAGTTCGTTCGATGACATCATCCCAGCGATCAGCGCGCAGCTCGGCATCGAGCGCAGCGGCGAGTCACCGATCGGTCACATTCAACGACACCTCGCCCATCGCTCGTTACTGCTCGTGCTCGACAACTGCGAGCACGTGATCGACCAAGCCGCTGCCGTCGCCAACGCCATCGTCGCCACCTCCGATGCAGTCCATGTGTTGGCTACCCGCAGGGAACGGCTGGCGATCGACTCGGAGTTCGTCTTCGCCGTAGAACCGCTCGGTGTGGGCGGCCCCGCCACCGGCCCCGCCGTCGAACTCTTCGTCGAGCGCGCAGCCGCTGCGGGTGCCGAGATGGATCTCGGCACCGACCGTGCACTCGTCACCGAGTTGTGCGATCGCTTGGGCGGTCTGCCCCTGGCCATCGAGTTGGCCGCTGCGCAGTTGTTCACCATGGATGTGGCTGTGATCGCACGTGAGATCTCTCGCAGCCTCAGCGTCTTGTCGGGCAGCCGACGAGCCGTTGGGAGGCATCGGTCACTGACGGCTGCCATCACCTGGTCGTACGAGCTGTTGTCACCGGCCGAGCGCAGGACCTTCGTCGCGCTGTCGGTGTTTCGCGCCGCGTTCGACGTGGAAGCGGCGGGCGTGGTGTTGGGAACCACCGAGAGCGAGGCACTCCACGCGCTGCGAGGACTGGCTGAACGTTCGTTGCTGCAACGTTCGGGACCACGTTGGCACATGCTCGAGCCGTTGCGGCAGTTCGCTGCTGAGCAGACCGATCACGATTTCTACGGGGTGGCCGATCGTCACGCCGAGCACTTCGTTCAGAGAATGGAACAACTCGGTGCGCTCGCGGCCGCCGACGATCCGGCCACCGCAATGGACGCCATCGACCAAGATCTCGTTGAGGTTCGGGCGGCGTACAGCCACCTGGTTCAAGCCGCACACCCAGAACCGATCATGCGGTTGGTGTATGCGCTGCAGGACTACAGCATGAGCCGACCGCGCCGCGAGACGATGGCTTGGGGTGGTGCGGCTGCCGCGCTCGCGCCCGACGATCCTCGAACACCCGACATGCTGAGCTTTGCGGCGTACGCGGCCTGGGGGCGCGGCGACAGTGAAGAGTTCGCCATGCGCATTCGCGAAGCAGTGTTGCTGTCGGAAGCAGTTCGACCAGGGTTGCCGGTGACTGCGAACGTCGCTGATGCTGTCGGGCTGTACCACCTCACGACGGGGCATCTCGACGAGTCGGTCCGCCACTTTGAACACGCGCTGACTCTGGTGCCGATGCACCAACGCCTACGCCGCAGCGAAATCAACGGAACTCTGGTGCTGGCGCTCGCTTATGCGGGTTCACCCGAGACAGTACGTCGTGCTGACGCTCTGCTTGCCGAGTTCAGCTACGGCTCGGGAGCCCTCGCCGAGGTGTGGGCCTGGTACGGCGCAGGCGAGGCCCTCGTTGAGATCGACCCAGAGACCTCCATGGCCCGGTTGCAGCTCGCCTACGATCGATCCCGAGAATGCGGAGCCTGGTTCGTCACGGGCGTCGCCGGTGCCTCGCTGGCATCGCTCGAGGTGCGCCACGGTAGCGCCGATCGAGCCGTCGAGTTGTACCGAGCGCTGTTGCCCCTGTGGACCCGCACGACCGACTCGTCGGTCGTGTGGACCGCAATGCGCTCGGTGAGCGCATTGCTGCATCGACTGGATCGGCCTCGCGACGCGGCGGCTGTGTTGGGTGCGGTACTGCACACATCCGACGGACACGAAGTGTTCGGTACCGACGCCGAACGAGTCGAATCGTTGGAACGAGCACTGAAGGCACAACTCGGCGAACGCGACTTCGAGGCCGCCGCCCATGCCGGGCGGGGCCTCGATGCGCTGGAACTCAGCGAGTACGTACTCAGGCGCTTGGACGAACTCTGACGCTAGGTTTCTGCACGACGAGCGTGATTACCAGCGTGGACGCGTCGGGTCGATCCCAAGTAGCGCTTTGCCGATGGTCTCGTGCGTCAGCGCGTCGTTCGCCGGGTGAAAGCCGCCGCACCGCACGTCGCGGTAGAGGCGCTCCAGTTCGTGGCCCCGGAACATCGCTGCGCCACCGCTCACGTCGAGTGCGATGTCGACAACGCGCTTCGCCGCTTCCACCGCATTCCACTTCGCAGCCGGAATCCGAACACCCCACGCCGCGCCGTGGTCGACACCGCGGTCCCAGTCTGCGACGAGCCGTTCGGCGGTCGCAGCACCTGCGTCGAGGATCAAACCCATCTCGGCAATCCGATGTTGAATCATCGGGTTGTACGCATACGTGATGCCCGGGATCGCCACGGATGACTTTCGGTTCGCGTCTTCGACCGCGAGTTCGAGCGCGCGGTCGGCGGTTCCCAAGTACACGTGAGCGATCAGGCCGAGCGCCCACACGTTCATGGCCAACAGGAACAGATCGGCATCACTGCCAGCCGGAATCGTTCGTGCGATCTTGTCCGTCGGGATGAACACGCTCTCCATCACCGTGTCGTAGCTCTGTGATGCGCGCATACCCAGCGTGTCCCAGTTCGGCAGCACGGAAACCCCTTCGCTGTCCCGATGCACGAACCCGTGGATGATCTGAGGGTCGGTGGGGTCGCTCGCGTCGAGCGCGTGGATCCCCAAGTAGTCCCACGCAGGGCCGTTCGATCCGAACATCTTGTGTCCGTCGACCCGGTACCCGCCCTCGACCGGCACTGCGATCGACGTCGACATGATCACAGGGGCGTCGTTGCCGCGCTCGGCGTGACCTGCGGCAAAGATCGCACCTTCGACAGCACTCTCCAGAATCCAGCGGCACGAGGTGTCGCCGAATCGCTCCATTTCTGCTGCGAGGCCGACCCAGTAGTGATGCATCGATGTGGCGAGAGCGGTCGCCGGGGCGAACCGTGCGATCCGCCGCTGGGCCGCTGCCACTTCGGACAGTGTCCGTCCACCGCCACCCAGTTCTGCTGGGACGGCTGCTGCGAGGTATCCCACCGACCGCAGGACAGCGAGATCCTCGTGGAAGTACGTGTTGTCACGGTCGGATTCGGCGGCTCGACGACGGAAGTGGGCGAGCACGTCGTCACCGAGATCAGCCAGCAGCTCGGCATAGCCCGGGTTTGTAGCGGTGCCGTCGGTATCGCTGGTCGGTGTGTTGTCGGTGATGGTCATGGCGTCTCCTTTGAGTGATTGATGTCTCCGTCAGGTTCAACGTCGCCCCTCACGGCCTGCTGACACGCGCTCACGTCGGCGTCAGTCGGCGCGACACCGACGTGAGATCGCCCACCGCGTCCGCGCAGGTCGCCCCTAGCGGGAAGTCCTGCCCGGATGACTCATGTGCAGTCTGCGCTAGAACGTCGGAGTGCCACCGATGATGGTCCAGCGATGACGCTCCACCGATGACGCTCCACAGCGGGCGCACCGCACCGTGGAAAGCTTTGCGCCGGGCGTCGCCGTTGTTGTTCGCTGCCGCTACGTCGGCGGGCTGTCAAAGGGGCGACAGCGATGGCTCCACCACGGCCACCTCGCCCGGCACCGCTGTAGTCGATCACCACGTCGATGGCGACACCATCGACCTGAACATCAACGGCAGAGAGGAACGAGTGCGTCTCACGGGCATCAACACGCCCGAGGTCGCCCACGACGGAACCCCGCAACGACCGGGCAACGACGCAGAGTGTTTCGGTGACGCAGCAGCGAGGTTCGTCGCCCAACTCCTGCCGGTGGGCACCGAGGTTCGCCTCGAGCGAGATGTGGTCGCCCGCGACGATTACGGCCGTTTGCTGGCGTACGTCTACCGAGCGAGCGATGGGCTGTTCGTCAACGAAGCGATCGTTCGCCAAGGTTTTGCCCAGCCGATGACGATCCCGCCCAATGTCGCTCACGCCGACACGTTCGTGGAAGCCGCTCGAGCCGCGGAGTCGGCAGATATCGGCCTCTGGACCACCTGTCGGTAGCCGAATCGCCTGACACGTCGGGGGGCCGCGTGGGGGTAGCGTTACCGATTGTGGCAACGCTCGCAGAACGCCTCGGATACACCGCCGACGCCAAACTGGTGATTCTGTCGTGCGATGACCTCGGGTCGTGTCACGCCGCAACTGTTGGCGTCTACCAGGCCATTCGCGAAGGAGTCGCCACTTGCGCGTCGATCATGGTGCCTGCACCGTGGGCTCGCCACGCGGCCACGTTGTACGAACCCACCGACGACATCGGGGTGCACCTCACACTCATTGCCGAGCATGAGACATTCCGTTGGGGGCCGGTCACACACGCACCGTCATTGCTGTCTGGCGAGACCGGCTTCCCACGCGACCTCGCCGACCTGTGGGAACACGCCGACCCGAGCGAAGTGTTCCGTGAACTGCAAGCCCAGATCGAACGTGCGATGGCGTGGGGCATCGACGTCACGCATCTCGCTCCGCACCTCACGGCGATCACGCTGCGACCTGAGTTCTTCGACGTGTACCTCGAGTTGGCCTGCACGTTTCAACTGCCCATTCGGTTGCCGTCAACGATCACCGAAGAGCAAGCTGGTTTCCCGTTCCGCAAGCTCGCTGCCGCCGAAGGTGTGGTGTTCCCCGACCATTTCGATCACGACTGGCGCGCTGGTTCTCGTGAACGGGTGACTTCGGCCCTCGCCAACCTGGAGCCTGGGGTCACCGAAGTGCACGTTCAGCCCGCCATCGACACTCCCGAAGTGCGTGCGCTCACCCCCTCGGCCGCCGACTGGATCGACGACTTCGATTTCGTCACGAACGACCCGGCATTGCCCGCCGCAATCGAAGCGTCGGGCGCAGTGCTGATCGGCTACCGAGCCCTCCGCGAAGCTATGCGAACGCCCGGCTGACCGGATGTCGCTGGTGCGACTCAGGTGCTGGTGGCGGCGAGGGCGGTCACTGCAGTGGTGGCTTCGCCGGACTTCAGCAGGTCGAGGATCTGCCCCGTGTGACCGGCAGCCTTCAGACGACCTCGCATGAACTCGACCGTCGCGTCGAACCCAGGGGCCGACGCCACGGCGTGCGGCACGGTGACGACGATGTCGGCATCGTCGGGCCCACTGACCAGTTCGTCTTTCTTGCCGATGGCCACCCGATATTGAACGCCCATCGTCACGCCTGCGAGCACGCTTCGGCCGGCACACGGGCGAAGAAATCGTCTTCGATGTCTCCGGGTTCGCCAGTGGGGATCGGCCCGACGTGCGACGCGGCGAGGATCCAGTCTTCGTACGGGTACACCTCGGCCAACTCGTCGTCGGTCAAGCCGAACCAGAACGCCTCGGCGGGGTCGACCTGGGTTGCGTGAGCCAACAACGCCTGCGTGCGGGCCCACAGGTAATCACCGACTTCGGTACGCGTGGTGACGCGGCTGTCGACATCGGGGCGCTCGAACCACTTGTCGTCATACGGCGACGAGCCGCGCAGCCGCAGTAACGCGTCGTGGACCGCAACCAGACGGCGGCGGCTCCAAGCGGTGTAATACAACTTGGCCGGGGCGTACGGCTCGCCCAACTCGGGGTACCACTGAGGATCGCCGGCTCGTTCGAACGCCAACACCGAGATGTCGTGCACCCGGATGTGATCGGGATGCGGGTAGCCCTGTTGGTCGTCGTTGTAGGTGATGATGATCTGAGGCTTGGTGCGGCGAATGACCGCGACCAGCCGACCGGTGGCTTCATCGATGTCTGCCTGATGGAAGCACTCGGGGTGGAGGTTGGGCTCGCTGTCGGCCATGCCGGAATCGCGGTACCCCAACATGACGACTTCGTCGAACCCGATGACCTTCGCTGAGAGCGCCAGTTCGGCCGGGCGCAGCGACGCCACCAGGTGCCGCTCCTCGTCGGGAGTGAGACCATGGAACGGCTGCCCTTCGTCGCGAAGGGTGGGGTTTTGCAGATCGCCTTCTTCACCACCGGTGCAGCAGACGAGCACGGTGTGCACGCCCTGGGCGTGATACTTCGCCAGCGTCGGTGCCCCCTTGGAGGCTTCGTCGTCGGGGTGAGCGTGGACCGTGAGGATCGTTCTGGGCTCGGTCATCGGCTCAACGCTACCGCCACGCGCGGGCGAGCCCGATCCGGCCTTGCGCCCGCCCGGATACGGTTTGGCTTCAAGCCCCGAACGCAATCAGCCGATGGATTGCGAGAGCTTGCGCATGAATGCACCGACCGACAGCCAACCAAACATGATCGACCACGAGTCGGGGGCCCTGGCGGCTTTGCGCGAGCTGCTCCACGCTTCCGATGCGGCGACGCTCGTGATCGGTCTCGACGGGACGATGATCGACGCGAACCCCGCTGGCCGTTCGCTCTTTCGACCTCCCGATCACACGCACCCCGGCGGTCGGTTGCCGTTGAACGACGTCATCGATCAGATTCCCGCAGCGGTGCTCGCCGGTGCCGACGGCGGCTCATGGCGCGGGCAGATCAATCTCGCGACGCCGTCGGAACCGGGTGCCACATACGAGGTCACCGTGGTCGTGCGCCACGATCCAACGACCGTCCAGCAAGGGTTCATGGCCGTGCTGTGCCGCGATATCACCGATCAGGTCACGCGCACGGAACATCTCCAGCAACAACTCCGTCATGACGCAGCGACCGGGTTGCTCACCAGGACTGCGGCGCTCGGGTCGTTGGCCACCTCGTTGGCCGCCGGTCGAGTCGATCTTGCGGTGTTGATGGTCGACATCGATGGCATGGGTGACGTGAACGACTCACTCGGACATCGCATCGGTGATCGAGTGATTCTCGCGGCGGCACATCGACTCACCACCGCGGTCCGTCCCGACGACATCGTCGCCCGGGTGGGCGGCGACGAGTTTGCGGTGCTGTGCCACGGTCTCACCTCCGCCGACGCAGCCGATGAACTCGCTGATCGCGTCCGCCAGGTGCTGATGGGGCGGCTCACCGTGCAACAGATCGACGTCGATCTCTCGGTGAGCATCGGGGTTGCCATGCTCGACCCGCAGACCACCCGCGAGCTCGATCCCAGGTCGTGCCGCGAGGCTTCCGAACAGCTGCTGTCCGACGCCGACGCTGCTCTGCACGCTGCGAAGCGCCGAGGGCGTTCGAACACAGCGGTGGCTTCGCCGCACCTGCGCGCCGAAGCTCGCGACCGCACGCAACTCGCGTCGGACCTCGCCCGCGGTTTCCGGCAAGGAGAGTTGCGTGTGGAGTACCAACCGATCTTCTCGGCGGTCACCGAGAAGCCGGTCGCCGCCGAAGCCCTCATGCGTTGGGAACATCCCACGCGGGGTCGCTTGGAGGCGGGTCAGTTCGTGCGGGCCGCTGAAGAGACCGGCACCATCGGGCCGATCGGCGACTGGGTGTTGGAGCAGGCGCTCGCCGCGGCCCAGGGTTGGATGAACGACGGCACCGTGAACGACCGCTTCTCGGTACACGTCAACGTGTCGCGGCAACAACTCTCGTCACCCACCTTCGTCACCCGCGTCACCGACCTGCTGCGCGAGCACTCCATGCGACCGCGCCAGCTCGTGATCGAGGCCCGCGAGGCAACGCTGCTCGGCGATGCCCACGATGCGATTCGCACGGTGCGATCGTTGCGCCGTGTCGGCGTGCGTGTGGCGCTCGACAACTTCGGCACTGGCTCCGACGCGTTGTCGTTGATGACCGAGGTCGGTGCCGACCTGCTGAAGCTCGACGGTTCGCTGGCGCTGCCCACCGGGTCCTCGGAGGCCGACACCCGAGTGGTTCGGTCGCTCGTGATGCTGGCACACGCGCTCGACATGGAAGTCGTCGCGGAACGCGTCACCGGCGTCGAACAGCTGCGTCGGTTGCGTTCGGCGGGTTGCGACTACGTGCAAGGTCACCTCGTCGGCATGCCGTCTCCACCGGACCGGTTCCGACCACCGGCGCTCTGACGGCCAGGGGTCAACCGACGCAGGTACGCTCGGGCCGTGCCGAACACCCAGGTCATCGACGTCGAACTCGACCGTGAAGTCGAGCTACGGGTGACGTACGACGACGACGTGACCGCAACCTTTGATCTGCTCACCTTGCGACAGGGTTGCCCGTGTGCGACGTGTCACGGACGTCGGGATCAAGGTCTCGACGCGTACTCGGGGAGTTCCATTTCGGCACGTTCCGCTGAAATGCATGGGAACTGGGGAATTGCGATCACGTGGTCCGACGGCCACGCCACCGGCATCTACGCGTGGGAACACCTCCGACGTTGGTGGGACCAAGCTCCAATCTGAATACCCTCAACGTCGATGCCGCTGCCTCCTCCCCCGCCCGCGACGACATCTGACACGCACGCGGCCCACTCCTGTTACCGCCACCCGAGTCGACCGGGCGGTCGACAGTGCACCCGCTGCGGGAAGCACGCCTGCCCCGAGTGCTTGGTGCAGGCTGCTGTGGGCAGCCATTGTCTCGATTGCGCGAAGGCGTCCCGCCCCGACGTGAAGACCCGCGCCGTGTTCTGGAACGCACGCCAGCCGGCATTGGTCACCATGGTGATCATCGGCCTCAACGTGATCGCGTTCTTGGCAACCGTGGTGCAGAACAGCGAGGCGTTGGCGGGCCGCGTCACACGGGCTCACCTCGAGTACGACCTGTTCGGGCCGTCGGTGGCTGTCAACGACGAGTGGTATCGACTCGTCACCTCCGGCTTCATGCACTTCGGCATCATCCACATCGGGTTCAACATGTACCTGCTGTACATGTTGGGGCAGATGCTCGAACCCGCGCTGGGGCGCGTGAAGTTCCTGCTCGTCTACCTCGCAGGGTTGCTCGGCGGCTCCGCCGGCGCGTTGCTCATCGAGCCCAACGCGCTGTCCGCAGGTGCCTCGGGTGCCGTTTTCGGCCTGATGGGCCTGGCATTCGTGGGCTACTACTTGAACGGCATGAACCCGATGAACACATCGATCGGCTCGCTGCTGATCATGAACCTCTTCATCACGTTCCTGATCCCACGAATTTCGATCGGCGGCCATATCGGTGGTGCAGCTGCTGGCGCACTCTGTGCGCTGACGGTGATGGCCCCGCGCCACAGACAACTCCCGAAGTGGGCCAGTTATGCAGGCCCGACTGCCGTGTGCGCAATTGCGGTCGTGGTCAGCCTCGCCGCCGCGAATGCATCGGTATGAGCCACGTTTCGTAGCTACCCGTTTTCTGTCTACATGGGCTGACTGTTACACCCCTCATTCATGATGGTCTCATGAATGAAACGCACGAACTCCAGCAACTCACCTTGCTCCCGGCGCCGACCGTGCCGGCCCGCTTCCGAATCGACGAGGTCACCCGTCAACGTGGCATCCAACATGTCAACGAGCTACGCGCCCAAATGGCGGCACGCCGTGCAGCCCGCATGGCCGCCGCGCAACAACCGGTTCGCCAGCCCATCCGTCCGGCGGCCTGACAAGAAGGGGTCAGACCCCTACTTGATGTTCTGGTCGTTAGGCAGCGCTCGGCGACAGGTCGCGAATCGCCTGCCAGAAGTCGAGCGCCGGGTCCAGCGGCATGATGGCCAACGAGCTCGTGGTGATGCCGTTGTCGAAGTATTCCTGAATGCGCGCACGGCACTGCTCGGGCGAGCCATGCACGACGAGGTCGTCCACCACGGTGTCGGGAATCTCCAGCAGAGCCTGTTTGCGGTCCCCCGCCTTCCACGCTGCCCACATGCCGGCGAACTGCTCGCCACGACCCACCCATTCGTGGAACGCGGCGTACACCGGCACGTTCATGTAGGCCGCGATCACCCGGCGTGCGTTGTCTCGGACCACATCGGTGTTCGTGCTCGGGCACACGAAGATTCGGGCGACGATCTCGCGATCTTCGCCTCCAGCTGCGTCGTGCACGATGCCAGCCACCTGGGGAACGTCGGTGGGGGCGAGCCAGTTCACGATGGCTCCGTCCGCCTCACGCCCAGCGAGCCGCAGCATGCCTTCGCGCAGCGCCGCCACCAGGATTTGGGGCGGCTGCTCGGGACGCACGCCCAGTCGGAAGCCATCGATCTCGAACGTGTCATACGTGCGAGTGACCTTGTCGCCCGAGAATGCATCGCGCAGGAACCGCACCATGTCGCGGACCTTCTTGTACGGCTCTTCGAACGGCACCCCATTCCACTTTTCGACGATCACGTTCGACGAGGTACCGATTCCGAGTGCGAACCTGCCGGGTGCCGCGTCCGCGAGTGTGGCGGCACACTGCGCCATGCACGCTGGTGAACGGGTGTATGCAGGAACGATTGCGGTGCCCAAACGAAGACGCGGCTCCCAAGCGGCCGCCATCGCGAGGGGGGTGAACGCGTCGGCACCGTCGGCCTCGGCAGACCAGATGTCGGTGTATCCCAGGTCTGCGAGCTCGACGAGCTGCTCCCGCTGTGCGTGCAGGTGGCCCGGCAGGGGCACGGTCATTCCGGGTCGTATGGGAAGCGCCATGCCGCCGACATTACGAGACAGCCCCGGATCAGTTGGAGTCGAATCGACTGGAGTTCGATCAGGTGGCGTCAGACAGGCAACCGTGGCCGCGCGAGGAGCGATCGGTGTCGCTTCCGGCTACTTGTTCCAGAATCGGGTGATGCAGCTCTGGCTGGCTGTGGCCATGAGCGTGCCGTCCTCTGCGTACATGTGCACGAGGCCGTGGCCGAAGCCGCGGTCCACTCCGTGAATCTGGATGTCGAGCAAGACCCACTCGGTGGGCACGAGGCGCACCACGCGCAACGTGTTGTCGAGGCTGTTGCCACCGCCATCGATACCCAGCGCGTCACCCACACCCATCGGCACGAAGTCGCCCAACACGGCAAGCGCACTTGCATCGATTCCATGGATCACGTCGGGAATCCGTGCCCACATCATCGTGTTGCCATCGCCGAGCGTGCCATCTCGATGTTCCCGCAAACGTCCTTTCACCAACCGTTCGTCGAGAAAGTCGTTCACCCATCCTTCGCCAGCGACTCGATGGGGCCGCACTGGCGAATCGCCCGGACTCGGCACCGATGGCATCATCTCGAACTGTCCGCTCGGCATGTTCGGCCGGTCGCCGAGCGCCGCGTTGACCGTGAGGATCTCTCGATTTCCCACGTGGCCGACCGCTCTGGCTTGAGTGATCTGGTTACCCGACACGGCAATGGTGACGTCGATGTCCATCACTTCACCGGGCTTGGCGTACGAGAGGTATTGCCCGGTCGCCCAGATCAGTTCACGCTCGCTGGTTCCTTCGATGGCCGAGATCGCTGCGCCGAGCCCGGCACCGCCGAACAGAAACCCACCGCTCGCGCACACGTGGCGCTCGATCGGCAGCGTCCACCGAAACGGATTGAGGCTCTGAGCGAGGCCGAGAAAGATGCGCGTGTCCATTGGCCACAGTGTGGCGCGTCAAGTAGGGCTCGGTTCCTGACTCAGACACCAAGCCTCAGAGCGAACTAGCTTCGGGGCCCATGAAGGTTCCGCTGACTGTCAACGACTTCTTGC
>DATKCX010000458.1:0-14947 GCA_035512975.1 Ilumatobacter sp.
GACCGTGCAGCACGACGAACGCCGGTGATCACGGTTGCGGACGGGTTGGCCACATGCCAGACCCCTGGAGCACCGAGCCGTCGATTCGTGACGTTCCATCTAGATCTCCGTCGCCGGTGTGGCAGCGACCCCACCGTGTCAGGTTCCCAAGTGGGCCAGATCGCGGCTAATGGGGCGTGGTCTCGGCGGAGCGCAGCGTTCGCTCGATGAACTCGCCGATGTGTTGAGCCAAGTCGTCGATGACGTCAGACACGCAGATCAGGTCGACGTCGGAGTCGAGCGCCACGAACTCGGCGTGCGGGATGCGATCAGCCATGAAACGGCCCCATGCGACCGGTGCAACGATGTCCCGTTCCGGATGGAGCACGAGCGTTGGAGCGGTGATCGTCGGGAGCAGGTCGGTGACGTCGCTTTCGACCGCCGCCCAGAACGAGCGCATGGCCGCCGCGGGTGAAGCTGACAGTCGTTGATAGCGGGCCCAGTAGTCGCGGACGTGTGGTTCCTTGGCGCGACTGGGTGCGTAGAAACTGATTGCAACGCCTGTGCCCCATTGGCGCTCGAGGTTGTCGGCGAAGCGCCTCAATGTCTCCCGATCGTGTCCGATTTCGTAGCCCGGTCCAGCGATCGTCCGTGCGCCGCCGCCGAAGATGACCAGCGCGCGGGCGCGTTGCGGGTACAGCGATGCAAGCCGGATTGCTGTTGGCGCTCCTGCGGAGATACCGAGCACGACGACATCGTCCGCGCCGACGGCGTCGAGCACCGCGAGCGCGTCGTCTACCCATTGCATGGCGTCGACGGAGTCGGGACGATCTGACAACCCCATACCACGCTTGTCGAAGGAGATGAGGCGACCGATCGAGGTGAGCTGACGCACGAGCCCGTCGGTGGGCGCGTTCCACCAAATATCGAGATGCGTGACGAAGCCGGGTATCGCGAGGATGTCGATCGGGCCGTCGCCGGCGACCTGGTAAGCGATCCCCATTCCGTCGCTCGCTGTCGCGTATCGGACCGGCGAGCGCAGAACCGTGCCCGGCGTCCCGGCGTTCGCCGTCACGGAAGTGTCGAGCCGGTCGGGTGCCGCGAGGGTCTCGTCCTGTCGCAGGATGGCCTCCTCGATCCGTCGCAATTCGCCACCGGGCTCCAGTCCCAGCTCTTCGACGAGGATCTGGCGGGCTCTCTGGTATGCGGCCAGGGCGTCGGCCTGCCGGCCGCAGCGGTAGAGCGCCACCATGAGGCAGCCCCACAGGCGCTCGCGGAACGGGTGCTCCAGAACGAGCCCCTCGAGCTCGCCGACGAGTTCGGCGTGGCGGCCCGCCATCAGGTTTGCATTGAAGTACAACTCCAGCGCGGAGATGTACTCCTCCGTCAGCCGTGTCGCCTCACCGGCGAGACCGGTGTGCGCGGCGACCCCGCTGAAAGGCTCGCCACGCCATAGTGCCACCGCCTCGCCCAACGCCACGGCAGCCTTCGCCGGGTCCCCGGCGGCCGTCGCCACCTCGCCCTTGTGGACGAGGGCGCGGAAGCGTCCTACATCGACGTCTTCGGGCGTAATGCGCAGCGAGTAACCAGGATGCTCGGTGCCGATCACGTCGTCACCGAGGGACTGACGCAGGTTCCACACGTACGTCTGCAGCGTCTTGCGTGCGGCGGACGGCGGGTCCTCGCCCCACAACGCAACGATCAGCGACTCAACCGAAACAACCCGGCCCGGGTTCAGGGCAAGCGAGGCCAACAGCGACCGTTCCTTCGCCGCACCGAGGACAGCACCAGCCGGCGCACCGTCCACCTGGAAAGGCCCCAAAAGGTTCACACGCACGGTTGCCAGGCTACGACGCGTGAAGTTGCGGTACCAGGACGGCTGGACCGAGCCTTGACCGGCGTCTGGTTCCGTTCAAAGCGACCACGCGCACCACGAGTGCCGAACGAGGAGGACTAGCCATGCCGCGTTACATCGTTGAGCGGACGTTCATCAACGGGTTGGAGATCCCAACCAACGACGAGGGGGCACAAACCTGTCTCCAGGTCGTACACAACAACGCCGAGGAGCTCGTCACCTGGGTGACCTCCTACGTGACGAGCGACAAGACCAAGACGTTCTGCGTCTACGACGGGCCAAGCCCGGTGGCGATCCAACGTGCCGCCACCGCCAACGGGCTGCCCGTCGACGGAATCACCCAGGTACGGGTTCTGGATCCGTACTTCTACACCGGCGCGGTCTCGTGAAGCGCCGGGCCACTCTGGCTGCGCTTGCACTGTCCGCGATGGTGCTCCCTTCGACTGCGAACGCGAAACCTGCCGCACCCGACATCTCACCGCTCGCAACGTTCGGTGGTCTCGGTTCGGGGAGTACGATCGGGCCGGGCGGTGCGTTGTACGTCACCGACGGCAACGCCGGCAGCATCGACCGGATCGACCCGAAGACCGGTGCCGTGTCGACGTACGCCGACGGTCTCCCCACCCAGATCCTCGGGATCGGCGGGGCGATGGACGTCGCGTTCGTCGGCAGCACCGCGTACGTACTCGTCACGCTCGTCGGTGGTGACATCGTCGGCGTCGGATCGTTCGGTGACGACATCGTCGGCATCTACCGTCTCGAAAACGACGGGAGCTTCACCGTGATCGCAGATCTCGGCGCCTGGGCCGAAGCGAATCCTCCGGACTCGGACATCAGATACTTCATCACGACCGGGGTCCACTACTCGTTGGAGACGTTCCGGAACGGGTTCCTTGTCACCGACGGACACCACAACCGGGTCCTACACGTCACACGCGACGGTCACATCAGCGACATGGTCTCGTTCGGGAACATCGTCCCGACAGGCCTCGAAACGTCCGGTGCCACGGTGTACGTGGCACAGACCGGCCCGGTCCCGCATCCGCCCGAAGTCGGCAAAGTGGTGAGCTTCACAGCACAATCCTCGACGGCCACCGACGTCGCCGCCGGAGCGAGCATGATCGTTGACGTCGAGATGGGCCGCGGCCACCAGCTGTACGCACTCTCACAAGGCGACTGGGACGAGGCGGGAGGGGAAGGCGGCCCCGCGTTTCCGAATACCGGGCGACTCATGAGAGTCGAAGACGACGGCACGATGACAGCCGTCGTCGACGGGCAAGGCAACGAGATCGTGTTGGACCGGCCGACATCACTCGAGTTCCGCGGGACGACCGCATACGTCGTCAGCCTGACCGGCACCGTGTACACGATCAAGAACATCTGACATCATCAGCTGCAGCCGCTGGTGTTGCCGCAGCTCGGGCAGGCGTGGCAGCTGCCGGCGCGAACCATGTTGATACCGCACTGCATGCACATGGGCGAGTCGACCGGCTTGGCCGATGTGATGCCACGTGCCGGCGTGTTGTCTTCCACTGTGGGCGCAACGGCACCCGATTCGAGACCGGCAGCCAGTTCAGCCACTGATGGCACGCTCTTGAAGTCAGGCTCGATCTCGGAACCCTGATTGGTCTCGATGACCTGCTCGTCGACACCCGGCAGGGTGGGTTGCGTGCGCTCGGCGACGGTGAAGATGCCGAGCTCAGCGCGCTCGTCGTAGCTCATGTACTCGAGGGCGAGACGACGGAACAGGTAGTCCATGATCGACCCGGCGAAACGCACATCGGGATCGTCGGTCATACCGGCCGGCTCGAACTTCATGTTGACGAACGCCTCGACGTAGCCACGCAGCGGCACGCCGTACTGCAGGCCGTAGCTGATCGACTTGGCGAAGGCGTCCATGATGCCCGCCAACGTGGAGCCTTGCTTCGACACGGTGAGGAAGATCTCGCCGGGCTGGCCGTCGGCGTACTCGCCGACCGTGGCGAAGCCCTTGCAGTCGGCAACGCGGAACTCGAAGGTACGGGCGGAGCGGGTGCGTGGCAGCTTCTGACGGATCGGCTTGTGGACGATCTTCTCCACGATCTTCTCGACGACCTGGGCAGCCTCCACCGCGGCCGGGCTGGCAGCCTCGGACGCATCGCCCTTCTTGGCGGTGGAGAGCGGCTGGCCGACCTTGCAGTTGTCGCGATAGACCGCAACCGCTTTGAGGCCGAGTTCCCAGCTGAGCTGATGCAGCTTGGCGATCTCTTCGACGCTGGCCTCTTCCGGCATGTTGACGGTCTTGGAGATGGCACCCGACAGGAACGGCTGCACCGCGCCCATCATGCGCACGTGGCCCTCGTAGTGGATGGTGTTGTCGCCCATCGAGCAAGCGAACACCGAGACGTGCTCGGCGGCGAGGTGCGGTGCGCCGAGGATCGACTTGTTGACATCGATGTAGGCGATGATGTCGTCGACCTGCTCGCTGCTGTAGCCGAGCTGCGTGAGGGCCCGCGGGATCGTCTGGTTGACGATCTGCATGTTGCCGCCGCCGACGAGCTTCTTCATCTTCACCAAACCGAGGTCGGGCTCGATGCCGGTGGTGTCACAGTCCATCATCAACCCGATGGTTCCGGTGGGGGCGAGCACCGACGCCTGACTGTTGCGAACGCCGTAACGGTGACCGCCGCTGACGGCGTTCTCCCACGCCTCACGACCCGCCGCCATCAGATCGACGGGCACTGCGGCCTCGTCTTCGATGTCGTAGCTGGCGTCGCGGTGCATCTCGAGCACCCGCAGCATGTGCTCGGCGTTGGCCTCGAAGCCTTCGAATGCGCCGAGACGGGCTGCGGTCTTCGCACTCGTGGCGTAGGCGTGGCCGGTCATGAGCGACGTGAGTGCCGCGGCCCAGGCCCGGCCGTCTGGCGAGTCGTACGCGTGGCCGAGCGCCATCAGCAGCGCACCGAGGTTGGCATAGCCCAGGCCAAGCTGACGGAACTGCCGGCTGGTCTCGCCGATGGGCTCGGTGGGGTAATCGGCGCGACCCACCAGGATCTCCTGAGCGGTGAACATCATCTCGATGGTGTGCATGTACGCCCCGACGTCGAACGTGTCGTCGGCGTCGAGGTACTTGAGCAGGTTGATCGAGGCGAGGTTGCAGGCCGAGTTGTCGAGGTGCATGTACTCAGAGCACGGGTTCGAGCCATTGATACGACCGGTGGCGTGAGCGGTGTGCCACTTGTTGATCGTGGTGTCGAACTGCAGACCCGGATCGGCGCACTCCCAGGCTGCCTGAGCGATCTGTTGCCACAGATCACGGGCACGGACCGAACGCACCACTTCGCCCGTGGTGACCGCTTTCAGGCCCCAATCAGCATCGTCTGCGACCGCTTGCATGAACTCGTCGGTGACGCGGACGGAGTTGTTCGCATTCTGGTACTGGATGGAGTACGAGTCGGCACCATCGAGGTCCATGTCGAAGCCGGCGTCGCGAAGCACGCGCGCTTTGCGCTCTTCTTTGACCTTGCACCAGATGAACTCTTCGACGTCTGGGTGGTCGATGTCGAGGATGACCATCTTGGCGGCGCGCCGGGTCTTGCCTCCGGACTTGATGGTTCCGGCCGACGCATCGGCACCGCGCATGAAGCTCACCGGGCCAGATGCCGTGCCGCCACCTTCGAGCAACTCGTAGCTGGAGCGGATACGAGACAAGTTGACGCCCGAACCGGAGCCGCCTTTGAAGATGACGCCTTCTTCGCGGTACCAGTTGAGGATCGAGTTCATCTTGTCGTCGACCGACAAGATGAAGCAGGCGCTGGCCTGTTGCGGCACGCCGGCGACGCCGATGTTGAACCACACGGGGCTGTTGAACGCGGCGCGCTGGGTGACGAGGATGTACTTCAGTTCGTCGGAGAACGACTGAGCCTCGTCGTCGGACGCGAAGTAATCACCCTCGATGCCCCACCGGGTGATGGTGTCGACCACGCGGTCGATCACCTGGCGCAACGAATGCTCGCGCTCGGGCAGCCCGAGGGTGCCGCGGAAGTACTTCTGGGAGACGATGTTGGTGGCGTTGACCGACCACGTGGTGGGGAACTCGACACCCAACTGCTCGAATGCAACCGTTCCGTCTTTCCAGTTGCTGATCCGCGCGTCGCGCCGTTCCCACTCGACCTCGTCATACGGATCGACGCCAGCCGACGTGAAGAGACGACGCAGGCCGAGTCGCATGCGACCGCCAGCAGCATCATCGGTGGCTGAGTTTCCGATTGCGGTGGTATCGGTTGCTGTGTTTCCGATTGATGCGGTGTCGGGCGCCAGTGACATGTGTGACTCCAATAACTGAGGATGAGCGTTGCTGAGGGTGACGATTCGGTTTGTCAGATCGTCTTCGTGTGAAATACGAACTTCTTTGTAGACACAACATGTAGATCGTTGGGCCGTGTTCCCGCCCGCTTCAGCACAACAAGTTGTGTGTGTCGCCTTGGGTGGAGTATTACATCATTGTAGTTACGACTCTGTCAACGTCATCGCCGACCGAACCCCAAACAATCCACTGACCTGCTGCGACGCGACGAATGCGACCAAGCCGACCGACCGACTCGACCGGTTGCGACCCAACACCGTTCGCACACCGGTGGCAGCGAACCGGTGGGACGGCGCGGCACACAGGTCCAGAGCGACGCTCCATGCAGAAAGGCTTCGGACGTTTCCCCCAACAACGCGTCATCGCCGATGCCTCCCCAGCCTTTTCCGTGTACCGCGCCGCCTCCGGCACGAGTACGACAACTTAGGGGTGTCCGCCTGTGGAACGGAAGGGGACAACACTGTGAATTGTAAAAGCTTTCTGTGATCTGCCTGTGGACAGCACGCGGGTTTCCCACAGGCACACCCCCGGCAGACCCCTGGCACACGCCGGGCACACGCCAGGCAGACCCCCCGCAGAACCCTGGCACAACCACTGGCACAACCACTGGCACAACCACTGGCACGGTCGGCCGCCGGTCACGTGGCAACATGGCATCACCATGCCTCCGGAATCCTCCGTCAACCAGCACGGCGAACCCACGGTGTGGAGTGTGTACCCCGATTCCGACGTCGACGGCAGGCGTAGCCGCGTGACGGATCTGCATGCCTGGTATGGCGTACCGAGACCAACCAGACACGACCGGCCGTGGACCGCGTTGAACATGATCACCAGCATCGATGGATCAGTTGCCGTCGATGGCACGTCGGGAGGACTGGGGAACGCCACCGACCGTCGCGTCCTCGGCGCGCTGCGATCGGCTGCATCGATGATTCTCGTCGGCGCCGGCACCGCTGCCGGCGAGGGCTACGGGCCACCGCGCAAAGCGGGCCAACGCATCGCTGTGGTCACCAACAGCGGCCGACTCGATGCAAACAGTCAGCTGTTTGCCAGCGGTGCAGGTTTCGCGGTCACGCACGCCGATGCGCTGGTGCCTGAAGGGATCGAAGTTCTGCGAGCCGGCCGCGATGCCGTCGACCTCGAGCTCGCGCTGCACCAACTGACTGCGATGGTTCCTGTGAACGGTTGGATCGTGGTGGAAGGCGGGCCCTCGCTCAACGGCGCACTGCTCGCCTCGGATCTGATCGACGAGTTCAACCTCACCACAGCTCCGTTCATGGTGGGCGGCGACGGCAAGCGGGCCACCTCAGGGGCACCCGAGATGACACGTTCGTTCGAGCTCGCCCATCAACTCATCGATTCAGACCGCTATCTGTTCAGCCGATGGGTGCGACGCGATCGTGGGGATCGCCGGCCTTCCTGAGCAGTTCGAGTTCGTTCTGGAAGTCGGCTGCTGCGTCGAAATTCTTGTACACCGAGGCGAAGCGCAAGTACGCAACCTCGTCGAGGAGCCGCAAGCGATCCAGAACGGCCAGACCGATCTGGCTACTGGTGACGTCGCCACCGACCAGACGGATCTCGTCTTCGACCGACGTGGCGAGGTCTTCCACGGCTTCTGGTTCAACCGGGCGTCCCTTCGTGGCCGCACGCACCCCGCGCACGATGTTGTCGCGGTTGAACGGCGCAACGACGCCGTGCGACTTGATCACGACCAGAGCGACCTCTTCGGGGCGCTCGAACGTGGTGAATCGATACGCGCACGCGAGGCATTGCCGGCGCCGACGAACTGAGGAACCCTCCTCGGCGAGTCGCGAATCGACCACTTTGGTCTCTTCAGCGCGGCAGGTGGGGCAAAACACACCGCAACGATACTCGGGGAACGATACTCGGGGAACGATACTGGGGAACGATTGTGGGCGAGCGATTGTGGGCGAGCGATTGTGGGCGAGCGATCGTGGACGCTCATCGCCTCACGGCAGCACGATTCGTTGGCCGGCTTGGATGCCAGCACCGTCGTTCAACTCGACCAGTTTGTCGACATACCGCGAGATCGGCACGTCGCCGCGGTGTTCGGTGGCGATCGACCACAGCGTGTCGCCGGGCTGTGCCACCACAGTGCTTCGCGCTAGTTGGCCCGAGGAGGCGGAGGCAGGTACGCCGCCCGGGCCAACCAGCACGTCGTGGGCAGTCAGGATGCTGACCGCCGCGATGAATGCCGTCACGCCGCCGACCATCGCACGCCGCCGGCGGTACACCGCCGCAGACCGACGATCAGCACGGATCCGGACCGAGCGATGCTCCAACGGCACCGCCGCCGACACGGAACAGGTTCTGGCGGATGAGATCGTCATCGTCATGTGGGGCTCCCAACAAGCAGCGAACGGATGTACCCGAACAGATGTACCCGAACAATCGTTCGATGTCAACCCGACTGGCCATATTTCTCGAACACACGTACTGCGAACAGATGTTTGACCTGAGAGCCGAACGCCCGTACGATAGGGGCATGGTCGCCAACGCAAAGAGGATCACTGCCCGCCAACGTCAAGTGCTCGAGTTCATCGAGTCGCAGATGCGCGATCGAGGGTTTCCGCCGTCGGTTCGCGAGATCGGTGAAGCGGTGGGGTTGACATCGCCGTCCACCGTGCACAGCCACCTGAACACCCTGACCAAACTCGGATACCTTCGCCGCGACCCCACCAAGCCGCGCGCGATCGAGGTGTGCTGGGACTCCAACAGCGGTGCCGTGATGGACCGCCGCCCGGTTCGTCACGTCCCCCTCATCGGCGACGTCGCCGCCGGAACCGACGTGCTGGCACAAGAAAACGTCGAAGAGTTGTTCCCCGTACCTCAGGACTTCACCGGGGAAGGTGACCTCTTCATGCTGCGCGTACGTGGCGACTCGATGATCGAGAAGGGCATCCTCGATGGCGACTTCGTCATCGCGGTGCAGCAGGCCACAGCCCGCAAGGGCGAGATCATCGTGGCCGGCATCCCCGGCGGCGAAGCGACGGTGAAGACGTACCAGCCCGAAGGTGACGAGATCGTGCTGTTGCCAGCGAACCCAACGCTCGAACCCATGCGGTTCCGGGCCGACGAGGTGTCAATCTTCGGTCGAGTCGTCACCGTCATGCGTCGACTCTGACGGCGGCAGAGACTCTGACGGTGCCGACGGTGGGATCAGCCGTTTCGGCAACGGCTCGGCCAGTGGAGGTACTCTGAGGCCGGATATCGGGGCAGACCAGGGCTGGCCGGGGTCCGCCGCACCCACCGGTTTGTCGGGCATGTGCGGATTCACGGGGGTCTGCGCGGTTCCAGGGCCCAGACCAGACACGTTCGGTGTCGCCGGCGGCCAGTACACAGGCGGAGCCGCAGGAATCGGTCGGCTCCAGCCAGGGCCATCGGGAACGCCGGCCACAGCGGCATGTCGCGATCTGCGCCCGCTGAGAATCAACAACAACGCCCCGAGCACCACACCCGCCACGCCCACGATCGCTGCGGTGCGCCGCATTTCGGCGCGGGGAGCTTCCGGGCTTCTGCCGACGGCGGCCACCGTGTTGATGTCTGCACCGGTCACCACGATGTCGACGGTGGCGCGAGAGATCACGTCGAACGTGGCGTACGACTCCCCCGACAGACCGTCTCCGTCGTAGGACACCGAACGATCACGAACGGTGCGCACCTCGGTTCCATCGCCATCGAGGAGCACGAACGAAAATTCGCTGCCCGGCGCGCCAGCTGGAGTACACGCCTCGGCGGTCGGGCTCGACACCACGGGTTCGGGCGGGTCCGCGCTCGTATACGTCTCTTCGTACACGTAGAACGTGCCGGCATCGGTGAAGCGCAACGTGGTGGAGCAGCCGGCGTGTGCCCGGGCCAGCGTGTCGACGCCCTCGTCAAATTGACGCTCGCCCGCGATGACCAAGGCAATGGCACCGACGACGCCGCCGCACAAGAGCAGCCATCCAACCAGTGCGGTGAGCCCTCGGCCCCTCGATTTGCCTGCCATCAGTTCGCTCCCGTCGGCGTCGTCGTACCGCATTGGTCGACCACGTGGTCGTTGAACACGTGCGTATCGATCACGAAACGCCCAGTCGTTGGGCGACGAGATCGATTCGTTCGTCAGGTTGTACCACGGCGACACGAATGTGGTTGGTTCCCGCCGTCCCGTAGAACTCCCCGGGGCTCACCAACGCTCCCCCTTCGGTCGCCAAACGCTCGGTGAACGCCCACGCGTCGCCCACCCGAACCCACAGGTAGAAGCCGCCGTCGGGCAGCTGCACCTCGATACCGGCCCAGCGTTGCAACACGTGAGCCATGCGCTCGAGGCGACCGAGGTAGCGCCCGCGCTGCACCTCGACGTGATCGTCGTCGTCGAGCGCCACCGCGCCGGCTGCCTGGGCCGGGCCGGGCACCATCATGCCGACGTGCTTGCGAACCTCGCGGAGGTAGTCGACGAGATCCGCATCGCCGGCGTAGAACCCCACGCGAGCGCCTGCGAGGTTGGACCGCTTCGACAGCGAGTGCACTGCGACCACCCCGTCGGATCCATGTTCCAAGATCGTTCGGCCGCGACCCGACCATGTGAACTCGACGTAGCACTCGTCGGAAAACACCGGGATCGAACGGGCGCGTCCCCACGCGGCGACCGCACCGAGGTCTTCCAACGCCCCGGTCGGGTTGCCGGGGCTGTTGACCCACAGCAGCAATGCTCGACCGGCATCGGCGGGATCGATCGACTGCAGATCCAGTCGACCAGAGGGGCCGGCGGGAATCTCCACTGCCCGGCAGCCAGCCAGGATGGCACCCATCTCATAGGTGGGATATGCCGTGGCTGGATACAGCACGGTGTCACGGTCGGGGGTTCTCAGTTTCAACAGTTGGGGCAACGTGGCCACGAACTCTTTCGTGCCGATGCATGCGCCGATCGAGTCGGTGGCGACGTCCACGTCGAAGCGACGATGTATCCAGCGCTGCACCGCCTCTCGGAACGCTGCTGTTCCGATGCTCGGCGGATACCCACGTTCGGAGTTCGACGACGACAGCGCAGCGATGACCGCCGGTGGCGGTGGATCGAACGGCGTGCCGATCGAGAAGTCGACCAAACCTCCCTCGAACCGCTCTCCGAGCGGCTTGAAGCGGTCGACCCGTTCGTAGGGGTATTGGGGCGGGACGAAGCCTGCGGTCATACGGCTGCTCTCATACAGACGGCGATGCTACGACGAAGTCGAGCAATCGCCCAGCCGACGCTTCGGACAAGCGAGCCCGAACGCGCAGCGCAGTGGGCCCTTCGGTCGTGGAGACGACCTCGCCCTCACGATGTACCGAGGCAATGATGTCGCCGCGCTCGTACGGGATCTCGAGTTCGAAGATCGTCGCGAGTGCCCGCAAGCGGTCAGACAGCGATTCGAGGAACACCTCTGAGCCCGCTCCGGTGATTGCGCTGATCACGATCGAACCGGGGTGGCGAGCATGCAGCGTTTTGGCGGCGGCGGGGGCAATGTCTGCCTTGTTGAACACCAGGAGTTCCGGTACTTCATCGGCACCGATCTCTTTGAGGACAGTTCGCACCGCGTCGAGCTGCCCCATCGGATCGGGCGCACTCGAATCGACGACGTGGATGAGGTAGTCGGCGAGCGCGGCGACTTCCAACGTGCCCTTGAACGCCTCCACGAGCCCGTGAGGCAGATTGCGAACGAAGCCCACCGTGTCGGTGAGCAGCACCGGTTCGCCGCCTGGCAGCGCGAGTCGGCGAGTGGTGGGGTCGAGCGTGGCGAACAATCGGTCTTCTGCCAGTACGCCAGCATCGGTGAGCATGTTCAGCAACGACGACTTCCCGGCGTTGGTGTACCCGACGATGGCGACCGTGGCCAGGCCGCTGCGACCGCGACTCTTGCGCTGCAGCGAACGGGTGTCGGCCAGCTCGCGCAGATCGGACTCGAGTTTGGTGATCCGGCGCATGATGCGCCGTCGATCGACTTCGATCTTGGTTTCACCACCACCGAACCGGGCGCCGACGCCACCGCGTTGCTGCGACAGGTTGGCTTCCTTGCCGCGCCGCAACCGAGGCAGGCGATAGCGCAGCAACGCGAGTTCCACCTGCGCCTTGCCTTCGAGGGTGTGTGCGTTCTGACCGAAGATGTCGAGAATGACCGCCGTGCGGTCGATTGCTGTACGGCCGAGCAACTTCTCCAAGTTGAACTGTTGAGCGGGTGCCAGATTGTTGTCGAACACGACAGTGTCGGCGTCGACGGCGAGACACAGCAGACGGAGCTCTTCCACCTTGCCCTTCCCGATGTACCACGTGTGGTCGGGGGCGTCGCGACGCTGGATCATCCGACCCACCACGTCGGCACCAGCGGTGTCGACCAGCAACTCGAGTTCGTCGAGGCTGGCGTCAGCCGCTTCCTCATCAACACCTCGTAGGGCAACACCGACCAGGACGATCTTCTCTCGAATCGACCGGTCGATCAGGGTGAGGCCGAGCGCCTCTTGGTACGGGGTGTTCACGAAAAGGCGACGTCCTCAATGACAATCGTGGCGACGAAGGTCGCCGGGCCGGTGAGCGTGACGCGTCCAGGAGCTGGTGCGTCGAGAACCACTGTGGCACTTCCACCGTCCATATGCACAGTGAGTTTCCCATTCGCGGGCGTGGCCAAACCCCACTTCACCGACGCGTGTGCCACCGCGCACGCCCCAGTACCGCACGCTTCGGTGATGCCGGCACCGCGCTCGTGCACACGCATGCGCACCTCGTGCTGGCGTTCGCCCGGTTCGACGATCTCCAAGTTGACGTAGGGTACCTTTCCGCCCAGCGACGCCAGATCCACCGTTGCCACCTCGTCGACGCCGACAACACTGTGCGGGTTTCCCAAGCTGAGGTGCATCACCGGACGATGCGGATCGCAACCCAACGTGTGCCAGTCGACCGGTGCCTCGATGGGTTCGACTGCTCCCATGTCGACGGTGGCGAGAATCGTGTCGTCATCATCGGTGGCGGACAGTTCCACCCGGCGAATGCCTGCGTCCGTGTACACCGTGATCGGTGACAGATCGCCGTCGTGACGCATGGAGATCGCCTGGGCAAAGCACCGAATGCCGTTGCCGCTCATTTCCGCCCGACTGCCGTCGGCGTTGTACAACACCATCGTCGCGGCTGGCCCGGCATCGCGTGCGGGGTCGACCGGCGGCGATTCCGCAACGAGCAAGCCGTCGGCGCCGATGCCACGCCGACGATCGCAGAGTCGTCGCGCCAGTGCGGGCAGGTCCGACACCACCGGATGGAACACGACGAGAAAGTCGTTGCCGAGGCCGTGATGCTTGGTGAGGGTGAGCGTGCTCATGAACCTTCCGTCTGCTCGAGGGCGGCGATGACGACTGGCGCTACTTCGGCGACGGGGTCGTGCTCGATCTCGATCCAGCGTACGCGAGGGTCGCGTCGAAACCATCGAATCTGACGAACCGCGAACTGGCGTGTGCGCACGACGATGTTCTCGACCGCTTCGTCGTAGCTCACCTCGCCGCGCTCGTAGGCCAGCAGTTCCTTGTACCCGAGCGCCTGTGCAGCGGTCTTGGAGAAGCCGCTCGCCTGGAGCGACCTGACCTCGTCGAGCAGTCCGGACTCGAGCATCGCATGGACGCGTTGCATCACGCGTTCGGACAGCACCTCGCGGGGCCACAGCAACCCGATCTGCATGACGTCGCTCGGCGGGTAGGCGTGGAGACCCGGGCCGAACGAACTGAACCGACGACCAGACCCTTCACAGACCTCAAGAGCTCGGATGATGCGACGATCGTTCGCGGGCTCGATCTTGTCGGCCGCGGCAGGATCGATCGACGCCAATCGTCGATGCAGCGCCGCGGGGCCGAGCTGTGCCGCTTCTGCCTGCAACCGCAATCGAAGTTCGGGCCACTCCCCCGGTAGGTCGAGCCGATCGATTGCCGCTCGGTGATACAACCCGGTGCCGCCGACGAGCAAGGCTGCGCCTCCCCGCGTGGCGATGTCCGAGACGGCCGACGCGAATGCTCGCTGGAACTCGGCGACCGTGAACTCGTCGGTGGGTTCGACGAGATCGATGAGGTGGTGACGTACCGCGGCACGGTCGTCTCGCGACGGCTTGGCCGTGCCGATGTCCATCCTCCGATAGACCTGCATCGAGTCGACCGAGACGAGTTCGACGTCGGTGCGGGCGTGCGCGACCGCCATGGCGACCGCCGACTTGCCCGATGCAGTCGGCCCGACCACCGCCACCTGCGGCACCGTGTGCGCTGTCACATCGCAGCGACGGGGATGCGGAGCTTGTGGGTGGGTTCGGCCAACAGTTCGATGAATCGGCCCTCGAGATGGTGAGGTGCTCCGCGGGTGACTTCGACGGTGGCGTAGCTGCCGGTGCGAAGTGGGCGTGGCGGCGTGAAATGCACCAGCTTGTTCTGCCGCGTGCGACCCGACAACACGCTCGGGTTGCGACGAGAAGGACCCTCCACGAGGACCTCCTCGATGCGCCCGACGCGAGCTTCGTGCTTGCGGAGCCCTGCGCGTTCCACGACGAGCCGGAGCCGTTGGAACCGTTCGCTGGCCACGGCCGCTTCGACGAAGTCGGCGTCCATGGTGGCCGCTTCGGTTCCGGCGCGGGGAGAGAATAAGAACGTGTATGCGTAGTCGTACTCGGCTGCCGCCGCGACTTCCAGCGTGCGCTGGAAGTCATCTTCGGTTTCACCGGGGAATCCAACGATGATGTCGGTCGAGACTGCGAGGTCATCGATCGCGA
>DATKCX010000459.1:0-3612 GCA_035512975.1 Ilumatobacter sp.
TTCACCGGGACGAACACCGATGCTGCCGGTTCAGCGGCCGATGCGGTGAGCAAGCTCCCCGCACCAACCATCACCGCGAACGCAGCACCGACAGCAGCAAACCCCGAGCGACATCCCATCACCGTCTCCGATCATCGGTGAGCGTTGCGGACGCCAGTGCTCACATCGATCCACTGCGACAATACTTGGCGGGTGGCCAGCGCTCAACCGGTATTGGATTCGATTCGGCCGCGTCAGTTACGGTTGCAGCCTCGGTCGTCAACTCTCGCGACCTCGACCAGGGTGTCGCTGTAGGCGACTCCGCCGCCCCAGTCGGTGAGCGTGTCGTTGGTGAGGCTGTTCGCGACGTGGCCGTCTGGGTGGTGATCGCGCCACCAGCCCCACGGAATCGACGCCAGGCCCGGGCGCAGCCGGGTGGTGATCTTCACCGGCAGCTCCAGCGACGCACGATCGTTGAAGATGCGTGCAGTGTCGCCCGCTTCCAGCCCGCGGGCGAGCGCGTCGGCGGCATCGAGTTCCACGAACGGGCCACCCTCGGCGGGGCCGTGCTTGGGCAGGTGGGAGTAGCCCGAGTTCAGGAACCTGGAGTGGTGCTTGGGTGTCATCAGCTGCAGCGGGAAGCGTTGGCTGTCGGGGCCGCCCGGGCCTTCCCTGGGCGCGACGTACGTGGGCAGGCGCGGTTGTCCCATCTGCTCGAGTGCCGACGACGCGAACTCCGCCTTGCCCGAGGGCGTGGGAAAACCGCCGTCTGCCCACGGCGTGCCCGACTCGGGGAACGGCACTTTCAACCAGCCGTCTCGCCGAAGCGCATCGATGTCGACGGTGGGGAGCGCGGCGCGCAACACGGAGAGGTCGTCGTCGAACAACGCAGGCTCGGTGAGTTCCATCGCGGTAGCCAATCGGCGGAACAACTCGGGATTGCTCACCGCTTCGCCGAGCGGTTCGATCGCCGCTTCGTTCCAACCCAACCACAGGTGCCCCCACGCCGGAACGACGTCACTCGCTTCGATGTGCGTGGTGGCAGGCAGCACGTAGTCGGCGTACCGGGCCGTGTCGGTGAGGAACTGTTCGTGGACGACGGTGAACAGGTCGTCGCGGGCCATGCCCGTCCGGGCGGCGTCGGCGTTGGGGACGATGACGAGCGGGTTCGAGTTCCAGACCACCATGGCGTGTACCGGCGGTTGTGCGTGGAGCAGAATCTCGCCGAGGCGACTCATGTTGAACGTTCGCACGTTGCGTCCGGCGAGTAGATCGGCTCGATCGAGCGCGGTTTCGTCGATCAATCGATCTTGCCAGGCACCCACACTCCGGAAGAGCCCGCCTCCCCGATGACGCCACGCACCGATCAGCGCAGGCAAACATGCCATGGTGCGGTAGAACATGCCGCCGTTCTCGTGGTGCTCGGCCCCGATGAGGGTTCGAATCGCAGCTGGTCGAATGCTGGCGTACTCGCGAGCCAACTCTTCGATGACCACTGCCGGCACGCCACACAGCGGTGCCGCCCATTCCGGGGTGGCGTGGGCGACTTCTGCAGCCAGCTCATCGAAACCGAACGTGTGCTGGTCGACGTAGCAGCGATCGTGCATGTCGTCGCGGATGATCACGTGCATCATCGCCAACATCATCGCGATGTCGGTGCCTGGCAACGGCTGGATGAACCAATCGGCGTCATCGGCGGTGAGCGTGCGAATCGGGTCGATCACGATCACGCGTGCCCCAGCGGCTCGAGCACTTTCGATCACCGGCCACAAGTGCCGGTTGGTGAGCTTGGTGTTCGTCCCCCACAGCACGATGAGTTTGGAATGTTCGAGATCGCTGGCGTCGGCACCGAGGCCTGTTCCGTTGGTCATCTGAACACCCGCACCGACCGTTGGGCCACAGATGTTGCGCAGGAGTCGACTGGCTCCGATGTGATGGAAGAACCGACTCGACAATCCTTGGCAAGCGAGGATGCTCTGGTTGCCCGCGTCGCTGAACGGCATGATCGCCTCGCCGCCATGCTCGGCCATGATCGCGTTCAAGCGCGCGGCGATGTCGCCGAGCGCTTCGTCCCAGCTCACCCGCTCGAACTCACCGGAGCCCTTCGGCCCCACCCGCTTCAGCGGGTGCAGCACCCGATCGGGGGAGTACACCCGATCGAGGAACCGGTTGACCTTGGGGCACAGTTCGCCGTAACTGAACGGGTGATCCTCGCGGCCACGCAGCTTCACGGCTACTGGGCCGTCGGGTGTGGAGTCGACCGTGACGGTCCACCCGCACGAATCAGGGCAGTCGTGATGGCATGTGCCATGCACCTTCACTGTGTCTCCAACCATGTTCACGTCGCTCATCGTAGGCATCCCGTCGATTCCGAGCTGCACCACAGGGTGGTGTGTCGAACGCCACCCCGTGGTGCAGGCCTGCTCGGTCACTGCGTGGTGTAGTAGTCGATGTCGATGCCGAGTTCGGTGAGGCGGTGGTATGCGTCGAGGCAGACAACGACCGGTTGCATGCCCGGTTCGGGATAGAGCGTGAGCAGTTCACCGTCCTCGAGCCACCGGATTGCGCCATCGTTCGTCCACAGCAACGCCTGGATCTCGGGATCGTCGCTCGTATCGCATCCGGCATCTGCTCCGGCGCGGTGCTGCTGGCCGTCGTCGCCTTCCTCGACTGACGGGACGGTCGTCTCGGGGACGGTGGTCTCGGGCACGGTGTCGGGGACGGTGGTTTCGGGCACGGTCTCCGGAACGGGCGGGACGGTGGTTGCAGGGGCGGTGGTCGGGGGTGCGACGACCGGCGGCTGGGCGACCGGCGGGGTTGGCGGCAACACCACTTCGGCGTCGGACACCGGATCGGCGACTCGAGGACGCTCGGCTTCGGGTGCCGCCGTGGCCGTCACTCGCCGCATCGTCACCATGTGGTACGTCTCGGGCAGGACGTCGCGACGAGTGACGTCGACCGCTCCGTGCGCCCCGAGTTGTGAGATGTACACCAGCTCGTAGCCAGCGGGTGCCACGACGTTCACGACGTACGGGGCGACGGGCGTGGTGTATCTCGCGGTGCCAGTGGCGTCGGTGCGGCGGGCGATCGCCTGGGGAATCTGTGACGTCGTGTCCGTGTAGACCAGCACCGTGTTGACGCCCTCCATGGGCACGGCCTGTTCGAGACCGTTCGTCTCGTCGACGACGCGGATGACGACCCCCTGTTGGGTCGGAATGATCGGGGTCGTGGTCGCGGTGGGAGTCGGGGTCGTCGGGGTCGCAGTGCTTCTCGTGGTGCTCGGCACGGTTGCGGAGTTGGGCACGGTTGTGGGTGTCGACCCGGTGCGGTCGAACTGGAACTCGACCGTTGGCACGGTCGGCGTGTTTCCGTGGAGTCCCCACGAGTTGCCGCCGACCCAGATCCAGGTGCAGTCGTACAGATTGCCGCATCCCGAGCCTGCCGGCACGGCGATCGTTCCGTCGCGGTCGTCTACGCTCACGAGGGTTCCGTCGGTGATCGGTACCGTCTTCACGAGGTATTCGCCGTCGGGAAGGTCGGCGGTGAATGCCGACTTCGTGCTCCTGGCGACCGAGGTTCCGGTGTGGGCCTGTCCGTTGGAACTGCTCACTTGGTACACGGTGGTGCGGACTT
>DATKCX010000460.1:0-3422 GCA_035512975.1 Ilumatobacter sp.
CACCCAGTCAACTGTCGGCGAGCACGGTCCTTCCGCCTCAGCTACCCGACGGATGTGACTCAGCTGACATTGCGGTCGAAACGGGTGAACCAGTACCCGACGCCGACCAGGCCATCGTCCTCGTGAACACTGGGTCGCGGCCCTGTGACATCGACATCAGCGACTCACCCGACGCCGACGAAGACCTGGAGCCGAGCGTGGTGTTGGAGCCCGGCGGGGTAGCCCACGTCTTGGTGTCCGAGGACCCAGAGTGCCAGGACCCGAACGCATCGACCGAGATCGAACTCCGTATCAACGGTGCGTCGCGTCTGGTGCCATTGACCTTCACGCCAGAGTGCGGCGTCGAGCTGTGGGCCTTCTTCTCCGATTGACGCGCGACGGGTCGCATGCGCGCGAACTGTCGAGCGGAGCGCGCAGAAATGTCACACACGACCGGCAATGTGTGGGCACCTCGCCGGTCGTCCAACGCGAACTCGGTGGCGGGCTGGAGTGTGGTGGTCCGTCTTGCCAGCGTGAGCGCGCAGACGACCGGCGAGGCAAACCCGACGACACGCCAGGCGTGGAGGGAAGGGACGCACACTCATGTTGGTACTCGTCGCTCTTGCAGATCAGAACCAGTCGGCACCAGACCCGCGATCAACCACAGTCGCCGGCGAGCTCGTGATTCCGATCGATTCGTGTAGCTGTGTGGCACCGTGCCGATGTCGGAGATCATGGTTTGGCATCGCGAGCGGTGGGACAACGTCTACCGCGGTCGTGGCCGACCGACCCGGAGTGGAGCCCGACGAACTGCGCCAGATCGTTGCCGAGCACCTCGCTCGGCTCACCGGGCTCGCCGTTTCCGACATCGATGTCGACGAGGTGCTCCACCACATCGACGAAGTCACCCAGCGGTTTCCCAATGGAGCGAGCCTGGCCCGCGTTGGCGACCATGTGACAGAAGTGCGCATCACTGCAGACGATTGATCCTCTGACTCGTTCGGCACACCCGCAGTTGCGGGAATTGTGGTTTCCACGGATGCGCGGTGCGATGGCGTTCCTACAGAGTGGCGGGTATGGCCCGCACCAGCGTTGTTCACCCGGTTTCAGTTCAGCACCGAACCGATTCCGGTGCCTGGCGGCGACCTGTCGGATTGATGGTCGGTGTGGTGCTGGTGCTGTTCGGGACGATGGTCTGGCCGGGCAGTGCCCCGTCGAACGCGGCAACGGTCCCGGCGATCGTGCCGCTCGTGCCCGCTCGCTTGCTGGAGACGCGGTCGGGCCCTGATGTGTCGACCATCGACGGCGACGGGCTCGGTGCCGGCCGCGTCGCGGCAGGCAATACCGTGAGTGTTCGGATTGCGAACCGGCACGGCATTCCCGGGAACGCCACGGCGGCGATGCTCAACGTGACCGCGGTGTTCCCGTCCGGTCCTGGCTTTCTCACGGTCTTTCCGTGTGGGGCCGAGCGACCCGGCACTTCGTCGGTCAACTACGGGGCCGGAAAAGTCGTGGCGAACGCAGCGCTTGCCAAGTTGGGCGTCGGTGGTGAGGTGTGCATCTACACGTTGACCGAAACCGACATCGTGGTCGACGTGACGGCGTACGTTCCGGATGGTGGCAGCGTGAACCCGATCGTCCCTGGCCGACTCCTCGAGACCCGAACCGGCCCAGATGCCCAGACCGTTGATGGTCAGGGCTTGCCCGGTCAGCGCCCAGCGGCGGGTGCAACCGTCGAAGTGAAGGTGACCGACCGTCACGGCATCCCAGCCGACGCGTCGTCGGTCATACTCAACCTCACAGCGGTCTTCCCTGAGGGGCCTGGGTTCTTGACGGCGTACCCCTGCGGCCAAGACCGGCCCACCACCTCCTCGGTGAACTATGGGGCGGGCCAAGTGGTCGCGAACACCGCTCTGGCGAAGGTGGGCGCAGACGGCAAGGTGTGCATCTACACCCTGGTCGCCACCGACATCCTCGCTGACGTCACCGCTTACGCGCCGAACGGGTCGACCCTGTACACGCTGACGCCCGGTCGCCTGCTCGACACCCGACCCGGCGCAGATGCGCCGACCGTCGACGGCCAGGACAAGGGCGGAGGGATCGTGGTGGCAGACAGCACCGTCGCAGTGACGGTGACCGGGCGACACGGAATCCCGAGCGACGCGACAGCGGTCATGTTGAACGTGACTGCGGTCTTCCCGGATCGGCCCGGCTTCTTGACGGTGTATCCGTGCGGGGAAGCTCGCCCCACCACATCGACGGTGAACTACGGCGCAGGTGAGGTAGTGCCGAACGCGGCGTTGTCGAAGGTGGGCGCGGACGGCAAGGTCTGCATCTATTCGCTGGGGACCACACATGTGATCGCCGACGTTTCTGGCTTCGTGCCCGGTGCCTCCGGGCAAGGTCCCACCACGACCCTGCCGGGCGGCGGCACCACCACGACGACCATCACGACGACCACCCCGCCGCCGGACGGTGGCCTGACCGCCTGGCTGCGGCCCGGATTCGACGACCAGCGCCTCGCCGTCGGCCCCGACGGCACCACCCACCTCGCGTTCTACGACGGGTACGCGGCCCACGCCTGGTACGGCCAGTGCACCGATGCGTGCCACCTCGAGGCGTCGTGGCAACTGCTCCTGATCGCGGACGTCAGCGAGTTCCAGAACACGGTGATCGGCGTCGGCGGGCTCGACGTCGACGACTCCGGCCGGGTCCACATGCTGCTCGACGGCGTGCCGATGAGCGGTGAGACGGGCATGGAGATGATGTACGCCACGTGCGCCGCGGCGTGCACGTCCGGCGCGAACTGGCAGCGCACCGACCTCACGCCGTCCGTCGGCAACACCAACACGATCACCACCAACGACACGTTCATGGTGACCGACGGCGGCAAGGTGGCGATCCTGACGAGCGGGAGTGGTGGTGCCGACGACTACTGGTTCGAGTGCGCGACGACCTGCACAAACCTTGCCAACTGGTCGGGCGGAGGATTGTTCAACTCGAGCGTTCTGCCGCTCAACGCCGAGGTCGACGCCGACGGCACGACGCACCTCATCGCCAACGTCGGCCAGACCGGTGCCGGCGACACGGTGCTCGCCTACGGCCGCTGCGCCGACGACTGCGCCGACTTCGCGAACTGGCAGTTCACCGAGGACGGTGGCTCGTTCGCCGGGTTCCTGATCAACACGGCCCCGTACAAGAGCATCGGCACGAGCACGCTGACGTTCGAACTCGGCCCGGACGGACGCGTGTACCTCGGCTACCAGCAGGGGCAGCTCACGTTCGCAAACCCCGACCAAAACCGGTTCCTGTTGAACAGCTGTACCGGTGACGCCTGCTTCGACCTGAACGCCTGGTCGAGCGTCGCCCTCGGTGCTGCCGAGGAAGGCGCTGACGGAGCTGACCTGTTCTTCGACGCCGGCGGCGCCGATCTCGTCACGGTC
>DATKCX010000461.1:0-7793 GCA_035512975.1 Ilumatobacter sp.
ACGACACCATCCTCATCTACAGCCAGCCAGGCAAGCTGAAACTGCGCAACCTCGACGCCAACCCGCATGTCGCCCTCGGGCTCGACGTCACCGACATCGGCCGCGACGTCATTCGCATCGAAGGCGAAGCAGCCAGAGTGCCAGCCCACGCGCCTGCCCATCTGGTTCCTGAGTACGCAGCCAAGTACGCGGAACGCATCGCAGCCATCTTCGGAACGGTCGAGCAGTTCGGTCAACAGTTCTCGGAAGCAATCGTGATCACGCCCACTCGGCTGCACGCCTGATGCGGCGATCATCCTGACGGTTCTGACGCTGGGATTCGTTAGTTTCCAACGCCCCGCCTTGCCACCACCATCGAGCGGATCGTGCAGCAGCTCGCGAGCGAGATCGGACTCTGGACGGCGTAGGCCCCTGCCCAGGCGCGATGACGGGGTACGGTTCCGGCTATGACGCCGGAGGAGTTGGCAGACCTCACGCACTTGCGGCAAGCGCGTGACTTCATCGACCGCAACTACGCCCAACCACTCGACGTCCCGGAGATCGCCCGGGCCGCGCTGATGTCCCCGGCACACTTCTCGCGCAAGTTCCGCGCCACCTACGGCGAGACCCCCTACTCGTATCTCATGACCCGACGGATCGAGCGGGCGAAGGCATTCTTGCGCAACGGCATGTCGGTCACCGACGCCTGCGTGACGGTGGGCTGTACGTCGCTCGGCTCGTTCAGTTCCCGGTTCACCGAGATCGTCGGCGAGACTCCGTCGGCGTACAGCGCCCGTGATCACAGCGACTTCGAGGACATTCCCGCGTGCGTGAGCAAGGTCGCCACGCGACCGCGGCGATCACCAGCCAGCGTCTGACACCCGCACCGCTCGAGCAGGATCGGGCAGGATCGAGCAGGATCGAAGAAGCGTCATCAGAGGCCTGTTCGTACGATCGGGCCATGACCATCAACGTCTCCAAAATGTTCATACCCGTCCACGACCCCGACGCCGCGCTCGGCTTCTACCGCGACGCGCTCGGCCTCGAGGTTCGCATGGATGTCGAGAACAACGGGTTCCGTTGGGTGACCGTCGGCGCGCCCGGCCAGCCTGTCGACATCGTGCTCTTCCAGCCCCACGGCGGCCGCTCACAAGCCGAAGGCGACGCTCTGCTCGGCCTCGTCACCCAAGGTTCCCTGCAAGCGGCGATCTTCAGCGCCGACGACCTCGAAGCCACCTTCGCGAAGGTCGAAGCGAGCGGTGCCGAAATCCTCGAGGAGCCCAAGTCGCAACCGTGGGGTGCCCGCGACTGCGCCGTACGCGACCCGTCCGGCAACCTGGTACGCATCGCACAAGCGTGACACCGACATCCAACGAACTCGACGGGAAGGAAACCATCGACATGCCATCAGCGAAACCGACACCGACGACGTCACCCAGTGACATGATCGACGCACGAATCGCCGAGCTCGGCGACTGGCGCGGCGAACTGCTCGCCGACCTCCGAGCGCTGATCAGAAGGGCCGATCCCGACATCGTCGAGGGGTGGAAGTGGCGCGGGGTGCCCACCTGGGAGCACGACGGCATCGTCTGCACGGGTGAGTCGTACCGCGACAAGGTCAAGTTGACGTTCGCCAACGGTGCCAAACTCGATGACCCGACCGGAGTGTTCAACTCCAGCCTGGAGGGGAATGTCCGGCGGGCCGTCGACTACTTCGAGGGCGACACGATCGACGAGACGGCCCTGACCGCACTGGTTCGCGGGGCGATCGACCTCAGCGCGGCGAAGCGCAAGCGCTGATCCCGACCGATTCTGTTCGTAGCGAAGGCCAAGGTTTGCCGATCTAGCCCCGGGTCGACTCAGGGCCTGTCGTCGAGGATGGTGCGGTAGGTGTGGACGTACTTGGCGACCATGTTGGCCACGCTGAAACGCTCCATGGCATGGCGTCTGATCGCCGCTCGATCGAACGTCAACGCATCGATGGCCGCCACCGCCGCCACCGCTTCATCGATGTTGTTCGTCAGGTAGCCCGTCGCTCCGTGGTCGATCAGCTCGCTCATCGAGCCGCGCTCCGTTGCGATCACCGGCGTGCCGCATGCCATGGCCTCCACCACGCTGTAGCCGAACGGTTCGTCGAAGTCGATCAGGTGCAAGAGCGCGTGTGCTCCCCCGAGCACCGCGCTGCGCTGATCGGCGAACACCGGCCCGAGGTAGCGCACGTGTTCATCGTCGATGTGGGGTTGCACCTCTGCCCGGAAGTACTCCTCGTCTTGCACGATGCCGGCGATGTCGAGTCTGCGCCCGGAACGACGGGCGACCTCGATGGCGTGGGAAGTGCCCTTGTCGGGATGGATGCGGCCGAAGAACAGGAGGTGCTCGCCAGGTGCCGGGTGCACGGCAAACTGGTCGGGGTCGATGCCGTGGTGGATCGTCGCCGCGTATGTCAGGTTCGGGTGCCGATCGGAGTCGCTGATGGCGACGAAGTGGGTGGACGCGTCGTAGCGCTCGTAGACCGGCACGATGCGTGGCGACGAGAATCCGTGAATCGTCGTGACGACAGGTGTGTCGACCAGGTCGCTGTAGGTGAGCGGCAGAAAGTCGAAGCCATTGTGAATGACGTCGAACTCTGAGGCCCGCTCGAACACCGATGCGATGTGCAGGCACTCGGCGACCTTCGGCTCGATCGTTTCGTCGTCGGACCAACCGTGGGCTGCGGTGGCAGAGAGCGAGGCAGTGGTGATGGAGTCGGCACTGGCGAACAGCGTGACGTCGTGCCCGGCGCGAACGAGACCCTCGGCCAGCAGCGACGCGAACTGCTCCCAGGGCCCATAGTGCCGGGGCGGGGTGCGCCAAGCGATCGGCGCAAGCACCGCGATTCGCAGTGGTCCAGCGCGATCGACGCCCAGCTGACGAGGGCGAAGAGAGGCGGGAATGACGCCACCCTACTGCCGACCGAAGCGCACCCCGCCGTTTACGATGACGACCCGCCGGGTACAGTCATGACACATCCCTTGGATGAGTGCACCCGCTTGGGCTGGACGGCAACAATCGATCATCCTGGTTCTGTCGCCCCCCGCAGGCCTGTCGCCTTGACCGAGCCGAACAAGGAGCTTCGTCGTGCACACCGCCCTCCCGCCCACCACGGGCCTTCCCGTCAACGGGACCGAACGCACCTTCGGGATCGTCTCGACGTTTCCCCCGACCACCTGTGGGGTCGCCACGTTCTCTGCCGCGCTCGCGGCCGGGCTGATCGCCGACGGCGCGTCTGTCGACGTGGTGCGTTGTGGCCCGACGCCGCGCACCGAAGACGCGTTGGTGCTGGCATCGCTCACCGACGGGCCGCCAGCGGGAGCTGATCCGGCAGAGGTGCTCAATCGCACCGACTTGGTCATCGTGCAGCACGAGTACGGGTTGTACGACGGGCCGGACGGCGACTCGATCATCGCGTTGATGGAGGCCGTGACGGTTCCGATCATCGTCGTTGCGCATACGGTGGTGACTGCGCCGACGACCGGGCAACGACACGTGTTGGAGCGCGTCTGCGCGCTGGCCAGAGCAGTGGTCGTGATGACCGAAACGGCCCGCGATCGGCTGTTCGCCGGCTTCGATGTTGATCAACACAAGGTGCTCGTCATCCCACACGGCGCGGCCACACCCGAATCCGGTGGCGCTCCGCTGGCCCGACCCGCCGGGCGACCGTTGCGCCTGCTCACCTGGGGTCTGTTGGGTCCGGGCAAAGGGATCGAGTGGGCGATCGACGCGCTCGACCACCTCAACGATGTCGTCCCCCACCCGAACTACGTGATTGCCGGTGCCACCCACCCGAAGGTTCGAGAGCGCCATGGCGAGGCGTACCGCGACATGCTCATGAAGCGCGCCCACGGTTCGTCGGCTCGGTCTCACATCTCCTTTGATGACTCCTACCGCGACATGGCGTCGTTGAACTCGTTGATTCGCTCGGCTGACGTGGTCGTCCTGCCGTACGACTCGCTCGACCAGGTGACTTCGGGCGTGTTGGTCGATGCGGTGGCAGCAGGAGTTCCGGTCGTGTCGACGGCATTCCCGCACGCGATCGAACTGCTGTCGACCGGTGCCGGCGTCGTCGTGCCCCAGCGCGACGCGGTGGCCCTTGGTGCTGCCATTCGTCTCGTCGTGACACACCACGAGCGACGTGCCGCGATGGCGACAGAAGCCTCTCGGCTCGCTCCCGATCTCGCGTGGTCGGCGGTTGCCCGCCGGTACGGTCAGCTGGCCGACCGCCTACTCGCAGCGCCGCTGCAGCGGAGCGCCTCGTCATGATGACGGCGACACCGTTGCCCGCGTTCGCACACATGCTGAGCATGACCGATCACATCGGCATGTTCGAGCATGCCGACCACGCCATGCCGCGTCGTGAGCACGGATACTGCACCGACGACATGGCGCGGCTGTTGATCGTGACCGTTCGCGAGCCGGGCCGCAGCCGGGTGGTACGCGATCTCGAAGCAAACGCATTCCGCTTCCTTGCCGCATCGCAGACCGTCACCGGGCGAACCAGGAACCGGCGTGACGCGAACGGCAAGTGGCATGGCCGCGCCTCGGTCGAAGACTGCTGGGGCCGCAGTGTGTGGGCGTTCGGATCGGCCGCACAACTCGCCACAGACGAGGGCGTGCGCTCCAGTGCGTCGTCGTACTTCAACCACGCGGTCAGGCAGCGTTCGCCTCACCAACGCTCGATGGTCTTCGCCGCGTTGGGTGCGGCTGCGTATTGCCAGCGACACCCGCGCCACCAGGCGGCGCGCGACCTGCTGTCGGCTGCGGTCGACGCCATCGGCACCAGCCGACCGGATGCCGAGTGGCCATGGCCGGAAGATCGGTTGACGTATGCGAACGCGGCGGTCGCTGACGCACTGATCGGTGCCGGCTACACACTCGGTCGCGACGACGTGCTCGCGGACGGGTTGCTGTTGTTGCGCTGGCTGATCTCCCATGAAACCGCCGACGGGCATCTCCGTCTCACCCCAGTGGGTGGAGCCGACGCTGGCGGCACCATGTTTCAGTTCGATCAACAACCGATCGAGGCGGCGGCGTTGGCCGACGCGTGCCGCCACGCGTACGACGCGACCGGCGACGACGAATGGTTGGCAGGACTCGACCTGGCGATCGGTTGGTTCACCGGCGACAACGATCTCGGTGCGGTCATGTGGGACCCGGCAACCAACGGTGGATACGACGGTCTCACACCCACTGGGCCGAACCTCAACCAAGGTGCCGAATCGACGTTGGCGTTGATCTCGACGATGCAGCACGACCGATGGCGCCGCACTGGTGTCGATGGCGCGACGCCGATCGAACCCTCGGCAGCGGGCCCAGTCTGGTCAACGCGGTGAGAACGTCATTGCGCTGAGGAGATCATCGACTGGCACGGTCGCGATTCCGGCACCGACGTCGGCGAAGCCGTACGACAGGATCAATGATCCGTCGTGGAGCATGCCGCCGCAGGAGTAGACGACGTTGGGCACGTAGCCTTCCCGTTCGTCGTCGTTGGGGCTCAGCATCGGCTCTTTGAGGTGGCCGATCACACGGGTCGGGTCGTCGAGGTCGAGCAGCAAGGCACCCAGCGTGTATCGCCGGAATGGGCCGACACCGTGGGTGACGACCAGCCAACCTGCGTCAGTCTCCAGCGGCGAACCGCAGTTGCCGAGTTGCATCAGTTCCCACGGCCGCTCGGGCTCTTGGATGATCGTGGCGTCGCTCCATACACGAATGTCGTCGGACGTCATCAGGTAGTTGTTGACGTTGTCGTGGCGGCCCAACGCCACGAACCGTCCACCGATGCGACGGGGGAAGATCGCCATGCCCTTGTTGTGGGCAAGTCGGCCGGTCAGTGTGGTCACACGAAACTCTCGGAAGTCGGTGGTTTCAATCAGTTGAGGGGTGATCTGGTGGCCGTCGAAGGCGGTGTAGGTGGCGAAGTACGTGACCGCACCGTCGTCGCCAACGAAACGAACGAACCGGGCGTCTTCCATGCCCTGGCTCTCGGCGGGACCACTCGGGAAGAGCACCCGTTCCGAGATGTCGACCCCCGGCGCGAACACGATGTTGTAGTTCGACGATGCGAGGCGATACAGCAGTCGATGCGCGTCGGCGGTGATGGCGAGCGATGTGCCGGCACCCTCCAGGCCCACCATGACCGCCTCGAGCTCGGCCGAGTTGAACCGCTCGGGAAGCTGTTTCAGCACGCTCGCCTCGATCGCGTCGAACGCGCCGACGTCGACGAACTGCGCCCGCAGCGCCACCTTGTCGAAGATCTGAGGAAACCGTTCACCCACCCCTACGTACCCGCTGACGTCGTCGAGTTGAACCGATGGGCCGGCAGAGACGACGCCAGAGCGGAACTCGATCGACGAGAGGTGCCCCTCGCCGATTCCTCGCAGACTCATGATGAATCGAACGTCCCCGGCAGCCACACCCGATTGATCGGGAGCCGCGACGATCGATGGGTTGCCGAGCGCGGCGGCTTCGATCGAGTACTCATGGGTGAAGTACGCACCGATCAGGCACCGCCGGTCGGCCGACAGCGATGCGACGTCGATCGCCCCGTGGGTCAGTCGTTCGACGGCGATCTCGAAGTGTTCGGCCAGCAACGCCTCCAGATCCCGATGTCGGCCCTCGAAGCGACCCATCGACACGGCCAACGTCTGAGCGACGTCACGTTCGGACATCTCAAGAATGCGTTCGAGCACGAGCTGCATTCGACTCGTGCCGTCGGGGTACACCTCCTCGCGCGGCAGGAACGGCTTGGCGATGACTCGTCGACAGTCGGGCTGGAAACGGACCGAGTCGATTCGTTGCATTCGGAGTGCGTCCATCGGGTCCCCCGGATGCAGAGATCGCAGCCGCAAGTCGACGTGCCGAGCCCACCGTACTGGAGCCGCTGGCCGATCGACAGGCGATGGTCGATCCGGCCGAACTCCTAGGAAACCGGCTTCTGCACCCGCCGACGTTTGGCGAGCAACAATGCGGCGACGCCGACCAGAACTGCGATGATCGCAATCGTCGCGGTGCGATAGCTGGAGTTGCCCGTTGCTGGTATGTCCCCGCCCGGCTCCACGTAGGTGTAGGTGACCGAAGCTTGCAGTTGTCCTCGAGCGACAGCGGTGTTCTGCCATTCCGCTGGGACGACGAGTTCGGTGTCGTTCTGGGTGGTGTAGCTGACGGCCACGGTGCCGGTACCGATGAACGGTGCCAGTTGAGCACTATCGCTCAGTGTTGCGGAGTTGGTCGCCTGAATCGAGTGTTCGAAGTACGTGACGTCGCCCGCGGAAACCGGAGCCGGAAAGCGACCCGCTGCGGTGTCGAAGCCACCGGCGCAATTGTCGGTGCCATTGCTTGCGGTCAGTGTGGCCGCCGCACCATTTGCCTGAGCGGTGGCGACGGCGCGGGCCGAGCTTCCCGGAAAGGAGGCGTCGAGCGTGCCGCTCGCGGCACTGCCGGCCGTAGCTGCGGACTGTGCGCTGGTGTTCTCGATGCAGACCTGGACGAGCGCGTCGGCGGTGACCGACAACTGGACGCTCATGAGCGTGCCCAGCGCCGGGTTGAACTGGTCGAGCGGAAGCGTGCCCGGCGCGTCGAGCGTGACGGTGGTGCTGGCGGAGTCGCTCACCGTTGCCGCGGAACCCACGCCAGAGGGAAGTGCTGCGACGCCCGCCACGACCGAGGCCGCCAGCAGTGTCTGGAGCCCGGCGCGGTGCCAGCGTTGCATTGAGCGTCCGATCACCTGGTTGGTGCCCCTTCTCCGACGTACCGACGACGGTTGTTGTATTCTAGCCACG
>DATKCX010000462.1:0-4996 GCA_035512975.1 Ilumatobacter sp.
ACGAAGGCAGGATTGGCAGACATGGCGCAGGAGCAACAAACCGGGATCAAGGTCGAAGTACGATCGGGCGCCGTGAGCGACGAATCGCCGATGGTGTTCCGCACTGAAGATCTCGAGGTGTACTACGGCGGCTTCCGGGCAGTGCGAGAGGTCAATCTCGACATTCGCCAGCACGAGATCACTGCCTTCATCGGACCGTCGGGCTGCGGCAAGTCCACGGTGTTGCGGTGCTTCGATCGCATGAACGATCTCATCGAGATCGCACGTGTCGGTGGCAAGGTCCTGTATCACGGCGTCGACCTGTACGGCCCCAACGTCGACCCGGTCGAGGTTCGGCGGCGCGTCGGCATGGTGTTCCAGAAGCCCAACCCGTTTCCGAAGTCGATCTACGACAACCTCACCTTCGGGCCGCGCCTGAGCGGTATCAAGAAGAAGGACGAGCTCGACAACATCGTCGAGCAGTCGTTGAAATCCGCAGCGTTGTGGGATGAGGTCAAAGACCGTCTCAAGTCGTCGGCGCTCGGCTTGTCGGGCGGTCAACAGCAGCGGCTCTGCATCGCCAGATGCGTCGCAGTGAAGCCCGACGTTATTCTGATGGACGAGCCGTGTTCGGCGCTCGACCCCATTGCCACGGCCAGAATCGAAGACCTGATGAAGGAACTGTCGCACGAGTACACGATCATCATCGTCACGCACAACATGCAGCAAGCGGCCCGCGTCAGCGATCGCACCGCGTTCTTCACGACCGAAGTGAACACCGAAAGCGATCGTCGAACCGGCGTCCTCGTGGAGTACAACCCAACGGCGAAGATCTTCTCGAACCCCGACGACACTCGCACCGAGCAGTACGTGACGGGACGGTTCGGCTGATGGACGAACTACGCCCAGAGTTCCACCACGACCTCGACACATTGCGTAGTGACATCGCGCGGCTCGGCGCATCGGTCGTGGAACTGATTCCGCGAGTCACCGACATCTTGTTGCAGCAGGATCTCGAGGGTGCCGAGTACGTGCTGCGCGGCGATGTCGACATCGACGAGCGGGCCATGGACATCGAGGAGCGCGCCCTGACTGCGCTGGCCCTTCAAGCACCGGTCGCCACGGATCTTCGTCAGGTCGCGGCGGCGCTGAAACTGGCACCGGAGATCGAGCGCTCTGCTGACCTGTGTTGCAATATCTGCAAGGCGGCGCGCCGGGTATACGGGCACGACCTCGACCCGAAGCTGCGTGGAGCCATCCAACGCATGAGCGACCAGGCGCACCAAGAGTACAAGCAGGTGATCGAGGCGTACATTGCCGGCGACTCCGTTCGTGCCGCAGCCCTCGTCGACATGGACGAGTTCCTCGATCAGATGCACGTGCAGTTCATCCAACAGATCTTCGAAAGTCACGCCGCCGGCAACATCGATCTCCAGGTCGCCATACAACTCGCCGTCGTTGCTCGGTTCTACGAACGGTTGGGCGACCATGCGGTCAACATTGCCCAGCGTGTGATGTACATCGCGACGGGTTGGATGCCGGTGCACGATGCGGTCCGCCGCCATCGTGAATCGCTCGAAGAGGGTCGAACCACCGCATCATGACGCGAGGATCAGCGGATAGGTCGCTTCGCTCCTTGTCATTCCGCCGATCTCTCGCCGTATCTCATGGGAGTGCCGAGCAGGCAGACTCGGCAGAGCCTCGCCTCTCTGCGCGGCCTCCTCGCTCGATCGAGTCGCTGGCGAGATGGACATCGCACTCCTACTGATCGGATTGCTCGCCGGGGCAGGGCTCGCATCGTTGTCACGACTCACCTTCGCTCCTCGCGAACCGGGGCCGGTGCTGCCAGTCGCGGCACCAGCTGAGATCTCGGCCAGCGTTGGGCTCGCGGCGTTGGATCACCATCCCACCGGCGTGGTCGTCGCCGACTCCCATCGTCGGACGCTCTACCAGAACGAGGCGGCGCTGGCACTGGCTGGCACGCATGTGGGAGTGCTCATCGACGAAGCGGTGGAGCATCACGTCGCCGCTGCTTCAGCCGGCCAGCCGGGGAGCGAAGTTCTCGACCTGTACGGGCCACCACGAAAAGTGGTGGTTCTCACCTCGCATCCGCTGCCTGACGGCGGAGCGGTCGTCTTCGTCGACGACATCTCCGAGCGGCGTCGGCTCGATCAAGTTCGCACCGACTTCGTGGCAAACCTGTCGCACGAGCTGAAGACTCCAATCGGCGCGCTCGCCGTCCTCGCTGAAACGTTGGCCGACGAGGCGAACTTCGAGCCGCCGAACCCGGCGACGGTGACGCGCCTGGTCGATCGCATCACCACCGAGGCCGATCGGGCGTCGCGCACGCTCGATGACCTGATGGAGCTGTCGCGGATCGAGGCCGGTGGCGAATCCACCACCGAGACCGTGAAGCTGCCCGACGTCATCAACGGTGCCGTCGAGCGTGTGACCGAACTGGCGGCTCGGCGAGACATCACGATCTCGACGCTGGAACCGACCGGCAACCCCGTCGACCGCGGCGAGCAACTCGTCGTCGAGGGCGACCGACGGCAACTGATCTCGGCCGTTGGAAACCTTGTGGAGAACTCGGTGAAGTACAGCAATCCGGGCGGGCAGGTGCAGGTCCGACTTCGGCGTGCCGATCCGTGGATCGAGATCATGGTCGTCGATCAAGGCGTGGGCATCCCTCAACGCGACCTCGATCGCATCTTCGAACGGTTCTACCGGGTCGACCGGGCTCGCAGCCGCGATACCGGCGGCACCGGGCTGGGATTGTCGATCGTTCGCCACGTCGCTCAGAACCATTCCGGCGAAGTGGTCGTCTCATCGATCGAAGGGGAGGGAAGCACCTTCGTACTGCGACTTCCCGCCACCAATGTGAGTTCCGAATCGGCAGTTGATGCCGACCCATCCGATGTGCGAGGACAGCTATGACACAGCCCACCATTCTCTTGGTCGAAGACGAACCGAGCTTCGTCGAAGCGCTCGAGATCGGTCTCGGTCGCGAAGGATTTCTCGTGGCGGTGGCCACCGACGGCATCGAAGCGCTCGAGAAGTTCGACGCCGTGAATCCCGACCTGGTGTTGCTCGACGTGATGTTGCCGCGTGCTTCCGGCATCGACGTGTGCCGACAGATTCGCGCCAAGTCGACCGTGCCGATCATCATGGTCACGGCCAAGTCGAGCGAGATCGACACCGTCGTCGGCCTCGAAGTGGGTGCCGACGATTACGTCACGAAGCCGTACCGCATCCGCGAACTCGTCGCCCGCATCCGAGTACAGCTGCGACGCGCCAGCGCAGACAACACCGGCGGATTCGAACGCGAGGGTGAGGCCGAGGTCCGTGTGGGCGGGGTGGCACTCGACCCCGATGAGCATCGCGTCACGGTCGATGGCCGTGAGGTGACCTTGCCCCTGAAGGAGTTCGAAGTCCTCCACCTCCTGTTGTCGAATGCTGGACGTGTGCTCACGCGCGAAACGTTGATCGATCGGGTGTGGGGACGCGACTACGTGGGTGACACCAAGACGCTCGACGTGCACATCAAACGCCTCCGCGGCAAGATCGAAGACGACCCGGCGGTGCCCACACGGATCGTCACCATCCGCGGTCTCGGTTACAAATACGACCGAGCCGGTGTAGCAGCCGCTTCGTAGACGCCGGCACGGTCGTTACGCGTTGACCTCGTACGATCGGGCTGTGCCCGCGTCCACCTCGAAGTTCCAGCGGTTGGCGTTCACGCATGCCGCGATGATGGGCGGCGAGGCCGCAATGGTGGTGGCGCTGGCCGACTCGTTCTTCTTCGATGTCGACCCAGCCGGGGCGAGATCGAAGGTGCTCGCCTTCCTCCTGGTGAGCTTCGCGCCGTTCCTGATCGTCGCCCCAGCGATCGGCCCCACGATCGATCGGGTGCGCGGTGGCCGCCGGCTCATCGTGCAGATCGTCGCCGCGGCGCGCGGCGGCGTGCAACTGCTGATGATTCCGTTCGCCGACAACCTGGGCCTGTTCCCGCTGGTGTTCGCTGCGCTGGTCTTGCAGAAGACGTACACCGTTTCGAAGTCGGCGCTGGTGCCAGCGGTGGTTCGCACTGACACCGAACTCGTCGAGGCGAACTCGAAGCTGGGGGTGATCGCCGGCGTCGCGGGCACGGTCGCGGTGATTCCGGCCGGGGCTTTGCAGCTCACGATCGGGTCGTCGGCGACACTGACGTACGGCGCGGTGTTGTTCGGCGTCGCCTTGGTCGGCGCACTTCGACTGCCACGCGAACTGCCGCCGCTCGCCGGAACCGAGGACACCGCAACCGAGCAATTCGACACGGCGAGCCTGCAGCTGGCCGGTGCCGCGATGGTGCTGCTGCGGGCCTCCGTAGGGTTCATGTTGTTCCACTTGGCGTTCGTGTTTCGCGGGCAAGACGGTGACAGCAAGGTGCTGCTGGGTGTCGCCGTCGGGTTGTCGTCGCTGGGAACGCTGGCTGGAAACGCCCTCGCCCCGGCGCTGCGCCGGTGGTTGCGGGAAGAGCGGATGCTGTTGGTGTCGCTCGGTCTGCCAGCCGCGGCGGGAGTGTTGGCGGCGATCTTCGGCGGCACCGCGGCCGGCATTGCGGTGGCGGCCAGTGCGAACTTGGCCGCCGCGGTGGGGCGCTTGTCGTTCGAGAGTCTCGTGCAACGTGACGGGCCCACGACCAACCGTGGCCAGGCGTTCGCCATGTTCGAAACCCGGTTTCAGCTCGGCTGGGTGATCGCTGCGGTCGTGCCGGTGCTGTTCAATCTGCCGGCCCGCGCCGGCTTTGCCTTGGTGGGCGCGGTGATGGCGTCGGCCGTGGTGAACTACTCGCTCGGTGCGCCGAGTGCGCGTCGCGACGCGAAGCGCAGCCGGGGTCGTTCAGCTGTCGCCAACGCGAGCGATCCACAGACCCGGCGCGTCGATCTCGCTCGGGGTCGGCAGCGAACCGGTGACAGTGAGCACCCGGTTCAGTTCTGACTCGCCGACGCGATCGACCACGCCCTGTACGAACTGT